>NZ_PSVB01000032.1:0-24852 GCF_002932165.1 Rathayibacter sp. AY1F8
TGGTCGTGTGGCGTTGGAGTTTTGTTGATTAGGCAGGGGGTGTGGCGGTGCGGTTCGGGTGAGCGGGGGCGTGTGGCGGTGCGGTTCGGGTGAGCGGGGGCGTGTGGCGGTGCGGTTCGGGTGAGCGGGGCGTGTGGCGGTGCGGTTCGGGTGAGCGGGTGCGTGTGGCGGTGCGGTTCGGGTGAGCGGGGGCGTGTGGCGGTGCGGTTCGGGTGAGCGGGTGCGTGTGGCGGTGCGGATCGGGTGAGCGGGGGCGTGTGTGGCGGTGCGGTTCGCGTGAGCGGGGGGCGTGTGGCGGTGCGTGTGGCGGGGTGTTGCGCCGGTGTCCTGCGCGCGCCGCCCCGAGGACGGCAGGGATGTGCGGCGTCGGCTGCGGTGATCCCTCCATCCACAAGAGGGCCTCACGCCGGTTCTCCACGGATGTGACGATCCGTCGCTTCCATGTCGGTGGTCGCTGATTGAATACACGTATGACGATGATCAGCGGGTCGACAGCAGCGGAGGCGGTGCTCAGCGAGGTGCGTGCTCGCGGCGACCGGGCCGCCGCGCTGGCCCGTTCGGCGTCCCCGCTGCTCCTGGCCGCGGCCGAGGAGCTGCACGCCGGGCACCGGGCCGCGCTCGAGCATCCGGGGTCGTTCGCCCGCGGCTCGGCGTCCCACGCGTCGAGCGACCTCGCCGAGCGATCGATCCGTGCGGAGTTCGCCGTCGCCCTCGGAGTCTCCGAGCGGGTCGCCTCCCGCGAGCTCGACCACGCGCGCCTCCTCGTCGAAGACCTGCCGGCCACCCGCGCCGCCCTCGCCGGGGCGCGCCTGCGGTGGGAGGCGGGCCAGGTCGTCTGCGCCGTAGCGGCCACCCTGCCTCCGGGCTCCCGCGCCGCGTTCGATACGCGGGCGGCCGAGCTCGCGGCCCGCACCACGCCGACCCAGCTGCGGCGCGCTCTGGCCCGACTGCGGGAGGAGCTCCACGAGCAGCCCCTCGCCGAGCGGCACCGACGTGCCCGCGAGGACCGCGCGGTCTGGCTGACCCCCGAGGTCGACGGCATGGCGACGCTCTGCGCCCTCCTCCCCGCCCCGGTCGCCGTGGGGGCGTACAGCCGCCTCGACCGGATCGCCCGGATCCTCCGCGACGCGGCGGAGGGGACGCCGCCGCTCGACGCCGCGGAAGCGGGCTCCTGCGGAGCGGAGTCCAGCGGGACGACCGGAGCGGAGCCCGCCGGGACCACCGGGGCGGGCGCCGTCGATGCGATCTCCCGAGCGGGCGACGCGCGGACCCTCGCCCAGCTGAGAGCCGACGCTCTCGCCGACCTCCTCTGCGATGCGGACGTCATCGGCACGGTGCCCGACCCGGTCGGTGCCGATCGGCCCGTTCCGACCCTCGTCACCGGCGTGCGCGCCGAGGTGCGGGTCACCCTGTCGGCGAGCACCGCGTCCGGCGCCGACGACGCCTCCGCCGAGCTCGACGGCTACGGCCCGATCCCCGCAGACGTCGCCCGGAGCCTCGTCCCCGCGACCGTCACCCGCGTGCTGACCGAGCCCCGGACGGGCGCCGTCCTCTCGGTCGGGCGCACACGCCGACTGCCGCACCGCGAGCTGCGGCTCCTCCTCCAGCTCCGCGACGTGACCTGCCGCTTCCCCGGCTGCACCCGCTCCGCCGCGAGCGCCGAGGCCGACCACGTCGTCGAGTGGCGAAACGGCGGCGGCACCGACCCCGGCAACCTCGCCAGTCTCTGCGTCGCCCACCACCACGTGCGGCACGGCGACCGCTGGACCTACGTCCTCCACCCCGACGGCACCGCCGACTGGACCACCCCCACCGGCCGCCGCATCACCACGCGCCCGCCGGGCCTCGAGGAACGGCTCCGTCCAGGCCCACCCGCGACCCCGAGGTTCGAGGACCGGCCGCCGCCGTTCTGACACGCTGCCGTTCTGACACGCTGCCGTGCTGCCGTGCTGCGGTGCTGCGGTGCTGCCGTGCTGCGGTGCTGCGGTGCTGCCGTGCTGCCGCGCTGCCGTGCTTTCGTGCTCCCGTGCTGCCGTGCACCCCTGAGGGAATCGGCTGTCGGGCGGGTTCGGCCCATGGCGCGGGTTCGCACTGGTGATCGGGCCGTGCTGTCGCTCGGAGGCGAGTGCTCAGCGACCTCCCGCCGCGCCACTGACGCTCGGATCTGCGCCTTCGCTCGGGTTCACGCGGCCGCACCGTCGCACCACCGCCGCACCACCGCCGCTGAGGCGCGGACCGTCACCGGGGCCGCACCGTCGCCTGACACCGTGCCGACACCAGGGCCGTGCCGCCGCCGTTCGCCATGCCGCCGTTCAGCCACCACGATGCAGCACCTCGGCAGCTCAGCACCTCGGCAGCTCAGCGCGCGCCTAACCGCCGTCACATGCCGTCGCGTCGGCCCGCCGTTCGGGCAGCGTGTCTCGGGACTGCGCTGGCGCCCCGCACCGCCCCTCGGCTGCTCCGGCGGGGTGCGCAGTCCGGGCGAGCAGTCCGGGCGGGCACGCGCGGTCAGTCGGCGACGCGGAGGAGCACCTCGCCCGTCGTCCCGCCCCGCAGCCGTCCCGCCGCCGCGACGCTACGCCACCAGGAAGCGGTCCGCCGTCCGCAGCGAGAGCGCCATCGTCGCGAGCGCCGGGTTCGCGATCAGCGCGCTCGGGAACACCGAGTTGTCGCACACCCAGAGGTTCGGCACGTCGAAGCTGCGGCCGTCCGCGTCGATCACGGCGTCGCCCGCGTCGGTGCCCATCCGCACGGTGCCGAGCGTGTGCGCCGTGCGCGCCATCACCCGCGTGCTCGTCGCGCCGGCCGCCTCCACGATCGCGGTCATCGTCCGGATCGCGTGCCGGTCGATCGCCTCCTCGTTGGCGCCCGCCGAGAACGTGATGCGCGCCTTCGGCACCCCGTGCTCGTCCAGCTCGTCGGTCAGCTCCAGCCGGTTGCCGTCGGCGGGCAGGCACTCGGCGTTGATCCCGACGCCCGCCGCGAAACGGTAGCCGTCGAGCGCGTCCATCAGATCTCTGCCCCAGAGGCCCGCGCCACGGGCGAGCGTCGTCGCGTAGGTCAGCGGCATCACTCCGAGGCTCTGGATCAGGTAGCCGCCCGCGAAGTCGGCGTCGGCCGGGCGGACGGTGTCCTCGGTGATCACCGAGGAGGGGTAGCCGCGGTAGCCGCGCATCTCGTTCTCGAAGGTGCCCCAGACCTGGGTCGCCCCGTGCGCCAGGAAGTTCCGGCCCACCTGGCCGCTGCTGTTCGCGATGCCGGTGTGCAGGAGGAGCCGGGGCGTCTCGACGCCGCCCGCGCAGAGGAACAGGGCGGAGCAGCGCTGCCGGTGCTCCACTCCGCCGCTCGTGTAGACCACGGCGCACACGCGGCCCGCGGCGTCCAGCTCGATGCCGTGCACGAACGAGTCGGCCCGGATCTCGGCACCGGCCCGCACCGCCTCCGGCAGGTAGGTCACGTCCATGCTCGTCTTCGCGCCGGTCCGGCAGCCCTGATGGCACTGGCCGCAGTTGACGCAGGAGGGCCGGCCGTCGTCCCGCGGGCCGCTGAGCACGGCGGCGGGCGCGTCGGTCGCGCGCATCCCGATCGCCGCGCAGCCGCGCAGCATCATGTCGGCCGAGGCGTTCCGCGCGAGCGGGCCCTGCAGGTAGCGGCGCGACGGGTCCCACGGGTACTCGGCCGGGCCCGCCACTCCGATCGTCGCCTCCACCTTCTCGATGTACGCGGTGAGCTCGGCGTGCTCGATCGGCCAGTCGCGGCCGACGCCGGAGTCGCTCCGGAGTCGCAGGTCGCGCGGGTCGGGGCGGGGCGTGAACGCTCCCCAGTGCAGCGTCGAGCCGCCGACCCCGCGGCCGCTGTTGTTCTGCCCGAAGGCGGTGGGAGTCTCGCCTCCGCTGAGGCGCTCCTCCATCCAGTTGATCTCGACGGCCGCCGTCTCGTCGGCGGTGTGGCCGAGCGGATCTAAGTGCGGCCCGGCCTCGAGGGCGACGACGCGCAGCCCGCGAGCGGCGAGCACCGAGAGCAGGGGCGCTCCGCCGGCCCCGGTGCCGATCACGACGGCGTCGACCGTCTCGTCGAGCGGGAAGCGGCGCATGCCGGTCGTGTTCATCGGTGACTCCTCGTCGTCGGTTCCCAGGTCTCGCGGTCGTCGGCGCCGAGCAGGCGGAAGCCCGTCACGAGCGGCAGCGTGTCGCCGCCGCTGGCGTAGCCGTCGTAGCCGATCCGCGCCATCGACGCGGGGTGCGCCAGCCACTGCTTCACGAGGTCGACGCGGCAGTCCTCGAACCAGGCGGTCAGCTGCTCGGCACCGAGCCCGCCGGCCGAGCGGTCGCCGGGCTCCGCGGAGCCGTCGGCGATCGCGGTGAGGCGCGCGTCCTGCTCGGCGGGGCCGAGGTCGGCGAAGCCCCGGAGGGCGTCGAGCGCCAGACCGTAGGCGATCGGGTCGGCCGGCAGGTCGGCGTTGCGCCAGCCGTCGCCCTCGCCGTTCGCGAGCTGCGTGTCCACCCGTGCGGCCAGGTCGATCCGGCCGCCCTCCTGCGGGACGACCCGGTCGGCGATCGCGCGCAGCTCCGCGAGCTGGGCGACGGTCAGGGCGCGCGGCGCGTACTCCGGGTCGTCGGCGAGCGCGCGCACGGCCAGCAGCCCGCGCACCCGCGTGGAGGTCCGGGCGGAGGCGATGGCCGCGCCGACGTCGGCCGGGACCGACGGCGCCGTGCCGGCCTCCTCCTCCCAGAACCGGCGGATCGCCGCCGCCACCTCGACCGGGCGCTCGAACGGCAGCAGGTGGCCCGCCCCGGCGAGCGTGAGCAGCCGGGCACGGGAGTAGAGGGAGCCGTTGAGGCGGCGCTGCGCGTCGGCGCCGAGGTCGCCGTCCTCACCGCCCGCGATCAGGAGCGCGGGCACGGCCCCGAGGGCGGCCTCTCCGGTGCGGTCCTCGCGGCTGCCGTGCTCGAGCCAGTCGCGCCAGCCCTCGGGGGAGTAGCGGCGCAGCTCGGCCAGCACCTCCGCGTCGGCGTCGGCGGGCAGCGGCGAGCCGACGTTCTGGTCGACGAACTCGCGCGCCTGCGCCTCGTCGAGGTGCCCGTCGTCGACCCAGCCGAGCATGGTCGAGCGGCGCTCCTCCTCCATCGGCTCGGGCGAGAGCGGCGACCCGGCGAGGAGCACGACGCCCGCGAGCCCGAACAGGCCCGAGCGGCCGGTGACCGTGCGGGAGGCCACGAGCGAGGCGATCTTCCCGCCCATGCTGTGCCCGAGGAGCAACCAGCGGGAGGAGCCGTGCTCGCGGATCCGGCGGATCGTGGCAGCGGTCATCTCCTCGAGCGAGGTCCCGGATCCACCGGGCAGGTCGAGCGCGACGAGGTCCGCGACGTCGGCGAGCTCGCGGCCGAGCGCGTCGAAGGCGCGGCCGTCGAGCCCGAGTCCGGGCAGGGCGAAGAGGGTGGGGCGGGGGCTGGTGGACACGGGCGTCCTGTCGGATCGGCCGCGCCACGGCGGTGGGGAGCGGGAGGGGAGCGGCGGCGGGGGGCCGACCCTCCCCATCCGACCACACGGCGTGCGCGCGCCCGGACCCTTGCGCCGGCGGGGCTCTCGTGCTGTGCTCTGCGCCACCGTCCGCGGCACGATGCCGGGCGGTCGTGCCGCCCCTCTGTGCCGCGCCTCCGTGGCGGGCCTCAGAGCGGGGAGGCGAACACCACCAGGTTGTCCCGGTAGCGGCCGATCGCCGTGTCGTACTCGCCTCCGCAGGTCACGAGGATCAGCTCCTCCTCGAGGGTCGCGCCGAAGACGCGGGCGGTGGGGAACGCGGCCTTGGCGTGGGACTCGACCGCCGTCACCCGGTAGCGGTGGTCGGAGCCGTCCACTCCGCTCACCGCGATCTCATCGCCCGGGGCGAGCTCGCCGAGGCGGAAGAAGACCGCGGGACCGGACCGCGAGTCGACGTGCGCCGCGATCACGGTGCGGCCGCTGCCACCCGGGCGCCCGCCTCCCGAGAACCAGCCGACGTCGTCGTAGTCCACCGGCACCTCCATCGCCCCGTCCGACTGGATGCCCAGCGCGATCAGCGGCTCGTCCAGGCCCATCGCGGGCACGCTCAGCCGGGCGGGCTCGACGCCGACGGTGCGCGCGGGCGCCGCAGCGGCGGGGTCGGGCACGGGGACCGGGGGAGGAGTGACCGGGGGAGCAGAAGCGAGGGCCGGAGGCGCGGGCGCGCTCGCGGGCGTCTCCGCTCCTCCGCTCCCGTCCGCGGCGGCGCACCCCGCGAGGAGCAGCACGGCGCACAGTGCCGCCGCGCCGCTCCTCGACCGGGTGCCCACGATCAGGAGGCGGTGCGCCGGCGGGCGACGACCACTCCGGCCGCGCCGAGGGCGGCGACGGCTCCGAGGCCGGCCATCGCGGCGAGACCGGACGGGCCCGTGGCGTCGCTCCCGGCGGCGGTCGCGCCGCCACCGGTCTGGAGGCCGCCGACCGGCACCTGCGAGAGCTGGCCGCGGACGACGCCAGCCGCATACGAGGCCGTGTGGGAGTCGCCCGCGAAGGCGGCGGGATCGGCCTCGAGGGCCTTCAGCGTGAATCCGGCGCCGGTGTCGGCCCCGTTCGCCTGGATGCCCGTGGTGAAGGGGCCCTGCAGGCAGCCGCTGCTGGTGCGGGGGCCGTCTCCGACCGGGGCCGGGTTCGGGAACGCGATGCGCGGCGGGCCCGCCTTGCCTAGCGCCGCCTGGTGGATGTGCGTCGCGGTCTTCGCGGGGCTCTGGTAGTCGCCGGTCACACCGGTGAGGGTGATGTCGTAGCAGATGACGTCGAGGTCGCTGTTGACCCGGAAGGTCATCTCGCCCGTGGCGCCGGGCTGGCCGGGGGTCGCGGCGGAATCGGCGTTCACGACCTGGTCGGGCGTCGCCATCACCGTGAAGGCGCTGGTGAACGAGGACGGCTCGGCGACCTCGGTCTCGGCCTGGGCCGGCGCGGCGGCGAAGAAGGAGGCGGCGGCGACGGCGGTGATGCCGCCGAGGGAGAGCAGGCGGCGGCCGGCGCGGTTCCGCGCGGGGGACGTCTTCGTCATGGTGGAGCCTTTCGATCGCGAGCGCCGAGCGGGCCCGATGCAGGGAGTACGGCCGGAAGCGGCGCTGCGTTCACTCCATCTGAGAGGATCTTCACGGAGACGGTCCTCGCCTCCGATGAACGCCGCCGCCGCCGCGGCCGTACCCCCTTCCGACGGACCACCGGTCCCGACGAGGAGGCGGTGTGGCGCGCACGGCGACGGCACGACGAGACGAAGGGCCCGCGATGCCGCGCGAGCACTCGGAGGTCCCGGCTCCGGTGGTGCGCCTCGAGCCCCGGACGGCGGGGTTCGACCCGGCCGCCGCCTTCGACGAGCACGGGTCCGCCCTGCTCGGCTTCGCGCTCAACGCCCTGCGTGACCGCGGCCTCGCCGAGGACTGCGTGCAGGAGACGTTCCTGCGCGCCTGGCGCTCGCGGGCGAGCTACTCCGCCGAGCGTGCC
This sequence comes from Rathayibacter sp. AY1F8, assembly GCF_002932165.1. Taxonomy (NCBI): domain Bacteria; kingdom Bacillati; phylum Actinomycetota; class Actinomycetes; order Micrococcales; family Microbacteriaceae; genus Rathayibacter; species Rathayibacter sp. AY1F8. The sequence continues at coordinate 7,495 of NZ_PSVB01000032.1, forward strand.
AGCACCCGCACCTGGCTCTTCGCCATCGCCCGCAACGTCGTCATCGACGTGCACCGCTCGCGCCGGCGCCTGCCGCGCCTGGTCGAGGCCGAGATTCTGGAGGAGGTGCCCGCGGAGGACCGCGACCCCCTCGAGCCGCTCGCGATCGCCGAGGCGCTCGCGCGGCTCTCCGCCGAGCACCGGCAGGTCGTCGTCGCCGTCCACCTGAACGGCGAGACCTACGCCGAGCTGTCGGCCGCCACGAGCGTGCCGGTCGCCACCCTGCGCAGCCGCGCCTTCTACGCTCTCCGAGCGCTCCGCGGTCACCTCGCGAGCGCCGGACCCACCGACGAGGAGAGATCGTGATCGACCGAGACCAGCCCGACGGAGACGAGCCCGGCGGCCGCCGCGAGGAGCTCCTCGCCGCGGCCCTCGCCGGCGACCTCTCCGCCGAGGAGACGCGGGAGTTCGAGAGCCTGCGCGCCGCCGACCCCTCGATCGACCCCGAGCTCGCGTCGTTCGGCGCGGTGGTCGACCGGGTCGGCGCGCTGGGCCGCTGGGAGGAGGCGGAGCCGTCGCCGGAGCTGCGGTCGCGCGTCGCGGCGCTCGCCGGGGAGCGGCCCGAGCGCGGGGAGAGTCTGCGTGCCTCGCGCCGCCGGGCCCCGCGCCGCCGTGCCTCGCGTCTCCGTGCCGTCCTGGCCGTCGCCGCGGCGGCCGCGCTCCTCGTCGTGGGCGGCGTCGCCGGAGTGGCCCTGCGGTCCGCCGAGGAGCGCCCCGTCGCGGGACCGCCCGGGACGCTCGGCGCCGTCGAGGCGATCGCCTTCGACGAGCGGACGGAGGGCGTGACGCTCGACGGCTCGCTGGTCGCGCACACCTGGGGCACCGAGACGATCCTCCGCGGGACCGGCTTCGCCCTCGGCGAGAGCTACGACCTCGTGCTGGTCACTGGCTCCGGCGAGCGGCTCCCGTCCGGCTCCTTCCTCGGCAGCTCCGCGGAGCTCGACTGCGAGATGAACGCGGCCGTCCTGCGCGAGTCCGTCGCCGCCGTCGAGATCACCGACGCCGGCGGCGCGCTCGTCGCCTCCGCCGCCCTCCCCGCCGTCACCTGAGAGCCGGCGGCGCAGGCTCGCGGCGCGGCTTCAGCTCGCTGACGAGCGTGCCCGCGACGATGAACCCCGCCCCGAGCAGGGCGAGCGCGGGGAGCCGGTCGCCGGCGAGGCGGCCGATCAGACCGGCCCAGACGGGCTCGGCGGAGTAGATGATCGTGGCGCGCGACGGCGAGACCGAGCGCTGAGCCCAGTTCATCGTCAGCTGGATCAGGCAGCTGCTCGCCCCGAGCGCGAGCGCGGGGATCAGCCAGGCCCCCGAGAACGCCGGGACCGCCTCGCCTGCGACGGGCATCGAGGCGAACCCGAGCGCGCCGGCGACCAGCAGCTGCACCACGGTCACCCGGCCGAGGTCCACGCGTCCGGCGACGAGGCCGATCAGGATGATCTCCGCCGCGATCGGCAGCGTGCTCACGATCGTCGCCACCTCGCCCGCTCCGAGCGCGACGCCCGGCTGCGGGCCCGCGATCAGGAGCAGTCCGACGAACGCCAGCGCGACGCCCACCAGCGTCAGCACGCCCGGACGGCGACGGAACACGACCCACTGGAGCAGCGGCACCAGCGGCACGTACAGCGCGGTGAGGAACGCGGAGGTGCTGCTCGTGATCGTCTGCAGCCCGTAGCTCTGCAGGCCGTAGCCCGCGAAGATCATCACCCCGATCACGACGCCGGCCGCGAGATCGATCCGCCGCATCCCCCGGAGCGACCGGTGGAACACGACCGCGCTGATCAGTCCCGCGATCGCGAACCGCATCCCGACGAAGAACAGCGGACCACTGTGCTCCATCGCGATGTGCACGGCGAGGAAGGTCCCGCCCCAGATCGCGGTGATGCCGATGAGCGCCCACTCCGGACGGGTGAAGCGGAGGCCCCGGAGCGGCGAGATGTGCATCATTCTGCACATCCTAGGAGCAACAGGGGCCTGTCGGTGCAGAATAGTGCGCATGTCGGCTCCCGTCCTCGCCCACCTGGGCGGCAACCTCCGCCTCGCGCGGCGCGGAGCCGGGCTGAGCCAGTCCGCGCTGGCGGCGCGCTCGGGTATCAGCCGGCGGACGATCGTCGCGGCCGAGGCCGGCGAGGCCAACATCTCGCTGACCGGAGTCGACCGCCTCGCGACCGCCCTCGGCACCACGTTCACTGCACTCGTCTCGGCCCCGGGATCCGCGCCCGCGGCGATCGACCAGGTCGCCTGGCGGGGAGCGGGCGAGGCGAGCGTCGCCGTCCTGCTCTCCTCCGTCCCCGCGCGCCGGGAGGCCCAGCTCTGGACCTGGACGCTCGGTCCGGGGGACCGCTACGACGCGCAGCCCGACCCCGAGGGGTGGCACGAGATCCTGCTCGTCACCGCCGGCGCGCTCCTCCTGGAGCGGGAGGGCGAGGAGCCCGTGCGGCTGGAGCCCGGACGGCACCTCGCCTTCCCGACCTCGCGGCACTACTCCTACGTGAACGCGGTGGATGCCGTCACGACGCTCGTCCGGATCGTGGTCGACTGACGGGTCGGCGCCTCAGGCCCGCGAGCGCAGGGTCTCGAGCAGCGCCGCGGGGGTCTCGGGGTCGTCGAGGCTGATCGCGAACTCGCGCGAGCGGTCCGTCGTCACCACCAGCCCCGGCCCGGCGTGCAGGATGACCGCCGAGCGGCCCGGCATCACCCGGTACCCCCAGCCGCCCCACTCCGACGGCCGCAGCTGGGCCGTGCCGGCCGAGGCGATGGTGTCGAGCGGGATGCGGCGCAGCGGGATGCCGAGGGCGGTCGTGACGACGCGGAGGCCGCGGCGGTCGGCGGTCACCCTCAGGCGGGAGAAGGAGAGGAGCACCAGCGCGACGACGCCGAGGACGACGGCCATCGCGATCGCCGGACCGGTGGCGCCCGCCGCGGCGAGCGTCGCGAGGGAGAGGGCCGCGCCCGCCGCCGTGGCGATCGCGGCGACGGCGAACACCGGGCCCGTCAGCGTCTGCGACCAGGCGCCGGTCTCCTCCGCCGCCAGCGGCAGGCGGCCGGCGGCCAGGCGGGAGGCGCGCCGGGTGCCCGGAGCGATCAGCGCGGGCACGACGGCGAAGAGCATCCCTCCGAGCAGCGCGAGCAGCCACCCGCCGAGCTCCGCCCCCTCGGCGCGCCCGGCCGCGAGCGTCGTGCCGACCGAGGTCGCCCAGGCGGAGGCGCCCAGCCCGGCCACGAGGCCGAGGGTCGCCAGCAGGAGCCGCGGGGCGCGCCCGACGACCGCCGCCACGACGCCCGCGACGGCCGGGAGCCCGGAGAGCACGAGGGCGATCGCGAGCAGAGCGCCCGTCGACGCGGTCGCATCGGCCGCCCCGGTGCCCGACCAGTGCGAGGCGAGCTCCGCGGGCAGCGCGTCGTCCAGGACGAGGCGTGAGACGAGCACTCCGGCGGCGGGGAGCAGGAGGGACGCGGCGGCGAGGAGCTCGCGGCGGCGGTCGGCGGTGGCGGTCATGATCCGGTCCTCTCGATCAGGCGGACGAGCTCCGCCGGGGTGATGCCGCTGCGGCGGGCCTCCGCGAGCAGCTCGTCGACCAGGGCGGTCACGCGCACGAGCCCGGGCCCGGCCGACTCCGTGATCCACGCGCCGCGGCCCCGGCGCATCTGGAGGATCCCGTCGTCGCGCAGGGCGGCGTACGCGCGCAGCACGGTGTGCATGTTGATGCCGAGCGAGTCGGCGAGCTCGCGGGCGGGCGGCAGGCGGTCGCCCGCCGAGAGCTCGCCCCGGGCGACGGCCGAGCGCACCTGCGACTCCAGCTGGTCGGCGAGCGAGCCCGCCGCGGAGTGGTCGACCCGGAACAACATGTTCACAATGTTAGTAGAACAAGCAGTGCACCACCAGGCCCTCAGTGCAGCGCGAGCGACACCGCCAGCACCACCATCACGACCGCCACGGCCGCGTCGAGGATCCGCCAGGCCCCGCGGCTCCGGAACAGCGGCCGCAGCGCCCGCGCCCCGAAGCCGAGAGCGGTGAACCACAGCACGCTCCCGGCCGCCGCCCCCGCCCCGAACCACCAGCGCTCGTCGCCGTGCGTGTTCGCCACCGACCCGAGCAGCACGACCGTGTCGAGGTAGACGTGCGGGTTCAGCAGCGTGAGCGCCAGGCACGTGCCGATCGCCGTGCGGAGCGACGTCGAGGCGCCGGCCGGATCGCCGTCGAGGGTCCCCGGCCGCAGTGCGCGCCTCGCCGCCATCACCGCGTAGGCGAGGAGGAAGGCGATGCCGCCCCAGCGGATCACCACCAGCAGCCACGGCGCCGACTCCAGGACCGCTCCGATCCCCGCGATCCCGAGCACGATCAGCGCGGCATCGCAGAGCGCGCAGATCGCGACGACGGCGGGCACGTGCTCGCGGCGGAGGCCCTGGCGGAGCACGAAGGCGTTCTGCGCGCCGATCGCGATGATGAGCGAGAGGCCGAAGCCGAGGCCGGAGAGGGCGGCGAGGAGGGGGGACACGCTCCGACGCTAGGGCGGGGCGCTCCTGTAGACCAGCTCATGCTCCTTCAGTACCGTAAGCAGCACTGATGCTGACAGACGACCTCGACCTCTCCCGCCTGCGCGCGCTCGCCGCCTCCGTCCGGTACGGCTCCTTCGACGCCGCCGCCCGGGCCCTGCACATCACCCCCTCCGCCCTCAGCCAGCGGATCAAGGCGCTCGAGACCGCCGCCGGCCGCGTCCTGCTGGTGCGCTCGCGCCCCGTCGTCGCGACCGAGGCCGGTGCCGGGCTCCTCCGCCTCGCCCGTCAGATCGAGCTCCTCGCCGACGACGCCGTCCGCTCGCTCGGCGGCGAGGACGCGGCGGGGGCGGGCCCCGTCGTCCTCCCGCTCGCCGTCAACGCCGACTCCCTGGCCACCTGGGTGCTGCCCGCGCTCGCCTCCGTCCCCGACGTCGTGGTGGAGCTGCATCGCGAGGACCAGGCGCACACCACCGCGTTCCTCCGCGACGGCACCGTGCTGGCGGCCGTCACCGGAGAGTCGGAGGCGGTGCTCGGCTGCACCGTCGCGCCCCTCGGAGTGATGCGGTACCGCGCCATGGCCTCGCCTGCGTTCGCCGAGCGCTGGTTCCCGGACGGCGGCACGGCCGGCCTCGCGAGCGCTCCGCTGGTCGTCTTCGACGAGAAGGACCGCCTGCAGGACGACTTCCTCCGGGCCGCCGGCGTCGACGGCAGACCGCCGCAGCACCGCGTCCCCGGATCGACCGACTTCGAGCGGGCCGTGCGCCTGGGCATGGGGTGGGGGATGCTGCCCGAGCTGCAGGCCCCGGTCGGCGGCGAGGGCCTCGTCGAGCTGGGCGGCGACCCCGTCGACGTCCCCCTCTACTGGCAGCAGTGGGCCCTGCACACGCCCGCCCTCGACGCGGTCGCCGCGGCCGTCTCCGCCGCCGCGCGCGCCGCGCTCCGCTGACCCGCGCGCTGACCTGCGCCGCCGGGGAGGCGCTCAGACCGCGAACACGTCGCGGAGGGTCACCGTCTCGAGCGAGCGCTCGCGGAGGATGTCGACGAGCCGCGCGTAGACCTGCGTCACCGGATCGAAGTTGGCGTGCCCGATCACGATGTGCTGCGGCAGGAACCACTGGTCCGCGAAGCCGACCACCTGCTCCGGCGTGATCCGCCCCGAGTCCGAGAGCGAGCCGTACCAGAGCACCGTCGCCGTGTAGCCGATCGCCGCCGCGGCGGCCCGGCTCCGCTCGTCCGTGTAGCCGAACGGCGGCCGGTAGAAGGGCGCCGCCTCCACCCCGTAGGTCGAGCGGATGAAGTCGCCGTTGCGGCCCAGCTCCTCCTGCACGCCGTCGCTCGAGAGGCTCGTCAGGTCGGCGTGCGACCAGGTGTGGTTCGCGAGCTGCACCTGCCCCGAGGCGACGAGCGGAGCCAGCAGCGGCGCGTTCGCGGTCCACGAGTCGTACTTCCCGTTGAGGAAGAAGGTCAGCCGGGTGCCGGTGTCGCGGGCGAACTGCGCGTAGGCGGCGACCACGTCGGAGTCGGCGCCGTCGTCGACGGTCCAGGCGAGCGTGCTCCCCTCGCCGGGCAGCTCCGAGATCGTGCCGGAGGGCAGCGGCGCCTTCCGCCGCACCGGAGTCGCCGCGGCGGTCATGGTCGGCACGGGGCGGGGAGGGGTCGGGACGGCCGTCGGAGCGGCGGACGGCAGCACCGCCGCCGGCGCCGTGCTCGGCGGGAGCGCCGCGGGAGCGGGCCGGGCGGGCGTGCACCCCGTCAGCGCGACCGCCGAGGAGGCGATCCCCAGCAGCAGCGCGCGTCGCCTCAACCGGTCCACGGGCCCCCCTCGCGAGCCCCGTCCCCCGGAGCGTCCCCGCGACCGTAGCGGTCGGGGAGGGAGCGGGCAACGCGGCGCGACACCCCTCCCTCCCCGCAGCCTCTACCGGAAGGTGCGCCTGACCGCGTTGTTCGCCGGCGTGGGATCGGCGGCGGCGGTCGACACCCTGGCGTCGATCGTCGTGGCGGCCGGCCGGTCGACGAGCGTCACCGAGTAGGTGGTGCTCCGCCCGGCCGAGACGCTCGGCGCGGTCCAGGTGAGGACCGTCGTGCCCGCGGCCGAGCCCTTCGTCTGCACGGCGCCGGGCGCACTCGCCACCGTTCCGCTGACGACGACTCGGGTGGTCGTCGTCGCCGCGTCCCGGGTGCCGGTGTTCCGGACGGTGATCGTGCCCGAGAGCGGGGCCGTCGCCGCCAGTCCCGGCGCCGGCGCCAGCGTCAGCGTCAGGTCGGCGCGGGTGGAGGACTTCACCTGCAGCGACTGCGTCACCGAGGTCGCGGCGAGCCACGCGGAGTCGCCCGCCTGCGTGGCCCGGACGGTGCAGCTCGCCGCGCCCGTCAGCCGCACCGTCGCCGTGCCCGCGCCGGTGGCGGTCAGCGTGCAGCTGCCGCTCGCGTACAGCTTCACGGGCAGACCGGAGGAGGCGGTGGCCGCGACCGGGTAGGCGATCCCCTTCTCGGGCGAGGACGGCATCGCGGTCGAGAAGGCGACCTTCTGCGCCTTCTTCTTCTGCGGGACGACCGCGGTGACCGCGATCGACTGGGTCGCCCGGGGAGCCGCGTCGTGCGAGGCGTCGCCGGCCTGATCCGCGGTGACGGTGCAGGTGCCGGATCCGCTGAAGGTCACGACGCCGCTCGCGAGCGAGCACGCGCCCGTGGCGCCGATCGTGACCGGCAGACCGGAGGAGCCGCCCGCCGCGGTCGGCGTGTAGCGGCCGCCCGCGGTCGCCGTGCTCGGAGCCGCGGAGGTGAAGGCGACCGTCTGCAGCGCCTTGCCGATCGGGAACGTCCGGACGACTTGCTCCGCGGGCGCGTGAGCGTCGTCGCCGGCCTGGTCCAGCGTCAGCGTGCAGGTGCCGACGGAGTCGTAGGACACCGTGCCGTCCTCTCCCAGCGAGCAGGAGTCGGAGGCGTCCAGCACCGGGTCGGCGCTCGACGGGCCGCGGACGATCGACGGGGTCCAGGAGCCGCCGATCCGGGCGTCCGTCGGAGCGGCGTCGCGGAACGACACCGCTCCCGCCGCCGTGCCGACCTCCACCGACTGCGTGATCCGCGGAGCCGCCGAGTGGCGCTCGTCCCCGGCCTGGTCCGCGGTCACCGTGCAGGTGCCGGAGCGGGTGAAGGTCACGACGCCGTCCGCGACCGTGCAGGACCCGGCCGCTCCGAGCACCACGGGGGCGCTCGACGCGCCGGCCGTCACGACGGGCGTGTAGGAGCCCCCCGCGACCGCCGCGTCGGGGACCGGCGAGGCGAACGCCAGCGTCTGGCCGAGGGCGCCGATCGCGAAGGTGCGGACGGACTGCGGAGCGGCGCCGTACCGCGAGTCGCCCGCCTGGTCGAGCGTCAGCGTGCAGGTGCCGACGGAGTCGTAGGACACCACTCCCGCGGCCGCCGAGCATGCTCCGGAGGCGGTCAGCACCGGACGCGCCGTGGACGGTCCGGCGACGATCCGCGGGGTGGTCGTCCCGCCGACCGTCGCGCCGGTCGGCGCGCTGCCGCCGAAGGAGACGGTGCCCGCGAGCAGTCCGACCGCGATCACCTGCGAGGCCCGCTCCGCCGCGTCGTACCGGGTGTCGCCCGTCTGGTCGGCGGTCACCGTGCAGGTGCCCGATCCGGTGAAGGCGACGACCCCGTTGGTGAGCGTGCAGGACCCGGAGGCTCCGAGCACCACGGGCCGCCCGGAGGCTCCTCCGGTCGCGGTCGGACGGTAGGTGCCGCCCGCGAGCGCCGAGTCCGGCGCCTGCGAGGTGAAGGCCACGGTCTGCGCGGTCCGGGTGATCTCGAAGCTGCGCACCGCCGTCGGCGCTGCGCTGTGGCGGGAGTCGCCCGCCTGGTCCAGCGTCAGCGTGCAGGTGCCGGCGGAGTCGTAGGAGACCAGTCGGAAGGGCCCGACGGAGCAGGCGCCGGAGGCCGTCAGCACCGGGGGAGCACTGGAGGGGCCGGCGACGACCGCGGCCGTCGAGGAGCCCCCGACCCGGGCCGCGGCCGGAGCATCGCCGCCGAACGCGACGGTCCCCGCGAGCTGCGTGACCGCGACGGTCTGCGAGGCCTGCGCCGCCGCCGCGTAGCGCCCGTCTCCCGCCTGGTCCGCCGTGACGGTGCAGGTGCCGCTGCCGGCGAAGGTGACGACGCCGTCGGCGAGCGTGCAGGCGCCGGTCGCTCCGATCGTCACGGGGAGCCCGGAGGCGCCGCCCGTCGCGGTCGGAGTGAGCGTGTCGCCGGACGCGGCCGTCGACGGCGCGGTCGAGGTGAAGGCGACGGTCTGCGCGATCGCGGTGACCTCGAAGGTCTGGACCGCCCGCGCGGTGCCGTAGGTGGCGTCGCGGTAGTGGATCGCCGTCAGCGTGCAGGTGCCCGCGGAGTCGAACCGGACGGCGCCGTTCTCGCCGTCGGAGCAGGCGCCCGAGACGCTGAGCACCGAGGGGCCGGAGGACGGTCCGCGCGTGAAGGCGGGAGTGAAGGATCCGCCGACCTCCGCGTCGGTCGGGACGGCGGTCGTGAACGCCACGGAGCCGGGCGCGTAGCCGACCTCCACCTCCTGCACGGCGGGCCGGGCGCTGTCGTACTGCCGGTTGCCGTTCTGGTAGGCGAAGACGCCGCAGACGCCCTTCGTGGTGAAGGTGACCACGCCGTCCTTCGCCGAGCACGACGCGGTGGTGAGGAGGAACGGAGCGATGCCCGAGGCGCCGCCCTCGATCACGGGGCGGTACGTGTCCCCGAGGACGGCGCCGACCGGAGGCGCGCTCGTGATCCGGACCGTCTGCGGGAGGAAGTAGATCGAGTACTCCTGCTCGGCGTGCCGCGCGGGCCAGTAGCCGTCTCCGGGCTGGTCGAGGGACAGCACGCAGAGCCCGGCCCCGTCGTTCCGCACGGTCACTCCGTCCGGGAGGATCGAGCAGTCTCGGCTCGCGGAGAGCACGGGCACGCCCTTCGACGGGCCGGGCACGATCGTCGGCCGGTACGTCTCGAGCGACATCGCGTGCGGGGGCGCGGTGCTCCCGAAGGAGAGGTTCCCCTCGGGAGTCCCGACCGTGATGACCTGCCGGACCTGCGGAGCGGCGTCGTGTCGATCGTCCGCGGCCTGGTCGATCGTCACCGTGCAGGTGCCGTCGCCGAAGAACGTCACCACGTCGTCCGCGATGGTGCAGTTGCCGTTCTCGATCACCGCGATCACGAGCGGGTTGCCCGAGCCGCCGCCGGTCGCCTCGACCGTGTACCGGTCGTCGGTGAACACCCGGTCGGGCGGAGTCGAGGTGACGACGACCGTCTGGGGGATCCGCGAGATCGGGACGAAGCGCACCAGGCCGTCGGCGGCCGCGTACACGTCGTCGCCCGGCTGGTCGAACTGCACGCCGCAGGTCGAGGGCTCGGTGTAGGTCAGGATCTGCGCACCCGTCGCGTCGGGGGCGACGGTGCAGCCGAAGAAGGTCCTGACGAGCACCGGCAGTCCCGAGCTCGAGGTCGCCGTGGCGACGCCGGTCGACTCCAGGACGCCGGTCCTCGGCACCGCGACCGTCAGCGTCTGCGACGCCTTCGCGACCTCGAGATCGAAGGAGGCGCGCCCCGCGGTGTAGTGGTCGTCGCCGGCCTGATCCGCGGTCACGGTGCAGGTGCCGCTCCGGGTGAAGGTCACGACGCCGTCGGCGATCGCGCAGGATCCGGTCGCTCCGATCGAGACGGGGCTCCCGGAGCCGCCGCCGGTGGCCGTCGGAGTGAAGGTGCCCAGCGCCGTCGGCGCGGTCGGCCGCGAGGAGGTGAAGGCGACCGTCTGCGAGAACTTCCGGACCGTGATCCGGAACGAGGACGTGCCGGTGTTGCCGGCCTCGTCGTCCGCGGTGCAGTCGACCGTCGTGTCCCCGATCGGGAAGACGCTTCCCGAGGCGGGCGTGCAGGTCGAGCCCACGGCTCCGTCGACCGCGTCCTGCGCGGAGGACGCGAAGGTGACGACGGCGCCGGAGACGTCGGCCGGCTCGGCCGTGACGGCGGCGGGCACGGTCACGACGGGGGCCGAGCGGTCGGCCAGCGCGAAGGTGCCGGGGATCGACCGGAGGGTGTAGTTCGGCCCCGCGTCGCCTCCGTCGCACCGCGTGACGTAGTCGCCGACGGGCGTGCGCGCTCCGATCGTCACCTTCCCGGTGCCGTCCGCCGTGTAGTAGGCGCCGGTCGGCTCGGTGACGAACCGGTCGGTTCCTGCGAAGCCGTCGGCCGTGCAGGTGACCGTCGGGGCGGTCGCGGTGCCGTGCGCCTGCGTCCCGGGGCTCGACGCGGTCACAGAGAGGGGCGCCGGCGAGATCGTGAGCGCGCCGTCGATGGTGATCAGCTGTCCCGAGGGGTTCGTCAGGCCGGAGCAGCGCGTGGGGTAGCGGCCGACGGGGGTCGTCGCGGAGAGCGCCAGCGGCGTCGTGAATCCGGTGTCGGACGCCGCGAAGGCGCCGCAGGAGACCGTCCCCGAGGGGGAGCCGGTCACGGAGGCGGTGATCGCGGGGGGAGTGGATCCGTAGGTCGACGAGGGCGAGGAGGCGGTCACCATCGGGACGGCCGCGACGATGCGCAGCGCGCCGTCCTTGTACCCCGCGATCGTGTAGTCGCTGCTGACCTTCGCGCCGCTGCACCGCGTGGTGAAGGTGGTGAAGGTGGAGGTGGGCCAGTTCGGGATCAAGCGGTAGATGACGTCGCCCGCCGTGACGATCGGCCGGTAGACGCCGGCCGTGAGCGGGGCGCCGAAGGTGTCGGTGCCGACGAAGGCGGCCGTGCAACGCAGGTCGGGGGACGGCGCGCCTCGCGGGTAGTCGACCGTCGGGGCGGTCACCGTGAGCGCCTTCGGCTTCGCCGTGAAGCTCTGCAGGGGCTCGCCCGCCCAGCCCAGAGGAGCGAGCGCGTCGAGCCTCGCCGCGAGCGTGCAGACGCCGGCGTGGAGCACGGTCACCCTCATGCCGCTGACGGAGCAGGTCTCGGCGGTCCTGCTGCTCAGGACGATCGAGCGGCCGGGCACATCGACGGCCTGCGCGTAGGGGCTCGCGTCGAAGGAGTCGCCGTACGCCTTCTGCGGGAGCGTCGACAGGTCGAAGCGCACGCCGCCCACCGCCACGGTGGCCGGGTCGCTGCGGACGCTGCCGCCGCAGGTGGTCAGGGTCGCCCGGTAGCGGTAGGAGCCGGTGGGATCGGGGCCGGCCTCGAGGAACGCGGTCCCGTCCTCCCGGGCGCCCGCCCGGCCGAGCGCGGGCTTCCACGTGGCGCCGCCGTCCGTGGACCTCTCCCAGGACACGGCGGGGATGCCGCCGTAGACGGCCGAGACGCTCACGCCCATCGTCAGCGTGTAGATCTGGTTGGTGACGCCCGCGATGTCCGAGGGCTGCCGGGTGATGACGGGTGCCGCGGCGCACGCGCGCACCTCGTGGCGCAGAGCGGGGAGCGCCGACCAGCTCCCTCGTCCCGCCTCGGCGGGGGTGATGGTGTCGGGGTAGTGCGCGCGGATCTCGTTCCAGCCCTGCGGGATGTCCCTCGTGGTCAGAACGCCGACGCCGTCCGCGTCGAGGGTCACCCTGCTGGTACCTGCACCGGTGAGGATCTCGACGGTGCCGCCGGCGGCCACCGGCCGGCCCAGGCTCGGGATGGTCACCTTCGCGGTGACGGTGACCTCCTGCCCGAGCATCGAGAAGTCGGGGGTCCGCGTCACGGTCACGGCGGTGTCGTACACCGGAGCGACCACGGGGTCGGCCGCCGTCGGGCCGGCCGTCTGCGAGATCCTCGTCACGCTCGGGTGCACGTAGCTCGAGCCGCCGCCGCCGGCGCCGGGGTCGTTCATGACGCCGAGGGTGTCGTTCATGCTGCCGAACACGTAGGGCGATCCGCCGCCGCCGCCGTACCACCAGCCGGCCCCGCCGCCGCCGCCGCTGTGGCCGGGGAACGAGCAGTTGCCGCCGCCGCCGCGGGAGGCGCCGGCGTCGGCGCCCTTGCCGTCGTTGAGGAACACGCCCCACTGGCCGTTGTTGCCGTCGGCGCACTCGCCGAACGTGCTGTAGCCGCGGGCGCCGGGCGAGCCGCCCGAGCTCTGCCCGGCCGCGCCGCCGCCGCCGCCGTCGGCCGCGTTGTTCCTGCCGCCGTTCCCGCCGCCCCTCGCGCCGCTGCCGGCGTCGGCGTCGCCGCCGACCGAGGACCGCCCGCCGCCGCCTCCGCCGCCCGCCGCCACGGCGAGGGCGTGCTGACAGCCGTCCGAGCCGGCCGTGCTGAGGTACTGGGCGTCGCCGCCCGCGCCGCCGGAGTCGCCCCCGTAGACGCCGCCGTTCACGTAGCGCGTGGCGCCTGCCGCTCCGGCCGGGGCGCCGGCGAGGCGCCCGATCTCCAGCACCTGCCCGGGTGTGACGGGCACCTCCACGACGAGGCTGGAGCCGCGTCCGCCGGCGTTGCCCGTCCCGAGGCCGCTCGCACCCTTCCCGCCGTTCTGGCCGCTGAGGACGGCGCGGACCGTCGAGACCCCGGTCGCGGGAACGGTGTACTGCGACACCGTCGAGACCTTCGGGGAGGTGAAGCACGCGGTGCTGAAGACCGGCGCCGCCGACGCGGTCGGCGCGGCCACGACGCTGAGTCCTGCGCCCGCTACGAGCACGGCCGCGGCGACGAGGGAACGGAGGAAGGACTGGCGCATGTGCTGCTACTCCCGGCTGCTGCCGGGAGCGGGCGCCCGCGGTCGGCTCAGAGTAGGGCGTTCGTCGACCCGCGAGGAAGGCGCAAGATACACGAACGCCCTGCTCGGGGGGTACGGGAGGCCACTTCTGCCGGAACCTCCCAGGAAGTCCCCGTGCACGTCCGGGCAGCGTCCCCACCCTGTCGGGGCAGTGTCCCCACCCTGTCGGGGCAGTGTCCCCACCCTGTCGGGGCAGTGTCCCCACCCTGTCGGGGGAGTGTCCCCACCCTGTTGCGGCCGCCGCCCGGGTCGCGTAGCCTAGCGAGGTTGCGTGCATCTGCACGCGCTTGCGTGCTGCCCACCGGGCAGGAGCTCCGGCTCCGGCCGGACAGGCGGGCGGTGCGCCGACAAGTGACCTTGGGTGGGTCGGGCGGGGCTTCGTGCCGCGCGTGATCCACGGTAACCACACATGGAGGAAACCATGGCAGCAGTCTGCCAGGTGACCGGAGCCGTCCCCGGCTTCGGGCACGCCATCTCGCACTCGCACCGGCGCACTAAGCGCCGCTTCGACCCGAACGTGCAGAAGAAGACGTACTACGTGCCGTCGCTTCGCCGTAACGTCACCCTGACCCTCTCGGCCAAGGGCATCAAGGTCATCGACGCCCGTGGCATCGAGTCCGTCGTCAAGGATGTTCTCGCTCGCGGGGTGAAGATCTAATGGCCAAGCAGCAGGACGTCCGTCCGATCATCAAGCTCCGTTCGACGGCCGGCACCGGTTACACCTACGTGACCAAGAAGAACCGCCGCAACGACCCCGACCGTCTCGTGCTCAAGAAGTACGACCCCGTAGTGCGCAAGCACGTCGACTTCCGCGAGGAGCGCTAAGTATGGCCAAGAAGAGCAAGATCGCCCGCAACGAGCAGCGCAAGGTGATCGTCGACCGCTACGCCGCCAAGCGCCTCGAGCTGAAGAAGGCTCTGGTCGACCCGGCCGGGACCGACGAGACCCGTGAGGCCGCCCGCGTCGGCCTCCAGAAGCTCCCCCGCAACGCCTCGCCCGTCCGCGTCCGCTCGCGCGACGCCGTCGACGGCCGCCCCCGCGGCAACCTCACGAAGTTCGGCATCTCGCGTGTCCGCTTCCGTGACATGGCGCACCGCGGCGAGCTGCCCGGCATCACCAAGTCCAGCTGGTGACCGAGCGCCGCTAGCGGCGTGAACGACCGAAGGCCCGTGATCGAAGGATCGCGGGCCTTCGTCGTCCCGCCGGCGGACGTAAAATGTGCGGATGACCGACTCCAGCCTGCCCACCGTCGCCGAGATCGCGGCGCTCATCGACCACGCGATCCTGAAGCCCGAGCTCACCCGCGCCGAGGTCGACGCCCAGCTCGACGAGGCGCGCGCGTCCGGCGTGTTCAGCGTCTGCGTCCGCCCCTCCGACATCGCCCACTCGGTCGCTCGGCTCGAGGGCTCCGGCGTCCTGGTCGGCACCGTCATCGGCTTCCCCCACGGCACCACCTCGACCGCGGCGAAGGTCGCGGAGTCGCGTCAGGCGCTCGCCGATGGCGCGTCCGAGCTCGACATGGTCGTCAACATCGGCCGCCTCCGCAGCGGCCTGCTCCAGGACGTCGAGGACGACGTCCGCGCCGTGGTCGAGGCCGCCGAGGGCCACGTCGTCAAGGTCATCCTCGAGACGAGCCTCCTCGACGACGAGCACGTCGTCGAGGGCAGCCGGGCGGCCGAGCGTGCCGGCGCGGACTTCGTGAAGACCGCCACCGGCTTCGCGGGCGGAGGCGCGAACGAGCACGACCTCCGCCTCATGCGCGGCGCCGTCTCGGAGGCCGTTCAGGTGAAGGCGTCCGGCGGCGTCCGCGACCTCGACACGCTCCTCGCCTACCGCGGCCTCGGCGTCACCCGCTTCGGCACCAGCGGCTCCGCGACCATCCTCGGCGACCTCGCGGCGCGGCACTCGGGCGACTCCTCCGCGGCACGTGTCGACTCAGCCTCCTACTGACGGAGCGGCCGACGAGGGCCGCACCGCACCCGCCGACCGGATGACGCCGGTGCGCCTGCGCCCGGGCCGCGCCGGCCGGTGGGCGGAGCGGACCCGCCGCCCCCTCGACGAGATCGCCCGCGCCCTCAAGGAGCGCGTCTACGCGACCTTCACGGGCCTGGCCGTGGTGACGATCTACCTGGTCGGCGACCACCCCGACGCGGTCCACGCGCTCCAGAGCCTCGTGATCTCGATCATCGGGATCTCGGCCGCGGGCTTCGTCGCCGAGGTGATCGCGCACCAGGTCGTGCACGCTTCGGCGCCCTCGCGCTCCGAGACGCACACCATGCTGCGGATCGCGGGCGGGGCGCTCGCCTCGGCGTCGCTGCCGGTCCTCGCGCTCGGCGCCGCGGCGCTGGGCTGGATCGACGCGACGGTCGCGCTGCGGATCGGCGCGGGCGTCTACGTCGCCACGCTCGCGGGGATCGCCCTCATCGCCGTCGTGCGCGCGGGCCTCTCCAGGAAGGAGAGCATCTTCTCGCTGCTCGGGATCGTGGGCCTCGGCGTGCTGGTCGTCGGCGTGCTCGCGCTCGCGCACTGATCCGGAGGCGCCGCCGAGCGTAGGCTCGGACGGATGACGTCACGCACCAGGGTCGAGCTCGGCCGCCGCGAGGACCTCGGCGCCGACTGCGCGAACTGCTTCGGCCTGTGCTGCGTCGCTCTCGCCTTCGCCCGCTCCGCCGACTTCCCGTTCGACAAGCGCGCCGGAGACCCGTGCGTCAACCTCGACGGCGAGGACGCATGCACGATCCACCGCCGGCTCCGGCCGCAGGGCTTCGTCGGCTGCACCGTCTTCGACTGCTTCGGCGCCGGCCAGAAGGTCTCGCAGCACACGTTCGGCGGCGTCTCCTGGCGGTCCGAACCGGCCGTGCGCGAGCGGATGTTCGCGGTGTTCCCGCTGATGCGCCGCCTGCACGAGCTGCTCTGGTACCTCGACTCCGCACTGGCGCTGCCCGGCGTCGCCGCGCCGCTCCTCGACGAGCTGCGCGAGCGGTTCGACGCGGTGCACGCGCACACCCTCGGTGAGCCGGAGCAGGTGGTCGCGGTCGACGTCGACGCGGAGTACGGAGCATCCCGGCCGCTCCTGATCGCGGCGAGCGCGGCCGCTCGCGCAGGAGCGGCGCCGGCTGCCCGCCGGTCGAAGGGCCGTCGGCTCGCTCCGGGTGCCGATCTGGCGGGCGCACCGCTCCGGAACGCGGACCTGCGGGGAGCGGATCTGCGGGGCGCGCTCCTCCTGGCTGCGGACCTGCGGGGTGCGGATCTGCAGCGGTGCGACCTGCTCGGGGTGGACCTTCGTGATGCGGACGTGTCCGGTGCGCGGCTCGCCGAGGCGGTCTACCTCACCCAGGCGCAGGTGAACAGCGCCCGAGGGGATGCGGCGACCACGCTGCCGTCGCATTTCGAGCGCCCGTCGCACTGGGGCGGCTAGCCCGCCAGGTCAGAGGCTGCGGGGGCCGCCCAGCGACTCGTCGCCGCCCTCGTCGTCGAAGCCGAGGGCCTCGACGACCTCGCGGCCGAGGAGGTGCGCGCCGCTCCAGCCCTCGATGACGCACCGGGGGAACGCCTCGCGGTCCGGCGAGCCGAGCCATGCGGCCGCCGCCTCGCGGGCCCACGCCTCGGAGGCGTACACGCCGATGATCTCGGTGCGGTCGTCCCACGGCGTCGCGGTCGAGAGGACGAAGTGGTCACCGTTCACGATCGGATCTCCTCCGGCTCTCGGGGTTCAGCGACCCCGTGGGAGTGCGGGACCGGACCGGACGCTACCCGTGCGCGGGGGAGCGCGTCTCCGGGGTCGACACGAGCGCGGATGAAGGCTACGGGAACGTCGAGCGCGGCGCGATCACCCGATGGTCCCACGCAGGCGGGCGTTCAGCCCACCAAGAGCCGTCGCGATCTCGTTCTCGTCGCTTCCGGGGAGGAGGGCGCCGCCCTGCTCGAGGCCGTGGCGCAGGGCCTCGACCTCCTCAGCGGGGAGGCCGCCGCTGTCGAGGAGGGCCTGGAGGGCGGCGAGGATGCCGACGAGGGCGACGGCGTCGTCCAGGTCGAGGGGGCGGACGCAGGACTTCTCCATGTCATCGCTCCTGTTCGGGTCAGGGGTTCGGGGGCGGGGGCCCCACATC
>NZ_PSVB01000033.1:0-24109 GCF_002932165.1 Rathayibacter sp. AY1F8
GCCTAGCCGGGGGCGGGGCGGGGGGTCTCGAGGGGCGGGCTGCGCCCGCTGCTCGATCAGCAGGAGGGCGCCGCTCAGGCCTCGACCCAGGTCCAGGTGCCGGCCGGGCCGTCGACCGAGACGTCGCCGCCGGAGCGCGTCACGGTGAACGCCGTCTCCTCCCCCGTGTCGTGCGCGACGACCCGGACCGGCGTCGCTCCGTCCGGCCCCGGGAACACCCTCAGCTCGAGCCCGTCGAGGTAGTCGTACTCGGCCGAGTCCTGGCGGGCCCCCACCGGGATCACCGCGCCCTCGCGCACGTACAGCGGCAGCGAGTCGAAGCCGTGGACCTCGCGTCGCCACTCCCCCGTCGAGACGATCCGCTCGCCCGTCCACCAGCTCGTCCACGTCCCGCGCGGGAGGTAGAACTCGACCGTGCCGTCCTCGGTGAACACCGGAGCGACGAGCAGGTCGTGCCCGAGCAGGTACTGCGTGTCGAGGTGGGCGGCGCTGCGGTCGTCCTCGAACTCGAGCGCCATCGGCCGCATGATCGGGACGCCGGTGCTCGCCGCCTCCGCCCCCGCCGCGAAGAGGTAGGGCATCAGCGAGAGCTTCAGCCGGGTGAAGAGCCGGGTGACCTCCACGGCCTCCTCGTCGAACGCCCACGGCACGCGCACCGAGGAGGATCCGTGCAGCCGCGAGTGCGAGGAGAGCAGGCCGAACGCGAGCCAGCGCTTGAACACTCCGGGATCGGGCGTTCCCTCGAAGCCGCCGATGTCGTGCGCCCAGAAGCCGAACCCGCCCAGCGCGAGCGAGAGGCCTCCGCGCAGGGTCTCGGCCATCGACACGTAGGAGGAGGTGTTGTCCCCGCCCCAGTGCACCGGCAGCGCCTGCCCGCCGACCGTGGCGCTGCGGGCGAAGAGGACCGCGCGGCCCTCGCCGAGCTCCTGCTCGAGCACCTCGTGCACCGCTCGGTTGTAGAGCTGGGTGTACCAGTTGTGCATGGCCTCGGGGTCGGTCCCGTCGGCCCAGACGACGCCCTCCGACGGGATCCGCTCGCCGAAGTCGGTCTTGAAGGAGTCGACGCCCTGGCGCACGAGGACGCGGAGCTTCTCCTGGAACCAGGAGGTCGCCTCCGGATTCGTGAAGTCGATCAGCGCCATGCCGGCGACCCACATGTCCCACTGCCAGACGTCGCCGGAGGCCGTTCTGAGCAGGTAGCCCTTCTCGCGCCCCTCGGCGAACAGCGGCGACGCCTGCGCGATGTACGGATTGATCCAGACGCAGGTGTGCAGCCCGCGCTCGTGCAGGCGGGCGAGGATCCCCTCGGGGTCGGGGAAGGTGCGCGGGTCCCACTCGAGGTCGGTCCACTGGAACTCGCGCATCCAGAAGCAGTCGAAGTGGAACGCCGACAGCGGCAGCTCCCGCTCCGCGAAGCCGTCGATGAAGGAGTTCACCGTCTCCTCGTCGTAGCTCGTGGTGAAGCTGGTCGTCAGCCACAGTCCGTAGCTCCAGGCGGGGACGACGGAGGGGCGGCCCGCGAGGCCGGTGTAGCGCCGCAGCACGTCCTTCTTCGTCGGGCCCTGGATCACCAGGTACTCCAGCGCCTCGCCGCCGACCGAGAACTGCACGCGCTCGACCGCCTCGGAGCCGATCTCGAACGAGACGAGGCCGGGATCGTTCACGAGCACGCCGTAGCCGCGGCTGGAGAGGTAGAACGGGACGTTCTTGTAGGCCTGCTCCGAGGAGGTGCCGCCGTCGGCGTTCCACACATCCACGGTCTGGCCGTTCTTCACGAAGGGGCCGAAGCGCTCGCCGAGCCCGTAGACCAGCTCGCCGACGCCGAGGTCGAGCTGCTCGTGCAGGTAGGCGGCTCCGTCCGGTCCGGTCAGGTAGCCCTGCGCCTTGTGCCCGGAGCCGGTGAGGCGCGTGCCGGTCGAGGTGTCCCAGAACTCCAGCGACCACGGAGCGCCCTGCCTGATCCGGACCTCGAGGGCGCCGGTGCGCAGCACGCCGCCGGACTCCGTCACCTCCGCCGCTCCGACGTCGCCCTCGGCCAGCTCGAAGCCGGGGCGCACCGCCGTCCCGCGCCAGTGCTCGATCCGCACCCGCGCGACCCCCTCGGCCGGCGAGGACACCGTGACCGTGAGCGCCGGCCGGTTGAGGACGTCGCCGCGGCCCTGGATGACCCGGGTCGGGGCGATCACCTCGAGCGAGGTGCCGTCGGTGCGGATGTCGTACGCCTCCTGCGCGAACAGGGGCGTGAATCCGGCCCGCGTCTGCCAGAACCCGTCGGTGAACTTCATGGAGGTGCCTTTCGATGGCGCGCCGGCGGATCCCGTGAGGGAGGCGCCGACGGAGGGAGAGAGGGCTACTTGACCGCGCCGGCGGTGATGCCGCGGGTGAGGGTGCGCTGGAAGATCAGGAAGAAGATCAGCGTCGGGAGAAGGCCCAGGAGGGCGCTCGCGCTGGTCGTGGTGACGTCCATGATCTTGTCGCCCTGGAGGCTCGAGATCGCGATCGGGACGGTCTGCGTCGCGTCGCTCACCAGGAAGACCAGCGGGATGAGGAACTCGTTCCAGGTCCAGATGAAGAAGAAGATCATCAGCACCGAGAGGGTGGGCCGCGAGATCGGGACGATCACCCGGGTGAGGACCTGCCACTTCGAGGCGCCGTCGAGAGCCGCGGCCTCGAGGATCTCCTTCGGGAAGGTGCCGTAGACGCTCGAGAGCAGATAGGTGCCGAACGCCGACTGGATGACGGTGAAGATGACGATGACCGACAGCTGGGTGTCGTAGATCCCGACCGCTTTGAACATGTAGTACAGCGGGTAGAGCAGGGCCTCCTGCGGGAGCATGTTCGCCAGCAGGAACAGGACGATGATCCAGCTCCGGCCTCGGACCCGGCCGATGCCGATCGCGTAGGCGTTCAGCACCGAGAGGGCGACGGCGAGGATCGCGACCGACCCCGAGATGAGGATCGAGTTGCCGAGCTTCTCGGGGAAGTCGACGCGGCTCCAGAAGGTCGAGAGGCCGTCGAAGGAGAGGCCGGTCGGGAAGGCGAGCGGGCCGTTCGCCGAGTACTCCGCGGGGGTCTTGAAGGAGTTGAGCAGGATCAGCAGCACCGGGCTGATGATCACGAGCCCGATCACCACGGCGACGGCGAGGATCACCCAGTCGCCGAGGGTGCGCTTCGTCGTGCCCTTCGCGGGCTTGGCGGGACGGGAGGACGAGAGGTCCGCGTCCTCCGTGCCGGCCTGAGTGAGGGGCAGGGTCTCGATGGCCGACATCAGCGGGCTCCTTCGCTGCGCTCGACGCGCTCCTGGGCGCGGATGAACAGCACGGCGAGGATCACGATGACGATCGTGAGCGCGGTCGCGATGGTGGCGCCGTAGCCCACCTGCTGCTTCTGGAAGAACTCGGTGTACGAGTAGTAGGAGGGGACGATCGTGGAGTCGCCGGGGCCGCCGCGGGTCAGGGCGTAGATCGGGCCGAAGACCTTCAGCGCGGCGATGGTGCAGGTGAGGGTGACCACGAAGATCTCGGGCCGGATGATCGAGACCGTGATCCAGCGGAAGCGCTGGAACCAGTTCGCCCCGTCGAGCTCCGCCGCCTCGTAGAGCTCGGGGTCCACGCGCTGCAGCGCCGCCATGAAGATGACGACCGGGTAGCCCAGCTGCACCCAGATCATCACGACCATGATCGAGAGCATCGCGGTGTCCGGCTTGCCGAGCCAGTCGTGCGAGAGGGAGCCGAGCCCGACGGCCTCGAGGATCGAGTTCAGCGCGCCGTTGTCGGGGCGGAGGATCCAGCCGATGACGATCGCGGCGATGACGGTCGGCAGGATCTGCGGCAGGTAGTAGGTGGCGCGGAGGAAGCTCGCCAGGCGCCCGCCGAACTTCTTGCCGACGAGATCGAAGAGGATCGCCGCGAGCAGGAGTCCGAGGATCGTGGGGACGATCACCATCGCGATGATCATGTAGACCGAGTTGAGGAACGAGGTCCAGAACTGGTCGTCGCCCATCAGCTCGATCCAGTTGTCGAGGCCGATGAAGATCGGCGGCTTGATGCCGCGCCAGGACGTGAAGCTGACGTAGACGTTCCAGATCAGCGGGATCAGCACGATGAACGTGAAGAGCACGAACCCGGGGATCAGGTAGAGCCAGTAGCCGCCGGAGCGCTTCTCGCGGGGCGGCGTCGTGGGAGGCGGCGCGCTCTCCGCGCGACGAGGTGCTGTCGTCGTCATGGGTACTCCTAGGTCGGACGGGGTCGTGGGTGTGCTGCCGCGGGATGCCGCTCCGGTACGGAGGCGACGGCGTGTCGCGTACCGGAGCGGCATCCAGCGGGGGGGGGTGAAGGCTCGGCGGTGCTTGTGCGACCCCGTCGAGGAGTCGCCGTCACCTCACTGGGTCTTCCGCTGCCGTTCCGCGCCTGCAGGCGCGGGGCCGGCCGCCGTGGCCGACATCACGTGACGCTTCCGCGTCACGTGATGTCGGCGACTCCGTCGTCGTACTTGGCCTGGAGGTCGGACAGCATGGCGGACTCGTCGGAGGAGCCGTTGATGAGCTCCTGCGTGGCGGCGACCAGGTCGTCGTAGAAGGTCGCGGTGGGCCAGTCGGGGTAGAAGGAGAGCTGGTCGCCGTCGACGACCGTCTTCCACTGCGAGAGCAGCGCCTTGCTCTTCTCGTCGGTGATGGCGCTCTCGTCGACGACGAGCGGGATGCCTCCGTTGTTGCCGATGAGGTTCTGGATCTCGGGTCGCATCGTTATGTCGATCCACTTGTAGGCGAGATCCTTGTTCTTCGCCGTCTCCGGGATCACCCAGTGGTTGCCGGCGGAGCCCATCGTGAACTCGGCGCCCGGGAAGAGGAACGTGTCCCACTCGAATCCGGTGATCTCGGTCTTGAAGCGGCCGAACCACCAGGAGCCCGAGAAGAAGATCGGGTACTCGCCCGAGATGAACGCCGTGCCCGCGTCCTCCGCCTTCAGCCCGGAGGCGTCGGCCGAGACGTAGCCCTTGTCGACGTAGGTCTTCAGCTGGTCGGCCGCGTAGCTCCAGGCCGCGTCCTCGAAGTCGACCTCGCCCGTGTAGGTCTGGTAGTCGGTGATCCAGGAGCGGTCGGCCTTCAGCAGCGCTAGCTGGTAGAAGAGCTGCTGCAACGGGTACTCGGCGCCGGCCTCGGCCAGCGGGGTGATCCCCTTGGCCACGAAGGCGTCGAGGACGGCCGTGAACTCCTCGTAGGTGGTGGGGACCTCGAGTCCGTTCGCGGCGAAGGCGTCCTTGTTGTAGTAGACGAAGGTGAACTCGCCGTAGTTGGGGATGCCGTACCAGGAGCCGGAGCCCATGATCCCGTTCTCGTCGTACTTCGCGGTGGTCTGGAGCGCGCCGGGGATCAGCGAGTCCCAGCCGTAGAACGCGACCGCCTCGTCGAGGTTGGTGAGCAGGCCCTGGCTCGAGAGGAGTCCGCTGGTCGCGTTGCCCTTGTTGTACTCGACGACGTCGGGTGCCGAGTTGGAGTTGAAGATCTGGCTGGCGCCGGTGCGCAGCTGCTCGAAGGCCTTGAACTCGTACGCGATCTCGGCCCCCGTCTCCTGGGTGAAGATGTCGCGGGCGGCGAGCCACGCGATGCCGCGGTCGCTGTCGGGCGTCTCGAAGTCCCAGAGGGTGAGGGTGCGGCCGGCGCCGTCGACCGTGGTCGAGAGCGCATCGGAGCCGGCGTCGGAGCCGCCACCGGAGCAGGCGGCCAGCGCGAACATCGCGCTGAGGCCGACTCCGCCGGCGAGGAGGTTGCGCCGGCTGAGACCGGCGGTCGGGCGGTGGAAGGCGGAGCGGGATCGGAGCGACATTGCGGTGGTTCTCCTTCGAACGGTGCGGTGGTGCTGCGGAGGTGGTGCAGGGAGCGCTCTCTCGCGGGGGCATGGTGTCGAAGCGTTTCGACAGTGCGCAGAGCCGGAGCGGGCAGGAAGAGGGTGGAGGACTAGAGGGAGGCCGGCGCGGGAGTGCCGGACGGGACCGCCGGCACCGGAGCGCCGGTCGGAGCGACCGCGAGGGATCCGCGGTCGACGTAGGAGGGCGGGAGCAGCTCGACGCCGACGGTGCGGCCGGAGTCGATCTGCTGGAGGGTCCGCGCGACGGCCGCTCGGCACATCGCGTCGAACGGGAGGGGAAGACTGCTGGTGGGGACCGGGAGGGCGCCGCCGTCGTAGCTGGCGCAGGCCGCCAGGATCGACAGGTCGCCGGGGACGGAGAGGCCGCGCTCGAGGACGCGCTCGATCGCCGCCTCCGCCACGGGCTCGTTGCAGTGCAGCACGAGCGCGGTGGGCGGGACGGGTGCGGCGAGGATCGCGTCGATCGCGGCCTGTGCGCTCGGGCGGCCGATGTGCGGGCGCTCGACCGCGATCTCGACTCCGAGCGCCGCGGCCTCGGCGCGGAACGCCTCGTCGAAGCGGCGGACGAAGCCGGCGTTGCGGTCGGTGTAGGACTGCGGGTGCTCGAGCAGGCCGAGCGAGCGGTGGCCCAGCTCGGCGAGCCGGCGGACGCTCTGGCGGGCGGCCTCGGCGAAGTCGAGGTCGACGCAGGCGAGATCGTGGGAGTCGGCGGGCACGCCGATGAAGGTGGCGGGGACCCCGGCCGCGCGGATCAGCTCGGCGCGGTCGTCGTCGTCGTCGACGCCCATCAGGACGATGCCGTCGACGAGCGAGGAGGAGGACACGCGCCCGATGCCGCTGGACGCCTCGTCGGTGACGAGCAGCAGGACGTCGTAGTCCGACTCCCGGGCGCGCTCGAGCACCTCGGTGACGAAGCGCATGTGGGTCGGCAGATGCAGCTCGCCGCGCATCGGGGCGGAGAGGGCGAGGATGTGGGTCCGCGCCCCGGCGAGCATCCGGGCTCCCGCGTGGGGCCGGTAGCCGAGCTGGCGCACCGCGTCGTCGACGCGCTGCCGGGTGGAGGCGGCGATCGAGCGCTTGCCGGAGAGGGCGTAGGAGACGGTGCTGATCGAGACTCCGGCAGCGCGGGCCACATCGTGGATGGTCGCCATGGCTCCTCCTGCCGGACGTCGTCGTCGGTCGCGGTCGAGCTTCGAAGCGCTTCGACCGGTCGTGCTGGAGCGACTGTACGCACAGTCGAAGCGCTTGCGCAAGCGATCCTCGCGACGACCTCCCCGGGCGCCGGCCCGCTCCGCGAGCGGTTCCGCGGCACGAACGGGCGGCACCCGCGAGGGGCCGGAGGGCGACGCGCCGGGCCTTCCGCTCGTTGCGCCTCCCGACCCTCAGGGGATATGTTGGGCTCAACAACAATTCGGCGACGTCGCCGGAAAGGATTCGGATCCCATGTCCCTGACCCCCACCCGCGCCGACAAGTTCTCGTTCGGCCTCTGGACCATCGGCTACAACGGGACGGACCCGTTCGGCGGCCCGACCCGCGAGCCGCTCGACGTCGTCCACGCGGTCGAGAAGCTCGACGAGCTCGGCGCGTACGGCCTCACCTTCCACGACGACGACCTGTTCGCCTTCGGCTCCACCGACGCCGAGCGCCAGACCCAGATCGACCGCCTCAAGGGCGCGCTGGAGTCCACCGGCCTCGTCGTGCCGATGGTCACCACCAACCTCTTCAGCGCCCCGGTCTTCAAGGACGGCGGCTTCACCTCGAACGACCGCGACGTCCGCCGCTTCGCGCTGCGCAAGGTCCTCCGCAACATCGACCTCGCCGCCGAGCTGGGCGCGAAGACCTTCGTCATGTGGGGCGGCCGCGAGGGCGCCGAGTACGACTCCGCCAAGGACATCCGCGCCGCGCTCGAGCGCTACCGCGAGGCCGTCAACCTGCTCGGCGACTACGTCACCGACAAGGGCTACGACATCCGCTTCGCCATCGAGCCCAAGCCGAACGAGCCCCGCGGCGACATCCTGCTGCCCACGCTCGGCCACGCGATCGCGTTCATCGACTCCCTCGAGCGCCCCGAGCTCGTCGGCGTAAACCCCGAGGTCGGCCACGAGCAGATGGCGGGCCTGAACTTCACCGCCGGCATCGCCCAGGCGCTGTACCACGGCAAGCTCTTCCACATCGACCTCAACGGCCAGCGCGGCATCAAGTACGACCAGGACCTGGTCTTCGGCCACGGCGACCTGCACAACGCGTTCTCGCTCGTCGACCTCCTCGAGAACGGCGGCCCCGGCGGCGTCCCGGCCTACGACGGCCCGCGCCACTTCGACTACAAGCCCTCGCGCACCGAGGACGAGACCGGAGTCTGGGACTCGGCCGCCGCGAACATGCGCACCTACCTGCTGCTCAAGGAGCGCGCCGCGGCCTTCCGCGCCGACCCCGAGGTGCAGGAGGCGCTGGCCGCCGCGAAGGTCGCCGAGCTCTCCACCCCGACGCTGAACGAGGGCGAGTCGTACGACGACCTGCTCGCGGACACCGCCTCGTACGAGTCGTTCGACGCCGACGCCTACCTCGGCGGCAAGGGCTTCGGCTTCGTGCGCCTGCAGCAGCTGGCCACCGAGCACCTGCTCGGCGCCCGCGGCTGACCCGCACCTCCTGAGCCCGCGGTCCGCCGCGGGACGACCTGAGACGGACGAGATCCCCTGCACCGGCACGGGATCTCGTCCGTTCTCCTGCATCCGGCCCGGTTCCGCACCGGACGCCCGAACCCGAACCCCCCAACGAAAGAGGACAGCGATGACGCTCGTCGCAGGGATCGACTCGTCGACCCAGAGCTGCAAGGTGGTCGTCCGCGACCTCGACACCGGCGCCGTGGTGCGCACCGGCCGGGCGAGCCACCCGGACGGCACCGAGGTCGATCCGGCCGCGTGGTGGGAGGCGCTGCAGCTCGCCCTCGCCGACGCCGGCGGGCTCGACGACGTCGCCGCGATCTCGGTCGGCGGCCAGCAGCACGGCATGGTCGTCCTCGACGAGAGCGGCGCCGTCATCCGCCCCGCTCTGCTCTGGAACGACACCCGCAGCGCGCCCGCCGCCGCCGCGCTCATCGAGGAGCTCGGAGCCGGGGCCTGGGCGGAGCGGACCGGATCGGTGCCGGTCGCCTCCTTCACCGCCACCAAGCTCCGCTGGCTGCGCGACGCCGAGCCCGAGAACGCCGCCCGTGTCGCCGCCGTCGCGCTCCCCCACGACTGGCTGACCTGGCGCCTGCTCGGCTACGGCCCCGACTCCGCCCGTGGTCCGCAGCTCGACGCGCTCACGACCGACCGGTCCGACGCGTCCGGCACCTCGTACTGGGGAGCGGACGGCTACGACCTCGACCTGCTCGAGCGCGCCCTCGGCCACCGCCCGCTGCTCCCCCGCGTGCTCGGCCCCTCGGAGGAGGCGGGCCGCACCGAGAGCGGACTCGTCGTCGGCCCCGGCGCGGGCGACAACGCGGGCGCCGCGCTCGGCCTCGGCGCCGGCCCCGGCGACGTGGTCGTCAGCATCGGCACGAGCGGCACCGTCTTCGCCGTCACGGACGACCCGGTGCGCGACGCCTCCGGGACCGTCGCCGGCTTCGCCGATGCGAGCGGGCGCTTCCTGCCGCTGGTCGCGACGCTCAACGCCGCGCGCGTGCTGGCCTCGACCGCGACCCTGCTCGGCAGCGACTTCGACGAGTTCGCCGCACTGGCGCTCGAGGCGGAGCCGGGTGCCGACGGCCTCGTGCTGGTCCCCTACTTCGAGGGCGAGCGCACGCCGAACCTGCCGGACGCGACCGCGAGCCTGCACGGGATGACCATCGCCTCGACCACGCGACCGAACCTCGCCCGCGCGGCGATCGAGGGCATGCTCTGCGGACTGGCCGACGGGCTCGACGCCGTTCGCGCGCAGGGAGTGGAGGCGCGGCGCATCCTCCTCATCGGCGGAGCCGCGCAGAACCGCGCCGTGCAGCTCGCTGCATCGCAGGTGTTCGACGTGCCCGTGCAGGTGCCGACGCCCGGCGAGTACGTGGCCGATGGTGCCGCCGTGCAGGCCGCCTGGGCGCTGACAGGATCGCGTCCGACGTGGACCGTCACCTCGGTGGCCGAGCCCGCGCCGGACCACCGCCCCGTGATCCGCGAGCAGTACGCGGCCGCCCGCGCCTGAGAATCCGGCCCCGGCCCTCTCCAGGGTCGGGGCCTCGCCGCAAGCCCCAGTGGACGGGGAGCGGAATCGCGCTACTCTCATTACTCAGCCAGCTGACTAATGGAGGAGCGACATGACCGCCACACGAACCCCCGACCGCGCCGACCGGATCCGCCAGGTCGTCGTCGCCGTGAGCGCGGTGCTCGCCCTCATCGGCTCCTTCATCGGCTCGGGCGCCGCGGGCGGCACGCAGATCCAGAACGCGGCCGGCGGCGCCCTGACCGCGTCCTCGACCCCCATCGCTCCCGACGGCCCCGCCTTCGCGATCTGGAGCGTCATCTACACCGGCCTCATCGCCTACGCGATCTGGCAGTTCCTGCCCTCGCAGACAGCCCGCACCCGCCACCGCCGGCTGGGCTACTGGGCCGCCGCGAGCCTCCTCCTGAACGCCGCGTGGATCCTGGTCGTCCAGGCCGGCTTCCTGACGCTCAGCGTCGTCGTGATCGCCCTGCTGCTCGCCGTGCTCGCGCGCATCTTCGTGATCCTGCGGACCACCCGCTCGGCCGGAGTGGTCGACGCGATCGTGACGGACGGCACCTTCGGGCTCTACCTCGGCTGGGTGTGCGTGGCCACGGCCGCGAACGTCACCGCCGGGCTCGTCGGCGCGGGAGTCGGCAGCGCGGACGGTCCGGGCGCCGCGGTCTGGGCAGTCGTCGTCCTCGCCGTCGCCGCGCTCGTCGGACTCCTGATCGCGGTCACCGGCCGCGGCCGCATCGCCCCGATGCTCTCGCTCGTCTGGGGACTCTCCTGGGTCGCCGTCGGCCGCTTCGCCGGCGAGCTCGTCTCGGTCCCCGCCGGGATCGCCGCGCTGGTCGCCGCCGCCGTGGTGCTGGTGGTCACCCTCCTGGTCCGCGCCACCGCGGGACGCCGGGTCAGCGCCGCCTGACTTCTGCGCGACGAAGGCCGAGAGGCCGGGACAGCCCTGGTCCGGGGCCGCCCGGCCTCTCGGCCTTCGTCGTGGTGGCGGATCAGGTGATCAGCGTGTCGACGTACTCCCGGTTCTCGTCCATCCACGCGGCGAGGGCGGCGGAGCGGTCGTCGGCCCCGTCGTTGAACAGCGCGTTCTCGAGCGAGTAGAGCGTCTTCGAGTCCATCCGGAAGTCGCGGATCCAGCGGCTCATCGTCGGGTAGTCCGCGTCGAACGCGGCCGAGCCGAAGGAGTGGATCCCCTCCGCCTGCCCGAGCAGGCCCTTCGGGTCCTCGAGGTCCTTGACCGGGAAGGCGTCGTAGGCCCAGTGCGGGCGCCAGAGCGTGACGGCGATGTTCTCGCCCGCGGCGGTCGCGCTCGAGAGCTCCTGGAGCATGGCCGGCGTCGAGGAGGTGAGGTAGTCCATCCCCTCCAGGCCGTAGCCGGGGATGACGTCCTCGGTCGTCGTCTTGTTGAGACCGGAGCCGGGCTCGATGCCGATCAGGCGGTTGCCGACGACGCCCGGGTCGGCGGCGAGCTCCTCGAGGGAGTCGATCGGGGCGTCCTCGTTGACCGCGATGGTCAGCTTCGCCTCATCGTTCCACGCGCCCAGGTCGACGATCGAGTCGCCGTACTGCTCGACGTACCGGGCGTGGGTGAGCGGCAGCCAGGTGTCGAGGGCGAGGTCGTAGTCGCCCGTCGAGAGGCCCTGGAAGCCGGGGGCGACGTCGGCGTTCTGCAGGGTCACGTCGTAGCCCTGCTCCTCGAGCACCGCCTCCCACAGAGCGGAGACGGCGATCCCCTCGTCCCAGCCCTGGAACACGGCGACGGTCACGTCGGTGCGGTCGCCGTTGTCGACGGAGGAGGCGGTGGCGGGAGCGGCGAGGGTCGCGGCCCCGAGGGACGCGACCAGGCCGATCGAGACGACGCCGACGGCCGAGCGGGTCGCCACGACGGCGCGGCGGTTCTTCGCCCGGGCGACCCTCGCCGGCGAGGGCGAGCCCAGCGCGCCGGTCATCCGGTCGAGGACGACCGCGAGGATCACGACGGAGATGCCCGCCTCGAAGCCGAGCGCGACATCGATCCGGTTGAGGCTCGCGACGACGTCGCCGCCCAGCCCTCCGGCGCCGACCATGCCCGCGATGACGACCATCGAGAGCGAGAGCATGATGACCTGGTTGAGGCCCGCCAGGATCGAGGGCAGCGCGAGCGGCAGCTGGATCTGGCGGAGGATCCGCCACTTCGAGGAGCCGAACGACTCCCCCGCCTCGACGAGCTCCGGGTCGACGCCGCGGATGCCCAGCTCGGTGAGCCGGACGCCCGGCGCCATGGCGAACACGATGGTCGCGACGATGCCCGGCACCACTCCGACCCGGAACAGGATCAGCGCGGGGATCAGGTAGACGAAGGCCGGCATCGTCTGCATCAGGTCGAGCACGGGCCGGATGACCGCGGAGGCCGTGCGGTTGCGCGCGGCGAGCACGCCCAGCGGCACGCTCAGCGCGATGGCGATCACGGAGGCGACGAGCACCAGCGCGAGGGAGTCCATCGCGTTCTCCCACTGGTCGACCCCCACGATCAGCAGGAGCCCCACGGCGGTGCCGGCCGCGAAGACCCAGCCGCGGACGGCGTAGGCCAGTACGGCGAGGAAGGCGACAATCACCCAGAAGGGCGGTGTCGCGAGGACGAGGTCGACGCCGGAGTAGAGGGCGCCGAAGACGGTGCGCAGCAGGTCGAAGACCGGCTGGAAGGTCTGCGTGAGGACATCGACGGCACCCTCGGCGAGGGCGCCGAGCGGGAGGCGGAATCCGAGATCGGTCATCGTGCACCTCCGTCCGCCGCGAGGACGGCGTCGTCGACGGGGCCTCCGGTCGCGTGCAGGGTCGCGGTGACGACCTCGGTCGAGACGGTGGCGGGCGGCTCGATCACCGGGTGCTCGCCGGTGCGGGCGGGCACGTTGCCGAGCGCCGCGAGCAGGGTCACCCGCGGGATCGCTCCGAGCAGACGCCCGTCGGCGTCGACCACGGCGACCGGCAGCGCCGACTCGACGGCGGGCTCGATGACCTCGCTGAGGGCGGTGTCCGGACCGACGGTGACGACGTCGGAGGTGAGGACCGCCGAGAGGTCGCCGGTGCTCCGGCGCACCTGCTCGATCACGTCGCGGTCGCGTACCGTGCCCAGCAGGCGGCGTCCGCCGCCGACCACGAACGCGGCCGAGGTCTGCAGGTCGCGCATGCTCCGGAGCGCGGCGCGGGGACCGGCCGCGAGGGTGACCACGGAGCGGGCGGGCTCCATCACGGCGGAGGCGGTGAGCACGCGGGCGCGGTCGACGTCCTGCACGAACTGGGCGACGTAGTCGTTCGCCGGATCGGTGAGGATCTCCTCCGGGGTGCCGATCTGGACGATGCGGCCGTCGCGCATCACCGCGATGCGGTCGCCGAGGAACATCGCCTCGTTGAGGTCGTGCGTGATGAAGACGATGGTCTTGCCGAGCTCGTGCTGCAGCTCGATCAGCTGCTCCTGCATCTCGCGGCGGATCAGCGGGTCGAGTGCCGAGAACGCCTCGTCCATCAGCACGATGTCGGTGTCGGCGGCGAGCGCCCGGGCGAGGCCGACGCGCTGGCGCATGCCGCCGGAGAGCTCGTCGGGCATCTTCTCGTGCCAGCCGGCGAGACCGGCGCGCTCGACCGCGAGCAGGGCCCGCTCGCGGCGCTCGGCCGCGGGGACGCCCTGGATCTCGAGCGGGTACGCGACGTTGTCGAGCACGGTGCGGTGCGGGAGGAGCGCGAAGTGCTGGAACACCATCGACACCGACGAGCGGCGCACGCGGCGCAGCTCCGCCTCGGAGACGCCGGTGATGGTGGAGCCCTCGATCAGGACCTCGCCCGCGGAGGGCTCCTGGAGCCCGTTCAGCATGCGGATCAGGGTGGACTTCCCGGAGCCGGAGAGGCCCATCACGACGAAGATCTCGCCGCGGCGCACGGTGAAGGACGCGTCGATCACCGCGGCCGTGCCGAGTCCGGCGAGCTCGCCGCGGTCGGCGCCCTCGCCCAGTCGGCGGACGACCTCGTCGGGCTTCCGGCCGAACACCTTGAAGAGGTGGCGGGCCTCGAGAGCGGGGGTCGCGGGATCGGCGCCCGCCTCGCTCCGGGGCTCGCTGATGATCTGCTGGTTCTGGTGCACGTACACTCCGTCGGCGCGCAGGGACGACGCCCTGCGCTCATCTCGTGGTGCCGGGTCGGGAGCGTGGGACAGCCGTGCGTCGAGCCTCCGCGTGCGTCCCGCCGCTCAGCGCGGCAGGGGGTGGAGGCGAGAGCGTCCGAGGCGGCCTCGGGGCCGCCTCCACTCCCGTTGACCGTACGATCGCGGCGCGTCCTGGGGGACGCCGTGCGAGCGCGGACCGGTTCATCGGGGCCCATGAGGACCGCCGACCACGGTAGCCGCGGAGCCGCCGAGGGGCAAACGTCGGACAATTGCGGGGGCGGGTCCAGGGGTGGTGATGAACCGATCGGTGCGAGCGAATGTGCTGGTCGGAGCTGGTTTCCGGAGTGTTGCGCGATCGTTACCGTGATGGCGCGGCCGGCGGCGCTCGTTCCGGCCGGTCTCCATCCGCCGCTGCTCGACCGGCGAGGAGGCCCCGCAGCTCAGACGGTGGTCTCGCCCGCCGGGCCCGAGGGGGCCGCCGCGCCGACTCCGCTGACGGGCTCGCCCTGCCAGGACACGAGCGTCCACGCGTCGCCCGAGCCCTCGAGGACGACGACGCCGGTGTTGTCGAGCAGGTGGTCGGCGATGAAGCGCGCATCGAGGTCGAGGGAGCGCAGACCCGCCCAGCAGCGGATGGCCGCGCCGTGGCTGATCAGCGCGACGACCTCGTGCCCGAGCGCCTCCGCCTCCGCCACCACCGCGTCGTAGCGCGCCGCGAACTCGTCGCCCGTCTCGCCGCCCGCCAGCCGGATCGACGTCTCGCCGCCGGCCCAGCGGAAGACCGTGCCCATGTACTCCTCGACCGCCGCGTCGTCGCCGCGCATCTCGAGCCCCGCGGCCGCGACCTCGCGGATGCCGTCGCGCTCGATCGGCTCGAGCCCGAGCGCCGCGGCGAGAGGGGCGGCCGTCTCGTGGGTGCGGACCATCGTCGAGACGAGCAGCGCGCCGATCCCCTCGCCGGCGAGCTGACCGGGCAGCGCCGCGGCCTGGGTGCGGCCGAGGTCGGTGAGCCCGGGTCCGGGGACGCGGGTGTCGAGGAGCCCGGCGACGTTGGAGGGGGTCTGGCCGTGGCGGATCAGGAGGAGGCGCATCCGCCCACGCTAACCGCGGAGGCTTGGCTTCCGGGGCGCGCGGTCGCGCTCGCTCCCGCCGTTGTGCGGCGAGTGCGGCGCTGTCACGATGTGCGGGGACGCTCCCGGACCGGGAGCCGCAGACGGACGGGACGGGCGGACATGGCCTCCGAAGACGGTTTCTCGAAGGACGAGCGCGCGGCGATGAAGCAGCGCGCGGCCGAGCTGCGGGCGGAGGCGAAGCGGCAGAAGAGCGCCGACAAGGCCGACGCCGACCGCAGGGACGCGGAGGCCGCGATCGCCGCGATGACCGACGAGGAGCGGCCGATCGCCCAGATGCTGCACGACGTCGTCGGCGAGACCGCTCCCGACCTCCTCCCGAAGACCTGGTACGGCTTCCCCGCCTACGCGCGCTCCGACGGCAAGGCGATCGTCTTCTTCCAGCCCGGCGCGAAGTTCGGCACGCGCTACTCGACCCTCGGCTTCCAGGACGGCGCGCAGCTCGACGACGGCACGATCTGGCCGACCGCCTACGCGCTCGTCTCTGCCGACGCCGAGACGCGCGCCGCCGTCACCGAGCTGGTCCGCCGCGCGGCCGGGGCCTGATCCCGTGGCGCACGTCTACGACGAGGTCGACGAGAGCCTCTCCTCCTGGATCCACGAGCAGCCGATGTGGTTCGTCGCCACCGCGCCCCTCGCCGCCGACGGGCACGTCAACATGTCGCCGCGCGGCCACGACTCGTTCTCGATCCTGGGCCCGCGGCGCGTCGGCTGGGTCGACTACACGGGCAGCGGAGTCGAGACGATCGCGCACCTGCGCGAGAACGGGCGCGTGTGCCTGATGTTCGCGTCGTTCGGACCGCGTCCGCGCATCGTCCGCCTGCACGGCACCGGCTCCGTGCACCTGCCCGGTTCGGAGGCGTTCGCCGAGGTCGCGGAGCAGCACCCCGAGCACCCGAGCACCCGCGCGGTCGTCACCGTCGAGCTCACCCGCATCAGCGACGCGTGCGGCTGGGGCGTGCCGGTGATGGAGCCCATCGGCGAGCGCGACCTGCTCCTCCTCCAGGCCGAGAAGAAGGGCCCCGACGGCATGGCCGAGTACCGCGCCACGCGGAACGCGGTCAGCATCGACGGGCTGCCGGGCTACCCGCTGGACTGAGCGGGCGGGAAGCGGCCGCAGCGCGGCGCGCACGAGCACGCCGACCAGCTCGAGCAGGGTCTCAGTGACGACGGCGAGCGGGTTCGACCCGGTCGGGCGGGAGCCGACGGAGAACCGAGTCCTCGTCATTCGTCAAGTCCTCGACCGCTGACCGCCGCTCAGCACGACCAGACGTGCATCACGGTCCGTCCCCCGTTCGGGAACCCCGGGTCGATCGACGTGTTCGTCGTCGGTGCGGGTCTGAAGCGGGCGCTCCTCGCGGGGACGATGACCGGCGGCCTCGTCGACGGGTACACCGCCGCCGTCTCAGGGAGATCGCACAGCGCGACGGGACGGGTTCGCGGAAGCACCCACGAGGACGCTTCGCACACGTCCCCAGGGGATGTACTCCTGGGACCAGTAGTCGGCCCGGATCTTCAGGAGGGGCCCCTCGACGGTGGAAGCCACCGAGATGGAGCGAGGGTCCCGGAGGGTTCCCGCGATGCGTGTCTGCGGGGTCCTTTCGAGCTCGCTCCACAACTGCTCGGGAGTGATTCGCGTCGGGAGGGACGACCGCGAGCAGCCGCCGGCATCCACCGGAGGCGCATTCGACGGTCCCGCTGACGAGCTCGCTCCCCTGTGGACGGTCGATGGCCGAGGCCGCCGACCGCGCTGGTGAGGCTCATCCATGGGTCGGGACGAGAGCGAGCTCCGGGGAGCTCCGGCCGATCCCAGGAGGGGCGGACGTGGAGCGCGGCTGAGGCCTGCTCGATCGACGATCCGATCGGACGGCGTCCACACCATCGGCCCCGCAGAGATCCCCTGGCCGATCCGCCCGCCGCTACGCCCGCTCGTCGACGGCCCGGATCGAGAACAGCTCCTGCGGGGTGCAGTCGAGCGCGTCGCAGATGAGCGTCAGCGTCGTGAAGCGGATCGCGCGGGCGCGGTTGTTCTTGAGGATGGAGAGGTTCGCCATCGTGATGCCGGTGCGGGCAGAGAGGGCGGTGAGGGTCACGCCGCGCTCGGTCAGCACTGCTCCGAGGTGGCAGTCGATCCGGTGCCTCTCGTCGTCGGCGGGCTCAGACAACGCCGTCGACGTCCCGTTCGAGCTTCGCGCCGGCGCGGAACGCCGCCGTCAGGGCGAGGGCCACCACTCCGGCGAGCAGGACGGGGACGGGCCACTGCGGCAGGTTCGTCCCGATGGCCTGGTAGTCGCCGCCGAGGAAGGCGTCGCGCTGCTCGTCGGTCACCCGGCCGGCGGCGAACAGCAGGCCGATGCCGGAGCTGAGGTACAGGCCCGCCGCGGTGTCGGCGAGGCCCTGCGCCACTCCTCCGATCAGCAGGGCGAGGCTCAGACGGCGCCAGTTCGCGAGGACGAAGGGGTCGAACGGGCGTCCGGCCGCGATGCCGCGGAGGACCCGCAGGAGGAAGACCGTGGCGAGGACGATCGTGACCGCCTGGAGGAGGCTCGGCAGCGCACCGAGCAGGCGGAGGGAGAGGGCGGCGTCGGCGAGCGTGGGCGCGGTGCCCTCGCGCGGCTCGGCCTGCAGCAGCTGCGGGAGGCTCCGGAGCGGGAGGCGGCCGTCCGCTCCCCCGAAGACCAGCAGGGTGCGCCCGGTGGTGACGGTCCAGGTCTGCAGGAGCGCGGTGAGCACGGAGAAGACCGCGACGATGAGCAGGACCGCCCTGGCCACCCGGAACACGCGCGGACGCTCCCGGACCGGTCCGCTGGGGATGACACTCGTCATGGCGTGCTCCTTATCGATCGTCGATGTTATCGAGTATCGATACTACGCACGCCGGTCCGGCGATGTCGACCCGCGGCGCCCCGCCGACCACGGAGACGGCGGGAGGGGTGGTTGCCCGGGGCGAGGAGCCCGATCTAGCGTGGAGGGATGTCGGATGCGAGGGAGCGCGCCGCCCGGTACCGGGCCGGCGTCGCGGGCGAGGAGGAGGCGGAGCAGCCCGCCCTGCCGGAGGAGCCGCTCGAGCGGGCCGCGTTCGTCGAGACGGCGATCCAGCTCGCGATCCGCTGCGGCGACTTCGACGACCTGCCGGGATCGGGGAAGCCGCTCCCGGACCTGGGCGCGGCCCACGACCCGGACTGGTGGATCCGCCGCAAGATCGAGCGCGAGAACCTCACCGGTATCGGCCCGGCCGCCTTCCTCCTCCGCGCCGAGGACCGCGCGCTCGACGAGCGCCTCGACCGCCTGCACCGCGAGGAGGAGGTGCGCGCCGAGCTCGCCGACTTCAACACGCGGGTGATCGAGGCGCGCCGCCAGCTGCTGGGCGGGCCGCCCGTCGTCACCCGGCTCCGGGACGTCGACGAGGAGGTCGCCGCCTGGTCGCAGCGGCGCGTCGATCGCGCCGCCGCGGCCGAGGCCCGGGCGGCCGCCGAGCCGGAGCGGTCCCGCCGCTGGTGGTCGCGGCGGCGCTGACGTCCCCGGAAACCGGACAGACCTGCCCCTCCCACTGGGGTCCCGCCCCGGGAAACCGGGCGGGAGCGCGCCTCCGAATCATGCGTGCACATCAAGTCGACCGGAGTCCGCATGCTCACCGCCACCACCCCCGCACGCCTCCCGAGGGCCCGCCCCTCGACCCTCGCCGCGCCGCCGCTCGCGCTGCTCGAACCCGACTCGGACCGGATGCTCGTCATCCGCGCCGCGGAGGGCGACGACCGCGCGTTCGCCACCATCGTCCGCCGCTACACCGGGCTGCTCCGCGCGACGGCCGCCCGCACCCTCCGCAGCAGCGCCGACGTCGACGACGTGGTGCAGGAGACGTTCCTCGCGGCGTGGACCCACGTGGACAGCGTGATCGACGGCGAGACCATCGCCGGCTGGCTCGTCACGACCGCGCGCCGCCGCAGCGTCGACCGGCTCCGCTCCAGCGTCTCGCGGCTGCGAGCCGAGCTGGACGACGAGTTCCCCGCCTCCGCTGCCGACGACCCGGAGCACGCCGCGCACTGCGGATCGCTCGCCGCCGACGCCAACCGGGTGCTCGCCGCGATGCCCCCGGCCCAGCGCCGCTGCTGGGAGCTGCGCCAGCTGGAGCAGTGCAGCTACGACGCGATCGCGCACGAGCTGGGGCTCACGACCTCGACCGTCCGCGGACTGCTCGCCCGCGCCCGCGCGACCCTCCGCACGGAGCTCGCCCACTGGCGCTGATCCGCGCTGCGGATCTCGGCGCAGGAGACCGGGCGGGGGCCTTCAGCGCAGGAGAACCGGCCCCGCGCCGATCCGCACCCGGAACAGCGAGTACGGGTACGTCCGCAGATCCGTGCCGCCCTGGTAGTCGGCCTGGCGGTGCAGCTGGTTCGCGGTGACGTACAGGTGCTCGTCCGTCGCGATCGACATGGTGTCGGGCCAGAGCAGCCGCTCGTCGTGCACGATCGTCTCCATCGTGCCGTCGGTGCGACGGCGGACGATCGCGTTGTTCTCGTAGCTCGTGGCGTAGAAGCGGCCCAGCGCATCCGTCTCGAGGCCGTCCGCTCCCCCGCCCTTGTCGCCCTCGTCGACGACGGTCGCCGCGACGTCCTCGTCCGGCACCGACCGGTCGACCAGGGCCGCCGTCGCCACGCTGAACCAGCGGCGGGAGGCGAGCGGGCAGTACCAGAGGCGCTCGCCGTCGGCCGAGATCGCGATGCCGTCGGCGCCCATCGTCAC
The DNA here is from genome assembly GCF_002932165.1 of Rathayibacter sp. AY1F8. Lineage (NCBI taxonomy): Bacteria > Bacillati > Actinomycetota > Actinomycetes > Micrococcales > Microbacteriaceae > Rathayibacter > Rathayibacter sp. AY1F8. Next base: position 20,065 of record NZ_PSVB01000033.1, read on the forward strand.
CGGCTGCGGGTCGCCGTCTGCCGGGCGCTTCATCAGCACGCGGCCCTCCGCCATCGGCACGAGCTCCGGAGGAGTGAGCGCCTTCGTGCTCGGGTGGTCGTGCAGGCGGCGCCAGGCGGTCCCCGCCTCGAGGTCGACGACGATGATCCCGTTCGGGCCGGAATCGGCCGAGTCGGTGATGTAGGCGATGCCGCGCCGCAGATCGAAGCGCACGTCGTTGAGGTAGGTGGTCGGCAGGGCGACGTCCGGCTCGAGGACGATCACCTGCTCGACGGTGTCGGTCGCCAGATCGACGCGGACGAGCTTGGGGCCGCCCTTCTTCGTCGGCTCGAACATCGGGCTGCCGGTGTCGAGGATCCAGAGCCGGTCGGCCGGATCGACGACGATGCTCTGCACCGAGACGAGGGCGCCGGCGTCGTCGATCCCCGACGGCGTGTTCCAGGCCTCGTCCGGGTAGGGCACCGCCGCTCCGTCGACCAGCTCCACGACCGTGGCCGGGACCTCGTCTCCCCACTTCGGGAAGTTCACGAAGATCCGCCCGGTGTGCGAGACGCTGACGCCGGTGGGCATCGGCCCGCTGGTGAAGGCGTGCACGAGCTCCAGCTCGCCGAGCGGCTCGTCGACCGGGCGCGTGCCGCGGGTCTCGTCGGTCGGTCCCCAGAATCCCATGGTGCTCTCGCTGTCCTCCCGCTGGCGCGGGCTCGTGGCGGTCTCGGTGCCGGTCGGGTGCGGGGTCGGTGCCCGCCGCGACCGGTGCTCCTCATCCTGCGCGCCGGCGCCGGTCGGCGGGGAGGAGGTGGCGGAGGAGGCGGCGAGCGCCTAGCATCCGGCCGCCGCCGGCGACCCGAGAGCCGCGACCGAGGAGGCGGAGGAGGGCCGGCCCGCGTCCGACTTCGGCACGGCCTTCACGAAGGGGCTCAGCATCGGGACGCGGCAGTGCCCGGTGGAGCGGGTCTCCTCGGCGGCCGCTCCCGCCGCCCGCAGCGCACCGCCCCCCGCCGTCGCGCTCACCCGTTGGTCGGCGGGTCGCCGGACCACTGATCCGCCGGCCGTCCGCTTCCGGACATGACCGCTAGAGGGCGTTGCCACTGCGGCCGCTCACCTGCCACGGTCGCAGAGCGACCGACGACGGTCCACCGATCAGAAGGACCGAGGCCCGCACATGGACGACTCCTCTTCGACCGAGACCAGCACGAGCGAGATGACGCCCGAGGTGCTGGCCGCGTTCAGCGACGCCTGGACCCGCCACGACCTCGAAGCGCTGATGAGCCACATGACCGACGACTGCGTGTACGGCGCGTCCGTCGGCCCCGAGCCCGGCCGCACCTGGACGGGCAAGGAGCAGGTCCGCGAGGGATTCGCGCTCATGCTCGCCTTCGACACCGGACAGGAGCGGCACGAGGAGGGGGCTCCCCTCATCGCCGGGACGCGCGGCGCGGCCACCTGGTCCTTCACCGGGACCGGCCCCGACGGCGGACCCCAGGTCACGCGGGGCTGCGACATCTACGAGTTCCGCGGCGGGAGGATCGCCCGCAAGGACGCGTTCCGGAAGGTCTACCGGGCGGACGAGGAGTAGTCCAGGTCGGCCGCCCTCGCGCAGCGGAGCCGGAGCGGCGTCCTCGTACCGGGTGGCCCCGCGCCTCCCCGCGGAGCTGATCGCATGGCTGGCCACGTCGGCGGGCAGCTGGGTCGTCGGGCAGGTGCTCACGACCGACGGCGGGTTCAGCCTGTGACCGGAGCGGCGGCGCAGCGGCTCCGGACCTAGTCGGAGGCGACGGCCCGCACGACCGCGCGGGCGACCTCGAGCACCTCGCGCTCGTGGCTCAGATGCACCTCGTGCACGGCTCCCGGCCAGGACAGCAGCGGCGCGTCCAGTGTGGCGGCCACGCGCCGATGCGCGCGATGCAGGGAGGACCCGGGCCGGCGGTCCGCAGTCACCACGGCCGCGGGGACGGCGGGCAGCTGAGACTCGTCGAAGCCCCGCGCCACCTGCTCCAGACCGGCGGCGGCGGCGGCGAGCCCCGGCAGGTCGACGTCCGCCATCGCGAGAGCGGCCGCGCGCGCGTCCGGGCTCATCGCGTAGCGCCTCGCCGACCGGGCGGCGCTCGTGCGCAGCAGCGCGGACAGCGCTCGGCCTAGCCCCGGCAGCCTCGAGAGCGTCGCCGTCGCCCGGGCCGTCCGCTCCACCTGACGCGCCAGTGCCGTGTCGTTGACGGGCGTCGGGTCGAGGAGCACCAGTCCCGCGACGTCCTCGGGATGATCGCGAGCGAGCAGCATCGCGACGGCACCGCCGAGACTCTGGCCGATCACGACGACGGGACCTGTCCCGAGGCCGGCCAGCACGGCGTGGACGGCGTCGGCGGCGTCGGTCAGTCCGCCGGCGACCTCCGACCCCGCTGTGCCCGGTCTGTCGTAGAGGACCACCCGGCAGCCCGGATCGACGATCAGGCCCTCGACCAGCCCGGGGAAGAACCCGTCGACGGCCTCGCCCCCGCCCGGCAGGAGGAGCACGGGCTGCCCGGACTCACCCCGCACCTGCAGCATCCGGCGAGCCTAGCCGGGGAGCCGTCCGGCGCCGACGTCCGGCGCGGCCGGGCCCGGGGATGATGGGCGCATGGGAACTCGTGGGGCCGGAGTGCTGTGGGTGGTGAGCGCGCTCGCCTACGTGGGAGCGGAGGCGGTCGCCGCGTCCGCGTTCCCGGGCTACAGCTACGCACGGAACTACATCAGCGATCTCGGCGTGCCCGAGGTGGGCGTGTTCCAGGGGCGCGCGATCGACTCGCCGCTGCACGCGGTGATGAACGCCGGATTCCTCCTGCAGGGGGCGCTCTACCTCGCCGCCGCCGTCACGACCGTGCGGGCGGCGCGGGGCGGATCGCGGGGGCTGTTCCTCTCCCTCGCCGTGGTCTACGCCGTGGGCATCGCCGTGGTGGGCCTCGTGCACGGGAGCAGCGCCAGTGCGCAGAACGGGATCGGCGGCCTGCACGTGGTCGGCGCCGCGATGGCGATCGTCGGCGGCAACGCGGCCTCGATCGTCGCCGGTGCCGCGGCCCGGCGCGGCCGCGCCCCGTGGGCGCTCGAGACGGTCGGGATCGTGCTCGGTGCGGCCGGCCTGCTCGCGCTGCTGATGCTGCAGGTCGACACCCGCGTGCCCGGCGTCGACCTGCTGCCCGACGGCGTCTGGGAGCGCGCCTCCGTCTACGCCGTCACGGCCTGGCAGCTCGCGACCGGCCTGCGGCTGCTCCGACGGCCGGAGGTGCCGCGGCAGCCGCGGCCTCCTCAGACCGCGGGCAGCGGCGCGCAGGTGCGCAGCGCCGTGCACCGGCTCTTCCAGCTCGGGATCCGGATCCCGGAGGCCCTCTCGGTCGTCGTGTTCGACGACAACCCGTGGAGCGAGCTGGTCACCCCGCCGCTCAACGTCGTCCGCCAGCCGATCGACATGCTCGCCCGTCACAGCGTCGAGCTCGTCCTCGCCCGCATGCAGGGCCGCCTCCCCGAGGCGCCGCAGCACATCGAGGTGCAGGCCGACCTCGTCATCCGCTCCAGCTGCGCCGCACCCCCGCGGCGCTGATCCCCCTCCCCCTCCGAAAGGCACGCCATGTCCGATCCCGTCGTCGTCACCGCGATCTTCACTCCCGCCGAGGGGCAGCGCGACGCGCTCGTCGCCGCCCTCTCCACCGCCATCGCGGAGGTGCACGAGGAGGAGGGCTGCGAGCTCTACGCGATCCACGACTCGCCCGACGGCACCATCGTCATGCTGGAGAAGTGGACGAGCGGCGACCTGCTCGACGCGCACGGCGCCGGCGAGCCGGTCGTCCGCCTCAACGCGGCGATCCGCGGACTCGTCGCCCATCCTCCCGTCGTGACGCGGCTCGTCCCGATCCCGGCCGGCACCTCGCAGCAGGGCGAGCTCTAGCCCCCGGGGGCGGGGCCGCTCCGGATCCGGATCGCGCGCCTCCCGCCGGAAACGCGCGCGAAACAGCGGAGGCCTACGGTCGGGAGCGACCCCGCCGCCCCGGCCGCTCCCTGGAGGATCCGCATGCCC
>NZ_PSVB01000034.1:0-23836 GCF_002932165.1 Rathayibacter sp. AY1F8
GGCGTCGGCAGGGGTCATCGGGTCTCCTTCGGGGCGGGGACGGGGCGCGGCACCTCGATGATCCGTCCTCGCGGAGCGCCTCGGGAGGCCGGGCGCGAACGCTCACGAGGCAGGCGCGCCAGAACGTCAGAACGCGCCAGTGGACCGTGCCGCCGAGCTGTGCCAACGGCACCGCGGAACGTGCCACGCGCCTCCGCGTGCCCGCTGCGCGCTGTTTCGAGACGGCCTACGCTCACCGGATGGACGAGGTGCGGGACGCGTACGGCGCGCGGGCGGAGGAGTACGCGGCGCTGCTCGGATCGGTCGACGCGGGGCCCGCGGCCGATCGCGAGCTGATCGGGTCGTGGGCCGACGGGCTGGGGGGCACGGTCGCCGATGTGGGCTGCGGGCCCGGGCACTGGACGGAGTTTCTCCGGCGCCGCGGAGCCGCCGCGGTCGGCGTCGACCCGGTGCCGGAGTTCGTCGCGCTGGCTCGAGCGCGGTTCCCGGACGTCCCGTTCCGGCTCGGCTCGGCGCTCGAGCTCGACGTCGACGGCCTCGGGGGCGTTCTCGCGTGGTACTCGCTCATCCACCTGCCGCCGGCGGAGCTGCCCGGCGCGGTCGCGGCGCTCGCCGCGCACCTCCGACCGGGCGGAAGCCTGCTGATCGGCTTCTTCGAAGGGCCGCGCTCGGAGGCGTTCGCGCACGCCGTCGCACCGGCGTGGTTTCACCCGCTCGCCGAGATGCGCGCGCTCGCCGAGCAGGCCGGCCTCGAGGTGACCCACTCGCTCCACCGCAGCGCCCCCGGCGTCCGCGACCACGGCGAGCTGATCGCTGTACTCCCGCGCTGACGCCGAGCTGATCGCCGGCCTCTGATCCGGACGCCGCCGACGCCGCGCTGGTTCCGCGCTGACGGCTCCCGCTCCCGCTGGTCACCGGCGGCCGGCGTCCCGGCCCACCGCATCCCGCCGAGACACCACCGCCCCGCCGAGGCGCCGCCGTCTCAGCGGTGCTTCGGCGATCCCGGCGGTGTATCGGCGGACGAGGGCCGCCGCGCCTAGAGGCGGTCGGCGCGCCACTCCGTGGGGATCTCCTCGCCGCGGCGGAACGCCTCCTCCTCGCGCTCGCGCAGCTCGACGCGGCGGATCTTGCCCGAGATCGTCTTGGGCAGGGGGTGGAACTCGAGGCGCCGCACCCGCTCGAAGGAGGAGAGCAGCTCGCGGGTGTGGGCGAAGATCGCGCTCGCCGTCTCGGCGGTCGGCTCCCAGCCCTCGGCGAGGGCGACGTACGCCTTCACCACGCTGTGGCGCACCTCGTCCGGAGCCGGCACCACCGCGGACTCGGCGACGGCGGGGTGCTGCAGCAGCACGCTCTCGACCTCGAACGGCGAGATCTTGAAGTCGGAGGACTTGAAGATGTCGTCGGTGCGGCCCACGAAGGTGATCGTGCCGTCGACCGCGCGGACCGCCACGTCGCCGGTGTGGAAGTAGCCGTCGGCGCGGGCGCGCTCGGTGCGGTCCTCATCGCCGAGGTAGCCGGACATCAGGTTGACGGGCTCGACGGACAGGTCGAGGCAGATCTCACCGGTGGAGGCGGGCTCGCCGGTCAGCGGATCGACGAGGGCGATCGCGACGCCGGGCAGCGCGCGGCCCATCGCTCCGGGGACCACGGGGGCGCCGGGCGGGTTCGCGATGATCGCGGTGGTCTCGGTCTGGCCGTAGCCGTCGCGGATCGTGAGTCCCCACTCCCGCTCGACGGTCGCGATGACCTCGGGGTTGAGCGGCTCGCCCGCCGAGAGGATCTCGGTCAGCGCGCGCGGCTTCGCTCCCAGCGCCGACTGGATCAGCATCCGCCACACGGTCGGCGGCGCGCAGAACGTGGTGACCTCGGCCCGGTCGAGCTGCTGGTGCAGAGCGGTGGGGGAGAAGCGGCTGTAGTTGTAGACGAACACCGTCGCCTCGGCGTTCCACGGAGCGAAGAAGCAGCTCCACGCGTGCTTGCCCCAGCCCGGCGAGCTGATCGCCATGTGCACGTCGCCCGGCTGCACGCCGAGCCAGTACATCGTGCTGAGGTGCCCCACGGGGTACGACTCGTGCGTGTGCACGACCATCTTGGGCTTCGAGGTGGTGCCGGAGGTGAAGTAGATCAGGCACGGATCGGAGCTCTCGACGACCACCGTCGGGCTGATGCCGAAGGGCTCGAGCGAGTCGGCGTAGTCGAGCCAGCCCTCGACGGCGCCGCCGACCGCGATGCGGCCGAAGCCGCCCTCCATCTCGTCGAACTTGGCTGTCTCGGAGGCGTCCGCGATGACGTGCGCGACCTCGCCGCGCTCGAGGCGGTCGGCCAGATCGGCGGGTGAGAGCAGGGTCGTCGTGGGGAGGATGACCGCGCCGAGCTTCATGATCGCGAGCATCGACTCCCACAGCTCGAGGCGGTTGCCGAGCATGAGCATCACGTGATCGCCCTGCTCGACGCCGACCGAGTGGAGCCAGGCGGCGACCTCGTCGGAGCGCCAGCGCATCCGGTCGAAGGAGTACTTCTCCTCGGAGCCGTCCTCCTCCACGATCCAGAGGGCGGGGCGCTCGTTGCCGATGGCGATCGCGTCGAACCAGTCCACCGCCCAGTTGAAGCGGGGCCCGACGTCCGGCCACTGGAAGGCCTCGTTCGCGGCGACCGCATCGGTGCGGTGCTGCAGGAGGGTGTCGCGGGCGGCGCGGAAGCTCCCGGTGGGGTTCATGCATGTCTCCGTAGCGGTCGAGGTCCGGCCGCTGGCGGGACCGACCCCCATTCTGCTCCCGCTGCGGTGCCGGGTGCTGCGTGGGGGAGGCCCGGTGGGGATGTCCGTCGGAGGGAGCACCTGTGGAGGAGCGGTCGAGTCCGTTTCACGAAGGACGCGGCGTCAGCGGGAGAGCGGAGGGCTCGCCCGCCGCAGCAGGCGCTCCCTCCGCTCCCTCCGCGGGACCTCAGTACTTGATGGACTGACCGCCGTCGATCGGGAGGACGGTCGCGTTCACGTACGAGGCGTCGTCCGAGAGGAGGAAGGCGACGACCGAGGCGATCTCGTCGGCCTCGCCGTAGCGCTTGGTCGGGTTGACCTGGATGAACTCCTCGGCCGCCTTGCGCGGGTTCTGCGGGTCGAGCTGCTTCATCGAGTTCTCGACCATCGGGGTCCAGATGGCCCCGGGCGCGATCGCGTTGATGCGGATGCCGAACTCGCCGTACTCGATCGCGGAGTTGCGGGTGAGGCCGACGACGCCGTGCTTGGCGGCCGCGTAGCCGGATTGGTTGCCGATCGCGGTGATGCCGCCGACGCTCGCGGTGTTGACGACCATGCCCGAGCCCTGCTCGCGCATCACCTTCAGCACCTTCTCGAGGCCGAGGAACACGCCGCGGAGGTTGATCGCGACGACCTTGTCGAACTCGTCGGCCGTGAAGTCCTCGGTGAGGTTCTGGCGGCCCTCGATGCCGGCGTTGTTGAAGAAGCCGTCGATCCGGCCGAAGGCCTCGAGGGTGCGCGCGACATAGGCGTCCACGTCCGCCTCCTTCGACACGTCGGCGAGGACGGTGATCGACTCGGTGCCCTCGGGCAGGACGTCGACCGTGGCGGCGAGGCCCTGCTCGGAGATGTCGACGAGGGCGAGCTTCGCGCCCTCCTGGGCGAGGCGGACGGCTGCGGCGCGGCCCAGGCCGGATCCACCTCCGGTGATGAGGACGACGCGGTCGGTGAAGCGGGTGCTGGTGGTGGTCATGACGACTCCTGCTCGAAGAGGGATGGGCTCGGAGGCCGAGTGGTCGGCGAGTCCGTATCCATGCGTCTGCATGCAATTGGCTCCACGATACTCCACAGGTGTCGGTTGAGTCTGAGTGCGCGGTCAGGGATGGAGTGATCCGGGCTGCGGGCGCCCGCAGTCGAGCCCGGTGGACCCTCGCGAGCGGGGCCGCAGGATCCGACGCGAGCACTCGGGTTCTGGGCAGAGCCGCCGCCCCCCCCGACCCCGATTCGCCTGGCCGCCGCTTCCGGGCGACCGAGCCGCCCCGGCCGAGCAGGCGAGTCGCCGAGTCGCCGCCGATCCGCCGCTCGCCCGCCTACAGGTGCGGCTGCCCCGTCGAGGCGCTCGTCCCGCCGTCCACGGCCAGGATCGCGCCGGTGATGTACGCCGCGTCCGCGCTGGCGAGGAACAGCACCGGCGGGGCGATGTCGTCCGGCTGCCCGGGGCGTCCGAGGGCGATGCGGTCGATGAAGGGCGCGAGCTCCTCGGGGGTCGAGGCCATCGACTCGGTCAGCGGCGTCTGCGTGAAGGCGGGGGCGACGGCGTTGACCCGCACCCCGTGCGCGCCGAAGTCGAGGGCCAGCGACTGCACGAACGTCGTGATCGCGCCCTTGGTCGCGTTGTAGGCGGCCTGACCCCAGTCGCCGCGGATGCCCGACACGGAGGAGACGACGACGATGTTGCCGCGGCTCGCCTTGAGGTGGGGGAGCGCCGCCTTCACCGCGTAGAAGAGGGCGTCGACGTTCGTCGCGAAGAGCGAGCGCCAGGCGTCGTCCTCCACCTCCTCGATCGGGCCGCCGAGGTGGCCGGCCGCGTTGTTCACGAGGACGTCGATCCCGCCGAACCTCGCGACGGTGCCCTCGACGAGCGCGTCGACCTCGGCTCGGACCGAGACGTCGGTGGGCACGACCAGGACGCGCTCGGCCGGGAAGCCGGCGACGGTCTCCTCGAGCGTGGCGGGGGTGCGCCCGGCGACCGCGACGCTCGCGCCCTGCTCGAGGAAGGCGCGTGCGATGGAGCGGCCGATGCCGGAGCCGGCTCCGGTGATCAGGACGGTGCGTCCGGCGAAGGGGTAGGTGTTCGAGGCGATCATGGCGGTGCCTTCCGGGTGCAGAGGGGCGGCTCGGCGGGGTGCGCCGGGTGCGGCGGGCGTCGGATCCGCCCGGTGCCGATCATCCGCGGCACCCGAGCGGATCGACGGGCCGCCGCGCCGGTACGGAGGAGCTCCCCATCGATCCGCAGCACGGCTCCCGACCCTGGCAACCGCCGCAGAGTGCGGTCCGCGGCCGCGCGGGCTCGGGTAGACCGGAGGGACGCCAGTGGACAGGGGGAACCACCATGGACACCACGAGAACGACCGCTCCGCGCCGGGCGACGGAGCTCCGGGCGGGACGGCGCGCGACCGCGCTGGGCGCCTCGGCACTGCTCGCGGCGCTCGCTCTGAGCGGCTGCACGAGCGGCGCCGACCAGGCGGAGGAGGCGACACCCGCCGTTCCCGGCACCGCTGCTCCGGCGACCGCCGCTCCGACCGCGACGCCCACCGACGCTCCGCTCGGGCCCGTGACGCTGCCCGAGGGAGCGACCGCCGCCGTGCGGTGGACCGACCAGGTCGGCCCCGTCGATCCGCAGAGCGTGTATCTCAGCGGCGACCCGCTGCACATCACCGTCTCGGTCGCCTGCGACACCGAGGACGCCGAGGTGACGATCGAGGTCGTCGGCCTGATGACGAGCGGATCGTCGTGCGTCTACAGCCCGAGCACGACCCGCACCGGCACGGGAGGCGGCAACACGGGCACCATGCAGATCGCCGTCGAGCAGGACGCCGAGATCAGGGTGACGACGGTGCCGGACGACGCGCACTGGTCGGCCGCCGTCTCGACCGGGGCGCGAACGGTCCCCGGGCCCTGACGCCGGTCCGCGCCCTCCGAGAACGCAGAAGTCGCGGTGGTCGAGAGCGGCCACCGCGACGTCCGGGTTCTCGAGTCGCCCGGGGCGTCAGCCGATCGGGACGCCGAGCTCGGCCATGAACGGCACGGCGTCGACCGCCTCGCCGTCGACCCGCGTCTCGAAGTGCAGGTGGCAGCCGGTCGAGGCGCCGGTCGAGCCGCGCAGCGCGATGACCTGGCCGACGGTGACGGTCTCGCCGACCGACACCATCAGCTCGCTGTTGTGGGCGTAGCCGGTCTCGATGCCGCCGCCGTTGTCGAGCAGGATCCAGTTGCCGTAGCTGCCCTGGTACGACGCCTCCTCGACGGTGCCGCTGGAGGCCGCGAGGACGGGCGTGCCGCAGGCGCCGGCGAGATCGGTGCCCTTGTGGAACAGGTTCACGCCGGCGACCGGCGCGTCGGGGCGGGGGCCGTAGCTGCTGCTGATGTGGCCGGAGATCGGGACGACCCACGCTCCGGACGCTCCCGCGGCGGCCGCGGTCGACTCGCCGGAGGTGGCGGTGATCGCGTCGAGGGACGCGGTGGGCACGAGGACCTCGGGCTTGGCCTCGGCGGCGAAGGCGTCGCGGGTGACGCTCTGCTGCACGACTCCGGCCGCCACGAAGCTCTGCGGGCGGGCCGCGGCGACGGCGGTGGCCGTGTCGCGGGTCAGCTCGGAGTCGGCGGTGCCGCCCACGGCGAACGCGGGCATCGTCGAGGTGATCGCGATGCCGGCCACGAGGGTCATCGCGGCGACTGCGGAGACTCGGGGGCGCGACGGGCCGCGCGAGGGGCGGCGGCTGCGGGACTCCTGCTCCCGGAGCGAGCGACGGGTCGGGAGGGCGGACGGACTGCCGGTCTCGGCTCCTGCGGGGGTGGGAGTCGAGGCGCGTGACGAACGGTGCATGCAGAGGAGGTTCCAGGTCTGCCGACGCTCGAGGGGGGAGGCGAGCGCCGGGTGGGGCAGTGGGGCTGATCGCACGGCTGAGCCGATGCGACCCTCCAAACTACCCGCGTTCCGCCGGACCCGACCTGAGAGAAACCTCCGGAGTCAAGCGGTTGAGCGCATCGATCGGCTCTCGATCCGGAGCGGCGGGGGTGCGCCGGGTCGCCGGTGGGCGTGCTCAGCGGTCGGCGGTGAAGACCAGCAGGGCGATCACACCGGCGACCGTCGCCGCGACTCCGGAGCCCAGGCGCCACCACATCCACTTGTCGCGCCTGGGCCCGCGCACGGGACGCCGGAGGCCGGCGCGGCCCTGGTAGCCGCCGGGATCGTGCTGGAAGACCATGCCCCCAGCCTGCCGAACCCGCGCCCGTCGCGGGGTCGACTCGCCCGCGACTCCCAGCCGCGAATGGCACCGCAGGGCTGAAGCGAGAGCCGAGGAGAAAGGAGGAGAGGCGGCGACCAGGGGGAAGGGGAGGCGGGACGGCACGGGCGCAGAACGGCCGCCGCCCGCGCGCCTAGCGCGGCCCGGGCGCGCTCGCCAGCGGGTTCGCGGGGCGGGTGCCGCTCGGTAGCGTGGGGGAGTCGGCCGGAGCGGTCGACGAGCGGAGGAGCGGACATGGCCGGGACCGGCAAGGACAAGGACGCACGCGACAAGGCGGCGCAGAAGCGCGCGAAGAAGGCGCTGAAGAAGGCCGAGAAGTCGGTGCGCGCGGCGCACGAGGCGGTCCGCGACTCCAGCAAGAAGCTGCGCAAGAAGGCCCGCAAGCTGGCCGAGCAGACCGAGAAGCTCAAGCGGACCCAGGAGAAGGCGGCGAAGAAGGCGGCCGCGGCCGAGAACCGCCCGACCACGCCGAAGCACGCCGCCGAGCCGGCGGTCGGCGCCCTCGACCTCACCCCGCCGCTTCCCGGCTCGCAGGAGCCCGCCGAGGATCAGGAGTCCGCCGAGGACGCCGGTGCCGCGGCCGGGTCCGCCGCACAGCCGGAGCCGGCCCCCGACTCCGACCCCGCGCACACCCCGGACCTCACCCCGCCGCTGCCGCGCTCGGCCTCCTGACCGCGCTCGTCTGAGCGCCGCACGCCAGTGCGGGCTCAGGTGGATCGCACCCGCAGAGGCGCCGCCCGCCTGAGAATCTGCACAGACTACTCGGGCGGGCGTGCCCCGCGAGGTGAACAGCAGGTGAAGCCTCGCGACCACGCCGGAACGCCTCCCGCCACGGGAGCATCATGTCTGCGTGGATCCCTTCATCCTGCTCGCGCTCGTCGTCGTCACAGCTCTCGCCTTCGACTTCACCAACGGCTTCCATGACACGGCGAACGCGATGGCCACGTCCATCGCGACCGGTGCCCTGAAGCCCCGCACCGCCGTCGCCCTCTCGGCGTCGCTGAACCTCGTCGGTGCGTTCCTCAGCATCGAGGTGGCGCTGACCGTCACCAACGCGGTCGTGAAGATCCAGGACTCCTCGGGCGCACCCGATCCGGCGCTGCTCGAGGACGGCGGATCCGCTCTGCTGCTGATCGTGCTGGCCGGCCTCATCGGCGGCATCGTCTGGAACCTGCTGACCTGGCTGCTCGGCCTTCCCTCGAGCTCGTCGCACGCCCTCTTCGGCGGCCTGATCGGCTCCGCTCTCGCGGGCCTCGGCCTCAACGGCGTCAACTGGGCCGGCGACGGCACGAAGCTCGACGGCGTCGTCGGCAAGGTGATCCTCCCGGCGCTGATGTCGCCCGTGCTCGCCGGAGCGGTCGCGGCGATCGGCACCTGGCTCGTCTTCCGGGTGATCGGCAACCTCGCCGAGAAGAGCCTCCACCGCGGCTTCCGCTTCGGTCAGATCGGCAGCGCCTCCCTCGTCTCGCTCGCGCACGGCACCAACGACGCGCAGAAGACCATGGGAGTGATCACGCTCGCGCTGATCGCGGCCGGCGGCTGGAGCGACACCGAGTCGGTCCCCTTCTGGGTCAAGCTCAGCTGCGCGCTGGCCATCTCGCTCGGCACCTACATCGGCGGCTGGCGGATCATCCGCACCGTCGGCAAGGGCCTCGTCGAGATCGACACCCCGCAGGGCATGGCCGCCGAGAGCGCCTCCGCCGCGGTCATCCTCGCCTCCAGCCACCTCGGCTTCGCCCTCTCGACCACCCACGTCGCGACCGGCTCGATCCTCGGCTCCGGAGTCGGCCGCCCCGGAGCGCAGGTGCGCTGGCGCGTGGCGCTGCGCATGGTGATCGCCTGGGTCATCACGCTCCCGGCCGCCGCCCTCGTCGGCGCCGTGATGTGGTGGATCGGCCACCTCGTCGGAGGCGCGGCCGGCGGCCTCCTGATGGCCGCGATCCTCGTCGCCGTCGCCTCCCTCATCTACATCCGCTCGCGCCGCGACAGCATCGGCGCGCACAACGTCAACGACGAGTGGCAGGACGCGGCGGCACGCCCCGCGCCCGAGACCGCCGGCGTCTGAGCGAAAGGATCCGCACCGTGCTCTCCCTCTTCCTCTCCGCCGCCGGCCAGGTGGCCCTCGTCGCCGTGCTCCTCGGAGCAGGCCTGCCCGTGCTCTTCGCCGTCGGCGTCCGCTCCTTCGCCGTCGCCGCCGGTGCTCCCGCCTCGGGCGGGTCCGACGCCCGCGCGGTCCGGAGCGGTCTGCCCGCCCCGGTGCTGCGCGGGATCGGCGTGCTCTGCTTCGCCCTCGTCGTCGGCTCCGTCGTGATCGGCCTGAGCGTCATCATCGCGACGGGCCTCGGCCAGTCGGTGAGCTTCGAGCACGTGATCCCGACCTTCGTGCCCAAGGGCTGAGCATGGCCTCGACCGATCCGATCGCGGCGCGGGAGGGGATCGTCGCCCGCGTGGTCGGCTGGCTGCGCGCGGGCTACCCGTCGGGCGTGCCGGAGCAGGACTACCTGCCGCTGCTGGGCCTGCTGCGCCGCAGCCTCACGGCGGACGAGGTCGAGCAGGTCGTCGCGCGGCTCCTGTCGGAGTCGGAGCGGGCCGAGACGGTCGTCTCACGGGCCGTGGTCCGCGAGCGGATCGAGCAGCTGCTGCTCGGACCGGCGATGCCCGAGGACGTCGCCCGCGTCTCCTCACGGCTCGCGAAGGCGGGCTGGCCGCTGGCGGGCCCGGAGTCGCTGGCCGAGCCGGACACCCGCGAGGGCCTCGTCACGCGCATCGTCCGCTGGCTGCGCGCCGGCTACCCGGCCGGGCTGCCCGAGCAGGACTTCGTGCCGCTGCTGGCGCTCCTCCGCCGCCGTCTGAGCGACGAGGAGGTGGCCGAGGTGGCCGCCGGTCTCGCCGCCGACGCGCCCGCCTCCCGCGCGGACGTCGGCACAGCGATCGCCGGAGTGACCTCGGAGCTGCCCTCGGAGGAGGACATCGAGCGCGTGCGCCGGTCGCTGGCCGCGCTGGGCTGGCCGGAGGAGTTCGCGAGCTGACGCGCCGCGGCCCGGGTCTCGGGCCGCAGGAGTCCGCGTGCCGATCCGCCGCTGTCGCCGGCGATCCGGCCGGAGAGGCCGCCGGCCGACCGCGCCGCGATCCCGGGCGGTCCGGCCGTCGAAGGGTGACCCCGCCGGGACCAGGACGCGGACGCTGCAGCGGGCCGGGCCCGCCGTGAGCGGGCGGGACGAGCGCTGGAGCGTGTCCTCGGGCGGGCGACAGGCGGCCGCCCGGTCGGCAGGGGAGTCGCGGGGTCACGATGCGCGCCGTCCGCCGTCCTAGGTTCGGCCCGGGTCCGGATCGGCTGCGCAGCCGGCTGCCGGACCGCAGCCCGACCGGAAGGACACCCCATGCCCGCACCCACCATCGTCCTCGTCCACGGAGCGTTCGCCGACGCCGCGAGCTTCGCCCCGGTCACGCGGATCCTGCTCGACGCCGGCCACGCCGTGCGCGTCCCGGCCGTGCCGAACCGCAGCCTGCTGGGCGACGCGGAGTACCTCCGCTCCTTCGTGGAGCAGCTCGACGGGCCGGTCCTGCTGGCGGGCCACTCCTACGGCGGCGCCGTGATCACGGTGGCGGGCGCCGCCGAGAACGTGGTCGGCCTCGTCTACCTCGCGGCCTACGCGCTCGAGGAGGGGGAGAGCCTCGGGCAGCTGCAGGGAGCCTTCCCCGACTCCGACCTGCCGGCGAACCTCGTCTACACCCCGTTCCCGATCGACGGAGCGGAGCCGGGCACGGACGTGTCGGTCGCGGTGTCGGCGTTCCCGGAGGTGCTCGCGGCCGGGATCGATCCGGCCGAGGCGGCCGTGCTCGCGGTCGGCCAGCGCCCGCTCGCCGCTCTGGCCTTCGGTGAGGCCGCTCCCGTCGCCGCCTGGCGGACCCGGCCGAGCTGGGGCGTCGTCGCGGCCGCGGACCGGACGATCAATCCGGACGTCGAGCGGTTCGGCTACCGGCGGGCGGGCGTGCGCTCGGTCGTCGAGCTCGACGCGCCGCACCTGGTGATGCGCTCGCACCCGGAGGAGGTCGCGCGGGTCATCGCCGACGCCGCGGCGGAGCTGCGCTGACCGCGGATTCTTACCGATCGCGGAGGGGTGCGCTGCGTTCCGGTGCGCTCCTCCGCACCCCGCCGCGCACCGCCCCCACCCGGAAGCACGCCCCGCCGATCTAGGTACTCCCGCCGCGGATCTAGGTCGGCGTCGCGTGGAGTCGGGCCCGCCTCCTCCCTAGCCTCGAAGGGAGAGAAGGGCGGGATCGTGGACACGGACACCGCGCGGCTCGGCGCCTACCTCCGGGGGCACCGCGACCGGCTGCGCCCCGACGAGGTCGGCCTGGGCGCCGACGGCAGGCGCCGCGTCAGCGGGCTGCGCCGCCAGGAGGTCGCCGTGCTCGCGGGGATCAGCCCGGACTACTACCTGCGGCTCGAGCAGGGCAAGGACCGCCGCCCCTCGGCGCAGGTCCTGGACGCTCTGGCCCGCGCGTTCCGTCTCGACGCGGACGGGCGGGACTACCTCTTCCGGCTCGGCGGGCACGCCGCGCCGCGCCGCTCACCGATCTGGGCGCAGGCCGGGCCGACCCCGGCGCAGGTCGGCAGCCTGACGAGCATGGTCTCGTCCTGGACCACGACGCCCGCCTACGTGGTCGACCGCTACCAGGACCTCGTCGCCGTGAACGAGCTCGGCCGCCTGTTCCTCCCCCTGGCCTGCGAGCAGGGGACCAACATGATCGAGGCCGTCGTCGACGCCGCGGCGCTCGAGACCGACGCCGAGCGGCACGAGGACTGGGACCGCACGATCGCCGTGATGACCGCCGCCCTCCGCTTCCACTCCGACCCGGCGGACCCGCGCCTGCGGGTCCTGGTCGCCTCGCTCGGCGGCCGCTCGCGGGTCTTCCGCCGCGTCTGGGCGAGCCAGGAGGCGTATCCGCTCCGCGAGGGCTCGTCGCCGGTGCGCGTCGACCCCTTCGGCTTCATCGCCTTCCGCTGGCAGACTCTGGAGGTGCACGGAGGCGACCACTTCCTGACCTCCTTCTTCGGCGCCCCCGGCAGCGCCGCGGCCGCCGCGATCGATTTCATCCGGGCCCGTCACCGGGTCGAGGAGTGTCTGCGCGAGGGTGCGATACTCGACGCGTGAAGCGGGACGCGCTCGTCGTCGGTCGGGGATCGGAGCTCGCGCGGCTCCGGCTGATGGTCGACGGCATCGCCGCCCACGGGTCGGCGCTCGTCATCGACGGGGACGCCGGGGTCGGCAAGACCACCCTGGTCGAGGAGGTCGTCGCCTACGCCCGCGCACGCGATGTGCGGGTGCTGCGCACCGCGGGCTCCGCAGCGGAGTCGGGCGACCAGTACGCGGCGCTGCAGCTCCTCCTGCACCCGCTCCGCCCGGGCCTCGACGGCCTGCCCCTGCCGCAGCGGGACGCGCTCCGCGTGGCCTTCCATCTGGCCGAGGGAGTGCAGCCAACGCCGCTCCTGGCCGGCCTCTCGGCCCTGACCCTCCTGAGCGACGCCGCCGCCGATCGGCCCCTGCTGGTCGTCGTGGAGGACCTGCACCGGATCGACCCGGAGTCGGCGTGGGCGCTGCGGATGCTCGCCCGGCGCATCGGCGAGGACCGCGTCGTCGTCGTGATGACCACGAGGGATCGGCCCGAGGAGGACTCCGGCCTCGAGCACCTCCACCTCGGGCCGCTGTCGGCCGCCGACTCGGCCGCTCTCCTGGACACGCTCCCGCATCCTCCTCGCGGCGCCGCCCGGCGCGCTCTGCTCGACCTGGCCCGCGGGAATCCCCTCGCCCTGGTGGAGCTGACCGGGCGCGACCCGTCCGCCGACGAGGCGGAGGACCGCGCGGTGACCGGACGCCTCGAATCGGCCTTCGCCGAGCGCTTCGCCGAGCTCGACCAGCCCTCGCGGCTCGCCGTGCTGGCCGTGGCGCTGGGCGACGTCGCGACGGCGGAGGAGGCGAGCCGGCTGGCGAACCTGGCGATCGGCCGCCACCCCGACCCCTCCTGGATCGACAGGGCCGTCGCCGCGTCGCTGCTCAGCTGGACGCCGGGGAGCGGACTCCGCTTCCGGCACCCTCTCGTGCAGTCCGCGGTGACGAGCGTGAGCCGCCCCTCCGAGCGCGCGGCCGTGCTCCGCACGCTCGTCCAGGAGCACCGCGACGACCCGAGCCGGACGCTCTGGTGGCGGTCGGAGCTCGCGACCGGCTCGGACGGGCCGGTGGGCGAGGAGCTCGCCGGTCTCGCGGCGTCCGGCCTCGCGACGGGCGACGTCGTCCTGGCGGCTCAGGCGATGGAGCGGGCGGCGGAGCTGACCCCCGCGGGGCCGCTGCGCGTCTCGCGCCTGATCGACGCGGCCGAGTACTCCGGACTCGCCGGCCGGACCGCGGAGGCGGCGCTGCTCGTGCACCGCGCGGCGGGCGAGACCGTCGATCCGGTGCTCACCGCCCGCGCCGCCTGGACGCGCGAGACGCTGCCGACCGGGCGCACGGCCCTCTCGCGGGGAGACCTCTCGCCCGCGCTCGCCGCAGTGACGGCGCTCCAGAGCCACGGAGCCGTCGACGCCGCGACCGCCGCGCTCCTGCACCTCGCCGCCATCGCCTGGGACCACAACCGCGAGGCGTCGCCGGGGGAGCCGATGATCCAGGCGGTGCGCGCGCTCGCCCTCGACGACTCCGACCCGCGCGCCGTCCTGCTCGCGGCGGTCACCGAGCCGATCGCCCGCGGCGACGAGGTCGTCCGCCGGGCGCTCGCGGCGGCCGGCGGAGCGAGCGGTCCGGAGGAGGCGTGGTGGCTCGGCTACGCGCTCAACACGGCGGGCGAGGTCGAGGTCGCCCGGGAGCTCCTGGAGGAGGCGATCACCGGGCTGCGCGCGCGCGGCGACATCCGGATCCTCCCGCAGGCGCTCCTCGCCGCCTCGATGACCACGTCGCTCGCCGGCCGCTTCTCGCGCGCCCGCTCCTTCGCCGAGGAGGCGCTCGTCCTCGGGAGCGACCTGGGGGACGTCGGCTTCGAGACCGCGTCCCGGGCCTGCCTGGCCTGGTTCGACGCGATGGAGGGCGTCGCGCCCGATCCCGAGGCGATCAGCGCGGGCAGCGCGATCGGCGCGGCCGTCCTCTGCTCGAGCGTGATGCGGGCGACGCTCCGCGGATCGCGAGCGGCGGTGGCGGTCCTCGAGTCGCGACCGGGCGACGCCGTGCCGGAGCTCCTGCCCCTCCTCGACACGGACGACGACTCCCTGAACCCCGGCTTCGCGATCCTGACCACGCCCGATCTCGTCGACGCGGCTCTCGCGATCGGGGACGTCGGAGTCGTTCGCCTGCACGCCGCGAGGCTGGAATCGCTCTTCGAGCGCTGGCACCAGCCGATGATCGAGGCGGCCCTCCGGTACGCGCAGATCGCCGTGGCGCTCGCCGACGGAGCGCCGGACGCCGCGGCCGGGCTGCTCCGCCGGACTCCGCCGCCGCTCCCGTACGTGCGGGCGCGGGCGCTGCTGCTCGTGGGCGACGGGCTGCGCCGGGCCGGTCAGGCGGCGGAGGCGCGGCCCCTCCTCCGCGAGTCGCTGGCGATGCTCGAGGAGCTGCCGATCCGCGCCTGGGCCGATCGGGCCCGTGACGCGCTCCGGGCCGCCGGAGGGAGGATCGCCGACGCGCCGTCGCCGGCCGCGGCCACGCTGACCCCGCAGGAGCTGCGCATCTGCGCTCTCGCGAGCACGGGGCTGTCGAACCGCGCGATCGCGCAGAACCTGTTCCTCTCGCCGCGCACGGTCGGCGCGCACCTGTACGCGGCGTACCGCAAGCTCGGGATCGGCGGGCGGGGCGAGCTCGCCGCGGTGCTCGGGAGGGACGCGGGCGCCGACGTCTGAGGCCGGACTCCGCTCGCAGGGGCGCCGGGACCCACTCCGAGCGCAGACGCGCAGGCGCGCCCCGGAACGGCCGGGACGCGCCTGCGAGCGTGCCTCGCTACTCCTGGATGAAGGCCAGCAGGTCGGGGTTGATGACGTCGGCGTGGACGGTCAGCATGCCGTGCGGGTAGCCCTCGTAGATCTTGAGCGTCGAGTTCTGCAGCAGCTCGTGCTGCTTGAGCGAGGCGTCCTTGTAGGGGACGACCTGGTCGTCGTCGCCCTGGGTGACGAGGACGGGGACGGTGATCGCCTTCAGGTCCTCGGTCTGGTCCGTCTCCGAGAAGGCCTTGATGCCCTCGTAGTGCGCGAGCGCGGATCCGGTCATGCCCTGGCGCCACCAGTTGTCGACCACGGGCTGCGAGAGCTCGACCCCCTCGCGGTTGAAGCCGTAGAAGGGCCCGGAGGCCACGGCCTGGTAGAACTCGGCGCGGTTCGCCGCGAGAGCGTCGCGGAAGCCGTCGAACACCGAGATCGGCGTGCCCTCGGGGTTCGCCTCGGTCTGCACCATCAGCGGCGGGACCGACGAGACGAGGACGGCCTTGGCCACGCGGCCCTGGGGCTCGCCGTACTTCGCGACGTAGCGCGCGACCTGGCCGCCTCCGGTGGAGTGGCCGATGTGGATCGCGTTCCGCAGGTCGAGGTGCTCGACGACCGCGTTCACGTCGCTGGCGTAGTGGTCCATGTCGTGTCCGGTGCCGACCTGGGTCGAGCGTCCGTGCCCGCGGCGGTCGGTCGCGATGACGCGGTAGCCGTGCGCGTGGAAGAACAGCATCTGCGCGTCCCAGTCGTCGGACGACAGCGGCCAGCCGTGGTGGAAGACGATGGGCTGCGCGTCGGTGCTGCCCCAGTCCTTGTAGTAGATCTCGACGTCGTCGTCCGTGGTCACAAACGGCATCTTCGAACCTCCGTGCTCGTGTCGATCCCGAGCCCGGCCCGGGTCGTGTCCAAGGTGGTGCCTCCCCGGATGAGGGTGGGGAGCGGCTCCACGATAGGGGCGTGGGAGCGCTCCCTGAAGAGCGCGGGGAGATGTTCCGACGATCGTCCAGACCTGGTCGCATGGGCGGTGGCGAGGCCGCCGGCCGCGCACGCCGTGTGGGGTCGGATGACTCGTGACCGGCACCGCGGACGCTGACAGGATCGCGGCGGACGCGCCCTCCCGCGGCGCGCGGATCGGAGGTCGCGATGCCCACGACGACGCCCACGACGACGGCCCTGCCGACGCCCCTGCCGACGACGCCCCGGCCGGCGGTGCTCCGGTGACCGTCGAGGACCGCGTCCCGATCGAGCCGCAGGCGGTCGTCGCTCCGCTCAGCCGGTCCGCCGTCTTCCTCTCGCTCGACATCGTCGGCGGGCAGGACGCCGCGGACCGCGTGCGGGACGTCGTCGCCGACGTGGGCGGGATCCTCCGCGCGGTCGGCTTCCGCGACCTGGGCCTGCGCCTCTCCTGCCTGGTCGGGATCGGGAGCGACGCATGGGACCGCTTCGGCGGGGAGGGGCGCCCCGCGCAGCTGCATCCGTTCAGGGAGGTGGTGGGCGCGGCGCACACGGCCGTCTCGACGCAGACCGACCTCCTGTTCCACATCCGGGCGGAGCGGGACGACGCCTGCTTCGAGTTCGAGCGCCTCCTGCTCGACGCGCTCGGCGAGGACGTCGTCGTCCGCGACGAGGTGGTCGGCTTCCGCTACTTCGACAACCGCGACCTGCTGGGCTTCGTCGACGGCACCGAGAATCCGACCGGCGAGGCGCTGCCCCGCGTCGCGCTGATCGGCGCGGAGGACGCGGCGTTCGCGGGCGGCAGCTACCTGGTCGTGCAGAAGTACCTGCACGACCTGACGGCGTGGCACGCGCTCACCACCGAGCAGCAGGAGCGGGTCATCGGCCGGAGCAAGGCCGACAACGTCGAGCGCGAGGACGATCCGGCGCAGCTCTCGCACAAGGGGCTCGCGACCGTAGTCGACGCCGGCGGGACCGAGCACGACATCCTCCGCGACAACATGCCCTTCGGCCGGCCCGGCAGGGGCGAGTTCGGCACGTACTTCCTCGGCCTGGCCGCCGACCTGTCGGTGATCGAGACGATGCTGACGCGGATGTTCGTCGGCGTGCCCGCGGGCCGGCACGACCGCCTCCTCGACTTCTCGACCGCGACGACCGGCGGGGTCTACTTCGTGCCCTCGCGGGACGTGCTCGAGGGCCTGGGCGGCTGACCCGGGCCGGTCGTCGGGGCGCGGATCGAGTCGGATGACCGTGGTGCCGCCCGGGCCGGAGCGGTGGGATCGGAGCAGCGCAGGCGCGCAGGACGATCAGCAGGGAGAACGCCGTGGAACCCGACGACAGCACCGCTCCGCACCACGAGACCCCCGGTTTCGGAGACCCGGACCTCCCCCAGGAGGGGATCGTGAACACCGAGGGCGATCCCTCGGCGAACACGATGACCGGCCCGCAGAACCGCGTCCTGGAGGGACTGTTCCCGAACCAGATCGCCGCGCCCGCGACGGACATCAGCACGCAGCCGTTCTTCTGGTCCTCCTTCAACATCTCGCCGCGGCGGGTGCAGCGGGGAGGCTGGGCGCGCGAGCTCACGCAGGCCGATTTCGCGATCTCGAACGAGATCGCCGGCGTGAACATGTACCTCGAGGCCGGCGGGATCCGCGAGCTGCACTGGCACCAGAGCGCCGAGTGGGCGCTGATGACCAAGGGGAACTGCCGCATCACCACGCTCAGCCGCACCGGCCGGCCCAGCGTCGACGACGTGCAGGAGGGGGACCTCTGGTACTTCCCGCCCGGCCTGCCGCACTCCCTGCAGGGCCTCGGCCCGGACGGGGCGGAGTTCGTGCTCGCGTTCGACGACGGCGAGCAGTCCGAGAGCAACACGCTCCTGCTCACCGACTGGTTCGCGCACACGCCGCCGGACGTGCTGGCGAAGAACTTCGGCGTCGCGCAGGAGGTCTTCCGCGACATCCCGCTGCACGACCTCTGGATCTTCCCGGGCGACGTGCCCGGCGACCTCCAGGCCGACCGGGCCGCGGCCGGGGTGCAGGACGGCGACGAGGCGGTGATCTTCCGGCTCTCCCGCTCCGAGCCCGTGTACCAGAACAGCGGCGGCCGGATCCAGATCGCCGACAGCACGAACTTCCCGGCCTCGCGCACGGTCTCGGCCGCGCTGACGACCGTCGAGCCCGGCTCGATGCGCGAGCTGCACTGGCACCCCAACGCCGACGAGTGGCAGTACTACCTCCGCGGATCCGCTCGGATGACCGTCTTCAACACCGGCCCGCACGCCAACACGACCGACTTCCACGCCGGAGACGTGGGCGTCGTGCGCCGCAACTTCGGCCACTACGTGGAGAACACCGGCGACGACACGCTCGTCTACATCGAGACCTTCAAGAGCTCCCGCTACGAGGAGGTGTCGCTCGCCCAGTGGCTGAGCCACCTGCCGCCGTCGCTGGTCGCGCAGCACCTGAACATCCCGGAGGAGGTGCTGGCGACCTTCCCGCCCGGGACGCAGGGGATCACTCCGTTGCGCTGAGGGAGGGACGCGCGGAGGGGACGGGGACATGGCGGAGGATCACGAGGCGGCGCTCCTGCCGTGGGCGGGGAGGGCGGCGGTGCTGCTGGACCGGCACCTGCGGGTGCTGGCCGCGACTCCGCTCGCGCGGGCGCTCTCGCCCGCCTTCGCCCCAGGAGTGAGCATCGCCCGCTTCACCTTCCTGGACTCGTCCGAGGTCGAGGACCTGCCCTGCTGGGGGTCCGCCGCCGATCAGGTCGCGGCGATGCTCCGCGACTCGCTCGAGCGGCATCGGGGGGACCGGGAGTTCCTGACGGTCGTCGGGGAGCTCTCGGCGAGGAGCCCGCGGTTCGCGGACTCGTGGGCGGCCGGGGCGGAGGCCGACGCACGCGGGTCGGTCGTGTTCCTCGACACCGCGGTCGGCTCCGTTCCGATGGACTACCGGCTGGTCCGGGACGGCGCGCGCCTCCTGCTCCTGTTCGAGGCGGGTGACGCGACGGATCGCGAGGCTCTCGCCCGGCTCGCGGCCACGCGTCAGGCGCCGGCCGGGGCGGCCAGCGCGGTGCCCGCCTCCGGAGCGGGCCGCAGCGAGGCGAGGACGTCGACGGCCGCAGCCGCCGGAGTCCCCGCTGCCGCGAGGTAGGTCACGACGTACCGGCCCGGAGCGCCGGCGAGCTCCAGGGTCTGCATCTCGAGGTCGAGCCAGCCGAACGGCTCGACGTGGACGCGGATCCACCGGTGGGTGAAGGGGCGGACCTGGTACTCGGCCCAGATCGACCGGAACAGCGGATTCTCGACCGAGCACTCGCCGACGATCTCGTGCAGCCGCGGATCGTCGGGGTCGCTGTAGAACCGCAGCGCGGCGATCAGCTCGCGGAAGACCTGGCCCCACGCCCGCAGCTGGTCCGGCGGGTCGCCGTTCGCCACGGCGCGCGCGTAGCCGCGGGACGTGGAGAGCAGCATGTTGGCGCCGGGCACGCCCTTGTCGGGGGCGAGACGGCTCATCAGGTCGTTCGCGCCGAGGACGTCGAGGTTGCGGTCGAACGCGTACGCCGGGGTCCTCGGCCAGTGGGCGAGCAGCGACTCCACGCCCTGGCCCGGCGGAGGAGAGTCGGGATCGCGCGGCCCGGGGCGCAGCCGGGCGAGCCGGAAGAGGTAGGCGCGCTCGAACTCGTCGAAGGCGAGCGCCTCGGCGAGGGCGTTCAGCACCTGGTCGGACGGGGCGACCGCGTGCCCCTGCTCGACGCGGAGGTAGTAGTCGCGGCTGATCCGGGCGCGGTCGGCGACCTCCTCGCGGCGCAGGCCCGACACCCGCCGCCGGGTGCCCGCGGTCGGCACGCCGACCTGCTCCGGCCGCAGCGCCGCCCGGCGAGCGCGGAGGAACTCCGCGAGGGGGCTGCGAGAGCTCATCGTGCGACTCCATCGGATCACCCGCCGGGTCGAGCGGCGGTCGTGCGGGGGTGGGGCCGTACCGGTCGTCCGGTGGGACACAGAGTACCGTCGGGCGCTCGCGGGGCCCACTGCCCTGCTGCGCCTCCTGCCCGGCGCCGACCGGGGGCCGGGCGCTCGGGACGGTTCGCCAGAGGGAGCGCTCCGGAGGGTTCCGACAGAGGGAGGAGAGCGCGGCCGCGCCCGGCGGTCAGCATGGGGTCCTCGGAACCCGTCCCTCAGGAGTCGCGATGACGATCAGTGCACTCTCCTCGCCGCCCGCGCACCCGAGCGCCCCCGAGGACGTGGTGGTCCGGATGCTGAGCTCGGCGTCGCCCGCGCGGGAGCGGCTCCTGGTGGTCGAGGGCGGGATCGGCTCGGGCCGGACGCACATGCTGCGCTCCGCCGCGGCCACCGCTCGCGCCGCCGGCTGCGAGGTCGTGGAGGTGCGGCCGGACCGGGGCGACGCCGTGATCGGCGCGTCCTCGCTCGCGCTGTTCGCCACGCTGATCGGCCGTCTGCAGCGGGTGCGCGACTCCTCCGCCTCGCCCTGCGACCCCGGCTTCCTGATCGTCGTCGACGACTGGGAGCGGTTCGACGTCGCCGCCCGCGAGACCCTCCAGGCCCTGGTGACCCGGCTGGTGGACGAGGTCGGCGCCGCCTGCCTCCTCGCCACCGGCGACCGTCGCGTCCTCGCCGGCTGGGAGGGCCTCCGGCACCGTCGCACGGAGCCCCTCGACGCGGAGGCGGCCCGCGGCTTCCTGCGCACCCACGACGGCCGCCGGCCGCTCGCCGTCGAGGCGCGCCTGCTGCGGGTCGCGGAGGGGAATCCGCTGCTCCTCGACGTCCTCGGGCTGGCCTGGGCCGACGAGGACGTTCCCTCGCCCTTCCCGGTCTACCCGCGACTCGAGCAGGCCGAGACCCGGGTGCTCGATCTGCTGGCTCCGCTGTCGGAGCCGAGCCGGGAGGCGCTCCTGGTCGCCGCGGTGGCGGGCGCCGAGTTCCCGGAGAGCATCGGGTCGGCCCTCGGAGACGGGGACAGCGCCCTGGTGCAGGCGGGGATCCTGACGGCGGGCGGCCGTGCGTTCCGCGACCCGGTGGTCCGAGCGGTGGTGCTCTCGACGGCGACGCCCCGAGCGCTGCGGGCGGCCCGGAGGCGGCTCGCCGAGCGCCCGGAGTCGGCCCCGCACCTCCGCCTGCTGCTCGCGGCGGACGACGCCGCCGGGCCGGAGGAGCGGGCGCGGCTGCTGAGGGACGCGGCGGAGGAGCGACTTTGCGCGGGTCGGCCGCAGGAGGCGCTGCTCCTCCTCGCCGAGGCGCGGTCGAGTGCGCGCGGTGGTGCTCTGCGGGAGGAGCTCGAGACGCGCGCGGCTGCCGTCGCGGCCTTCACCGGCGACGCGGCGGCCCTCGAGCGGGTGGTCGAGCGCTCGCGGGAGGACGGCGGGGTTCCCGGGGCCGGCGTCGAGGCGGCGCGGCTGGCCGATGCGCTGCTCCGCACGGGGGACGTGGGCGGGGTCCGCCGCGCGGCCCTCCGGGGGCTCGGCGCTCGGGTGGGGCGTGGGGGCTCGCGAGTCGGTGGTGCCTCGCTCGCCGGCGGTGCCTCGTCTGTCGGTGGTGCCTCTCCTGTCGGTGGTGCCTCTCCAGTCGGCGGTGTCGCTCCCGCCGAGACCGACGCCTCCCGCGACGACGCCAGCAGCTTCTCCGCCGACCGCGTCGCCCCTCACGACGCCGCCGCCGACCTGCTGGCGACCGTCCTCCACCTCGCCTGCATGCTCCGCGGCGATCCCGCGTGGTGGCAGGAGGCGCTCGCCGTCGGCGAGGAGCACCCCCTCGATCCCGTCCTGCGCCTCGTGGAGGCCTGCGTGCGGCCGGTCCCGGACGAGGAGTGGGAGGGTCGCCTGCGGCTCGCCGAGGACTCCGCGGCCACGGGCGACCCGTGGAAGACGGTCGCGCTGCATCTCGCCTGGTCGCTGCTCGAGGTCTCGGACGAGCGCCGCGACCGCCTCGCCGGGCTCCTCGACGGCGGGGAGGAGGCGGACGGCCTGCCCGGCGCCCTCGCCCTCCTCCGTCGCGGCACCAACGCCGTCGACGGCGGTCGCCTCGACGACGCCTCGGCCGACCTCGACCGCGCGGCCGCCCGCGCCGACGACCTGCCCGCCGTGCGCGCGCTGATCGACGCGACTCGCGCCCGGGTCCACGCCGTGCAGGGCGACCGGGCACGCACCCTCGAGTGCGCCGAGCGCGCGACGGCCTGGGCGCTGCGGCACGGAGCGGCGTCGGTCGCGCGCGCCGCCGATCACGCCCTGTGCTCGCTCGACCTCGGCGGCGGCCGTTTCGAGGAGGCGCACGCCCGCTCCTCCTCCCGCGCCGGCGGCGATCCGCTGGAGCTCCTCGACGCCGCCGAGGCCGCCTCGCGCCTCCGCCTGCCCGAGCACTGCGCCGAGCTGGCGGCGGCCGCGGCGGAACTCGCCGCGCGGCCCCTCGCTCCCCGCGGGCGGATGCTCGCCCTCGCGGCGACCGCGGTCCTCGATCCGACCGGCGGCGCGGGTGCCCTCTTCGAGCGCGCCCTCGACCCGGCCTCCGAGGAGTGGCCGTTCGAGCGGGCGCGCGTCCAGCTCTGCCACGGCGAGTGGCTGCGCCGCCGGATGCGCCCGCTGGAGGCGCGCACCCGGTTCCGCCAGGCCGCCGCGGGGTTCGCCGCGGTGGGGGCCGAGCTCTGGCTCGCCCGCGCCCAGCACGAGCTGCGGGCGGCGGGCGGAGCGGGGGAGGCGCCGGTCGCCGCCGACCTCAGCGAGCAGGAGCGGCGCGTGGTCTCGCTGGCAGCTGCCGGCCTGTCGAACAAGCAGATCGCCCAGCAGCTCTTCGTCTCGCCCCGCACCGTCAGCGGGCACCTGTACCGGATCTTCCCCAAGCTCGGGGTGACCTCGCGGGCCGGGCTCCGCGACGCGCTCCTCAGCCTCGAGGACGCCCGGAGCGCGTGACGGAGCCGCAGGATCGAGTCATCCGACCTGGTGCCTGCCGCCGCGGGAGGCGCATGCTGAGCGCATGACGTCGCAGCAGATGATCGACCCCTCCGTCCCGCCGAGCGGCCCCGGCTGCGTCGAGTGCGAGCAGTCCGGCTCGTGGTGGCTGCACCTGCGCCGTTGCGCGCTCTGCGGGCACATCGGCTGCTGCGACGACTCGCTGAACCGCCACGCGACGGCCCACTACCACTCGACGGGCCACGCGGTCATTCGCAGCTTCGAGCCCGGCGAGGACCGGTTCTGGGACTACCGGACCGACGACTACGCCGACGGCCCCGCACTGGCCGACCCGCAGAGCCACCCGGCGAGCCAGACCACCCCGGGGCCGAAGGACCGCGTGCCGCGCGACTGGCAGTACCTCCTCGCCGAGCGCGCCGAGCGCGGCTGAGCCGCGCGCCTCGCGACAGCGCAGGACTTTCGCGAGAGTCCAGGAGTTGTCGCACTCGGCATCGACTGCGACAACTCCTGGACAGTCGCCGGCCGCCGGCCGCCGGCTCCCTGCGCACGTCCGCAGGCGGCGTGCAGACAGAAGTCACCGTGCTCGCGACCGACCACGGCGACTTCTGAATGGTCGCGGCGGCCCGCCGACGAGCGATCGCCACGAGAGTCCAGGAGTTGTCGCACTGGGCGTCGAGTGCGACAACTCTCGAGCAGTCGCGGCCGTCGGAGCCGCCGACACCCAACGCTTGTTTACAGGCGGCGAGTAGCCAGGAGTCGCCGTGCTCGCGACCGACTACGGCGACTTCTGGATGGTCGCGGCGGCCCGCCGGGGAGAGAGCGCCACGAGAGTCCAGGAGTTGTCGCACTGGGCGTCGAGTGCGACAACTCTCGAGCAGTCGCGGGAGCAGTCGCGGGAGCAGGTCGGAGCCAGCTGCCCAGCCGGCGGCCGACGCCGCGCCTGATCGGCGTTCGTCAGCTCCGGACCCCGCCGGCCGACCCCCGCCCCGTCAC
>NZ_PSVB01000035.1:0-23620 GCF_002932165.1 Rathayibacter sp. AY1F8
GTCGACGCCGCCGATCCCCTCACCGGCGAGGACCCGGTCCGCGGCGGGCGGGTCTGTGGCGGGCCGGTCCGCGGGGGAGGAGCCGGTCGTCGGCTGCGCGGGGTCGACGGGGTCCGCGGAGGAGGGGCTCGAGGAGCGGCGGTCGGAGGCGCCGGATCCCGCACCGGGAGCGGAGGGGTCCGCAGTCGGCGCCGCATCCTCCGCGGGCGAGGCGGCGGTCGGCGTCGACACCGCTTCCGGGGCGGTCATCGCCTCGGGCGCGAGTGCGGCGGAGGCGAATACCACGGAGAGCACGAGGGTCGTCGTCGGGACGAACGCGGCGAGAGCGCGGGTGGTGCGGGTCACGGACGGTCCAGTTCTGCGGGCTCTGCGATGCGCCCGCCTGTGATTACTACCAGGAGCGCGAAGTGCTCTGCACCCCCGCTTCCGGGTGGAGTGCCGCGGAGCGCGCCAGCGGGCTCGGCCCTGCTCGTGCGCCCACCTCCTCGACGAGGCGGCGCTGAGCCGGATCGATCAGGCGACCGATCTCCTTCTCGGGGAGCGCCTGCGGGGGAGCGGCTGTTCCTTCCCGCCCGCGGAGATCGACGTGACGGCGCTCCCGCCCAGGCCCGGCACGTCCTTCGGCATCTGGAGCCCTGAGCCGCGCGCCTCGAGCCCGCACTCGCCCTGCGCCTCGGATGATGTGCCGCACATGCAGAGGAGGGAGCGCCCGCGGGCACTCCCTCCTCCGTCACGACCGGTCGACCGGCCGCCGTGCGCTCAGCAGACGCGGGCCGGGTAGGCCACCGTCTGCGCGAGGGTCTCGGAGCCCGCCGTGGCGGTCACCGTCACCTGGCTGCCCGGCATGCTCGCCAGGCGGGTGGTGAACGCGGCCGATCCGCTCGCGCCCGCGGCCACCGCGGTGACCGTCTTCGAGCCGTAGGCCGAGGCCATCGCGACGTCGATCGGAGCGGTGCCGCCGTTCTTGGCGAGGACAGTCAGCACCGCCTTCCCGGCGACGCAGCGCGACGTCACGGTCACCGGCACCGTCAGCGCCGGGGCGGCCGCCTCGGGGACGACGATCTCGCCGATCTTGAGGAACGAGCCCGGCGTGGAGAAGGTCAGCTTCACGCCGGTGGCCGAGACCGCCGCGAACGGGATCGTGGTCAGCGTGCCGTTCGCCGCCGGAGCGACGTTCTGCGCGGTGGTCGGCTTCCAGGTGCCGTCCTCGGCGCGGTAGGCCACGCTCACCGACGCCAGGGTGCCCTCGGTGTTGGTGAAGGTGAGCCCGGCGACGCGGTGCGCCTCGGTGTTCGTCAGCATGAACTCGGCGCTGCCGGCGAAGGTGCCGTCGGTCCAGGTCGACCAGGGGGTGCTCACGTTGCCGTCGCAGGCGTTCTTCGCGGGGAGGGTCGCGTACTTCGTCTGGCTGAACGACGCCGAGACCGCGGCTCCGGGGACGCGGCAGACGTTCGTCGGCGGCGCGGTGCCCCAGATCTGCACCTCCGAGACCGACTGCCACGTGTTCGCCGCGCTGGTGAGGTGCAGGCGGAGGCCCGTGGTGTCGGGCAGGGAGGACAGGTCGAGGATCGCCGTCGGGGCGGATCCGGTCGCGGCCTGGCTGAGGGTGGTGGCGACGGAGGAAGTCGTCCATGCGCCGTTCACCTGGTACTCGACCTCGATCCTCGACGGCCAGGTGGCGGTCGCACCGTCCTTGTAGGTGCTGACCGTGACCGAGTCGAGGTTCTGCGCCGCGCCCCAGGAGAAGGAGAGGCGGCTGTCGCGCGGGTAGCCGGATGAGGACCAGTCGTCCCAGCCCTTGCCCTTGACGTCGCCGTCGATGAGCTTGCCGGCGAGGTCCGTGCGGCTCGAGACCGCGACCGAGGCTCCGGGAGCGAGGTTCGCGATGCCCGGCTCCGCCACCTCGATCGTGCGGGTGAAGCGGCGGCCGGAGGAGAACCCGGCGTCGGCGGCGAGCGTGCCCGTCACCTGCACCGTGCCGAGCTCGGCGGGGCCGGGGGCGGCCCAGGTCACGTCGACTTCGCGGGTCGAGCCGTTGCTCGCGACCGAGACCGTCGAGGGGAGCGCGGCGGCGATGTCGGCGCCGCGGCGGACCTGCTTCGGCAGACGGGCGTCCACGACCGACCAGACGCCCTCGCCGACCCCCTTGTCGTCCCAGTAGGAGAGGTTCCAGCCGGATCCCCAGCGCGCCGGGTCCTCCTGAGCCGGGTTCCGCATCTCGAGGCGGCCGTTCTCACCGACCGTCATCGGGAGCCAGACGTAGGTCGAGTCCGACTTGCCCTCGTTCCACCGGTCGCCCATGTAGACGTACTTCCCGGGAGCGAGCGTGAGGACGTTCGTCGACTGCGAGCCGAAGGTCGTCTTGCGGGAGTCGCCGATCGAGAGCAGGCCGTCGCCGCCCTCCGGGATCGCGTTGTAGGCGACGTTCTCGTCGGCGTCGCCCTTCTCGACTCCGCGGGTCCACGCGCCGAGGATCGAGTCGGCGGTGTAGTAGGTCTGCGGGTTCGGCGCCCAGCCGGTCGCTCCGGAGGCGATCGTGTAGTACTTGCCGCCGTTGGCGAAGATCGCGGGCGCCTCGAGGTGTCCGCACTCCTTCACGATCTGGAAGTCGGTGCCGCGCACCGGTGCTCCGGCCGCACCGTCGGCGAAGACGTAGGGGTACGTCCCGTCGGCCGAGTACTGGTTCGCGTCGAGGGTGTCGGTCGTGGTGGTCCGCTCGACGTTGGTGTAGTCGGCGTCCAGCTTCGCCACGTAGAGCGAGTAGTTCTCCTCGGAGGAGTAGGAGATGTACGCGGTGCCGTCCTCGTCCTGGAAGACGGTCATGTCCCGCGCCTGCCCGGGAACGGCGGAGGTGGTGCAGGCCTTGTAGTCCGTGCGGTTGTAGAGGCGGTAGACGCCCTGGAGCGTGAAGGGCCCGGTCGGGCTGTCCGAGACGGCGACTCCCGCCATCGAGCGCGCGTAGGTGCTGCCGCCCGGCGTGGTCCGGCCGTCGGAGTGCCACCACATGACCCACTTGCCGGTCTTCTCGTTGAAGAGGACCTTGGGGCGCTCGAAGATGGCGGTGTTCGGCGAGGCCTGCGTCGTGTCGAGGTGGTAGTCGAGCTCCGCGATGCGGTCGGCGCGAGGGGCTCCGGAGTCGTCGACGGTGTCGTAGAGCGCGTCGAAGTAGGGGGCCTCGAGGTCGGCCGGAGCCGAGACGCTGCGCAGCGCGGTGCCCTTGTTCTCCCAGTTGTGGCCGTCGGTGGAGCGGTAGACCGCGACTCCGGGGCTGTTCCAGTAGCCCTTCGTGCGGTCCTCGCCGTACCAGTACTGGACCTGCTGACCGCCCTCCTCGACGGTGACGATCTGGCCGCCGTGCGCCTGGATGTGGCGGCCGTCGGTGTCGTACCAGTAGGGCTGGAAGTAGCCGGCCGCGGTGCTGCCCGGGTCCTGGACCGCCGGGTAGTCGGTGTAGGTCACGGGCGTCGAGGTGCGCGGCACTCCGTCGTCGGGATCCGTGGCCACGGCGGCCGAGGCCGACTGCGCTCCTGTCCCCAGGAGTGCTGCGACGAGCAGCGCGGCCACCGCCGCGGCGGCCGTTCGTGGTCGAGACGTCATGCTGTGCTCCTTTGCACCGGGGACTTCGCGCATGTTCACGCAAACATCAGGCTTCCACGAGGGTCTGATGACGTCAACATCCTGATCGACCGACGGCCGGGCGTCGGACGGCCGCCCGGGCTCCGTCTTGGCCGCTCAGCGCTCCGGCGCGAACGCCCCGCCCGGGCCGAAGGCGAGCTCCGCGAACCGGCGGCCGATGAGCTCGTGCGCTTCCGGATCCGGGTGCAGGCCGTCCGGGAGCGGGAGCCGCTGGGCGTCGTCCGGCCCGTAGAGCGCGAGCCCGTCGAGCAGTCGCAGGTCCGGGTCGTCGGAGCGCGCGGCGACGACCTCGGCCAGCGCCTCGCGGACGATCCGCAGGGTCAGCCGTCCGTTCGCGGTGTCGCCCGGGTCGCCGGTCGCGACGAAGCGCGGCGCCCCGGTCGTGAAGGACGCGGGATCGACGTCGCCCGGCCCCGGCGTGTCCTCGTGGATCCCGCAGAAGAGCGGAGTGACGAGGAGCAGCGGCGTCGCGGGATGGCCCTCGCGGATCGTGTCGAGGAAGCCGTGCACCGCCGGCACGAAGGTGCGGCGGCGCATGCCGTCGAGGTTCACGAGGTTGATGCCGAGCGCGACACTGATCAGGTCGGCAGGAGTGTCCCGCATCACGCGAGCGGTGAAGGGGTCGACGAGTGCGCTCCCGCCGAAGCCGAGGTTCACCAGGCGGGCGCCGCTCGCCCGGGCGGCCACGGCCGGCCAGATGCCCGAGGGGCGCGCCGCGTTCGAGCCCTGGCTGATCGAACTGCCGTGGTGCAGCCAGACGGGGCCGGAGAGCGGCGCGGGTTCGAGCGGTGCGTCGGAGCGCAGGGCCACGAGGTCCACCGCCTCGTTGTGCGGGAGGAGCAGCTCCACGCGAGACGGCCCGGCCGGGAGGTCGAGCCCGACCGTGTCGAGAGGTCCGGGGAGGAGGGCCCGGTCACCGGTCGCGAGGTCGAATTCGATCGCGTCGCCTCCGGTGAGCGCGTGGGAGGCGGTCATCTCGCCGTCGACGACCGCGTCGACTGCGCCGCGCGGCCGGGGCAGCCCCCGATAGGCGACCCGTGTCGCGTGCACGTCGAGCTCGATCCGTCGCGCCTCGGTGACGAAGGAGATCCGGACACCCGAGGGCTGCGCCTCCATCAGCAGGAGCTGCGCATCCGCATCGCGCTCGCGGACCGCGCGGGGGAGGCGGTGCGGCCGGACTCCGCGGGGCACCTCCTCCAGCTCGATCGCGCCGTGGACGAGCCGTTCGGTGAGGGGTGTGCTGATCATGCGGGGATGTCCTTCCGGCGGGTCCAGTGGCTGAAAAGAAAGTGCAGGCAGGCGAGGAGCTCGCTCCACGACTGCGCGGGGGTCGGGCTGCTGTGCGCGAAGCTCCCGAGCCGTTCGAGGGTGAGGAAGCCGTTCAGAGCGGCGCCCGTCACTCGGACGGCGTGCACCCGGTCCTCGGCGGGGATCGCGTAGCCGAGGAGGACCGCATCTGTGAGCTGCACGACGCGGCGGGCGGCCGGGGCGGCGACCGCGTCCGGCCCCGCAGTGCGCTGCAGCGACTCCCACAGGCCCGGCCGCTCGCGCGCGAAGGAGCGGTGGGCGTCGGCGAAGCCGTCCAGCGCCTCCCGGGCGGAGCGTCCGGCGATCGCGACGGCGATGCGGTCGGACAGCTCGTCGAGGGCCAGGACCGTGACGCCGTCGCGGAGTGCGGCGAGATCGCGGACGTGCGTGTAGAGGCTCGGCGTCTGCACCTCGAGCGAGCGGGCGACGGCGGCCAGGGTCACGGCGGCGAGACCATCGGCGTCGGCGATCGCGGCGGCGCGATCGATGACGGCGGAGCGGGTGAGGGAGCGACGGGGCACGCGTTGATCCTAATACCCCTAGGTTTTCACATATGGACATTCGGAAGCTCCGACGCCCGAACCGCGATCGCCCCCGAGCCGGAGGGCTCGAGGCGATCGAACGTGCGGTGCGGCCTAGCCGCCGACCGCCTGGCGAGCGCTATCGAGCCCGCTCAGTTCTTCCGGATATCGATCTCAGGGCTGCGAGGATCTCGCGCGCTCGAGGATGGCCGCGATCACGGCGGACTTCGCCTCGGCGTAGTCGTTCCCGTCCTCCCAGCGCCGGAGGAGGAGAGACGCCTTCGTGCTGCGGTAGAGCTCGCGGTCGGCCGGGTCGGTGCGCAGCCGGTCGCGCAGGAGGAGGTACGCGTCGATCGCGGGATGACCCTCCTCGTAGATGTGGACGTGGGCGTCCCGTCCGGGCGTGCGGACGAGCCGGTGCCCGGGCTCGCGGGTGCGCAGGACGTAGCCGGCCGCGAGCAGCGGCGCGACGTGGTCCTCCTCCGCCGTGACGTCGGGCACGACGACCAGCACGTCGACGATCGGCTTCGCGGGCAGGCCCGGGACGGAGGTCGAGCCGATGTGCTCGACCCGCACGCCCGGGACGGCCTCGAGGATGCGCCGCCGGTGCTCCTCGAACAGGGCGGACCACTCGGGGTCGTGCTCGTGCAGGGCGAGCTCGAGCGGCTCCGGTCCGCCGGCGAGCTCGACGGAGACGACGTCGGGGCGGCGGGGGGAGCGGTGCGGAGTCACCGGGTCATCCTGCCAGGGGTGCCGCAGGGCGGGTGCGGTTCACTGGAGCGGTGAGCACCCTCCTCGTCACCGCGCACCCCGACCGCGACTCCCTCACCGCCGCCCTCGCCCGGCGGCTGCGGGACGAGCTCGGCCCCGACGGAGTGGAGACGGCCGACCTCGACGCCGAGCGCTTCGACCCGCGGTTCGGCGCGGCCGACCGGGACCGCTACCGCGGTGTCGGCCCGGTTCCCGACGACGTCCTCCGCGAGCAGCGCCGGCTCGACGGCGTCGACCACCTCGTGCTCGTCTTCCCCGTCTACTGGTGGTCGATGCCCGCGCTGCTGAAGGGCTGGATCGACCGCGTCTTCCTCGCCGGCTGGGCCTTCGACATCGACCCCGTCCACGGCACGCAGCGCAGGCTCGGCGCTCTGACCGTCCACCTCGTCCTCGTCGCGGGGGACTCCGCCGGGACCTACGAGCGGCACGGCTACGAGCAGGCGCTGCTGATGCAGATCCAGCACGGGATCATCGACTACTGCGGAGCCCGGCGCGGCGCAGCCGTCTTCGTCCACGAGTCCGAGCGCGAGGACGACGCGAGCCGCAGGGCGGCGGTCGAGGACGCGGTCGAGCGGACCGTGGAGGCCATCAGGGCTGATCCGCCTGCAGCGCTCCGGTGACGAGGGCCTGCACGAGGGTGTCGGCGTCGTAGTCCGGATCGTGGGCGGCGCCGATGCAGAGGTTGCCGATGCCCTTGAGGAGCATGTAGCCGCTGAGACTCGACGCCGGGATCCGGGCGGGTCGTGCCGCCTCGAGCAGGTCGCCGCAGACGGGGACGAGCCGCTCCACGAAGTAGGCGTGCAGGGCGTCGGATCCGGCGCTGTCGCCCTGGAGCGCACCGGCGAGGCCGTGCTTGGTCACCAGGAGGTCGACGAAGTGGGCGACCCAGGCCCGGAGGGCTGCCTCCGGGGTCGCGCTGTCGGCGAGCAGCCGTGGGCCCGCCTCCGCGCAGGCCTCGACCTGGTGGCGGTAGACGGCGACCACGAGCTCCGAGCGGGTCGGGAAGTGCCGGTAGATCGTCCCCATGCCGACGCCGGCCTCCGCCGCGATCTCGCGGACCGGCGCGTCCACGCCGGAGGCCACGAACACCGTCGCCGCGGCGGCGAGCAGGGCGTCGCGACTCGTCCGCGGTCGGCCGGGCGTGCGGGGCACACGGTCGCTCATCGGTCCTCCTTGCTTTTCGGAGCGGCGCTCCGTAATTTCTCCGAGCGCAGCTCCACCACGTTCCGGAGCAGTGCTCCGCAATGTTCCGGAGCAGCGCTCCGACGATTGTGCCAGAGCGCCGCCCCCCAGGAAGGACCCTCGTGCCCACTCCGCTCCTCGACTCGTCGACCCCCGGTGTGCACCGCCCGATGCGCGCGGTCCGCACGGCCGAGCGCGACCCCTCTCGATCCGTCGCGAACGGCCCGTCGCCGAGGGGCGGACGGGCCGCCCGCGACGGAGGAGCGGAGCGGGTCCTGCCGTCAGCGCGGGGCGCGCAGCCCGGCGAGCGGGCCGTCGTGCAGCGGCTCCGTCTCCCAGCGGACGCGGGCGGTGCGGTCGGGAGCGAGCTCGACGTGCAGGCGGTGCGGGGTCTCGAGGAACACGACGTCGACCAGGACTCCGTCGCCCGAGGGTCCGGCGCTCGCCGCGAACGGCCCGTCGACGGTCCAGGCTCCCGCGCCGGGCGTCACCGTGAAGCGCTCGTCGCCCTCGGTCAGCGCGAGCGTCCAGCCGCCCTCGTCGGCCGTCACCTCGACGGCGTCGGGCCACGATCCGACCGGCGTGTAGCTCCCGGTCGCGGGGGAGGCGCCCTCGAGCGGGGGCAGGGCGAGCTCCGACAGCCGGTCGGCCAGCCGGGCGTCGGCCTCCGCCGTGGACCCGCGGCCGACGGCGGGGAGCAGGTGCTCCCAGGCGAGCGCGAGCAGCGTCTGCGTGTCCGAGGTCTGGCCGGTCAGCGCGATCACGAGCTCGCGCTCGGGCACGATCAGGCTGAACTGCCCGTACGCGCCGTCCGCGCGGTAGCCGTGCAGCGACCGCCAGAACTGGAAGCCGTAGCCCTGCTGCCAGTCCGGTCCGCCGTCCTCGTGGGTCGGGACGTGGGCGCGGGACGCCTCGGCGACCCACTCCGGCGAGAGGATCCGCCGGTCGCCCCAGCGCCCCTCCTGCAGGTACAGCAGTCCGAGCGCAGCTGCCGCCTCGGTGGTGGCGTGCAGCCCGCTGTAGCCGAGCTCGCGCCCCGAGTCGTCGCGATGCCAGGCGACCTCGCCGATGCCGAGCGGATCGAGCAGGCGCGGGCGCAGGTAGTCGGTCAGCGACTGCCCGCTCACGCGCTGCACGATCGCGGCGGCGGCGAAGGTGCAGGGCTGGTTGTAGGCGAAGACGCTGCCCGGCTCCTGCTCCGGCGGGAGGAGGAGGAAGCCGCGCACCAGGTCGGCCGGGTCCGTCTCCTCGGCACGGTCGATCGTCTCGGCGGAGTGGCCGCTCGCCATCGCGAGGACGTGGCGGACGCGGACCGCACGCGAGCGCGGGTCGGTGATCTCGTCGTCGAGCTCGGGGAAGTACGAGAGGACGGTGGCGTCCAGGTCGACCAGGCCCTCGGCGACCGCGAGGCCGACGGCGGTCGCGGTGAAGCTCTTGCTCAGCGAGTAGAAGAGGTGCAGCCGCTCGGCCGAGTACGGCGCCCACCAGCCCTCGGCGACCACGTCGCCGCCCTGCACCACCATCAGCCCGTGCAGCTCGACGCCGGGAGCGGCCTCGACCCCTTCGACGAAGGCCAGCACTCCCTCGGCGTCGACGGAGCGGGCGGACGGGGTGCTTCTCGGCAGTGAGCGCGTCATCCTCCGATGCTACGACCGGCGCGGCGCCGCCTCCGCCCGGGGGCAGGAGGCGGCGCCGCCTAGGCGGTCGGCTCGGCGGGGAAGGGCCCGAGGCCGAGCAGGAAGCGGAGGATCGCGTCGGCCGGCACGCGCAGGGCGGGGCCGGAGCTGAGCTCCCACTCCGCGTCGGTCGGAGCGAGGGTGCGACCGCGGACGGCGGCGCGGATCGCGAGCGGCGCGCGCTGCAGGCGGTCCAGGGCCACCCCGCCGGTGATGCGGGAGGAGAGGGCGAGCGGCTCGGGGGAGAGGGCGAGCTCGACGCGGACGACCTCGACCAGCTCGGCGACCGAGCGGGGACCCGCGCCGGCGCGGCGAGCGGAGGCGAGAGCGGCCAGGGCCGGGGCGATCTCGGCGGGAGGAGGAGGGGAGGAGGCCTCGCGGGCGCCCATCCGCGTCGCGAGGCGCTGGCCGGTGCTGCTCGAGAGCCGCACGACGAGCTCTCCGAGCAGGGCGTCCCGGGAGACGGCACTGGCCGCCTCGCCCTCCGTGGTGGAGGGGGAGGCGGCCAGGACGGCGAGGCGGTCGAGCCTCTCGGCGACGAGGGGGCGCCAGTCGTTGCTGACGCCCGTCTCGTCGACCGAGGGCCCGGTGCTCAGCGGCAGGAACCGCGACCAGTCGGGCACGACCGCAGGGCCTAGCGTCCGCCCGAGCGGCGCTTGTTGTAGACGTCGAAGGCGACCGCGAGCAGGAGCACGAGGCCCTTGACCGCCTGCTGCCACTCGATGCCGATGCCCATGATCGACATGCCGTTGTTCAGGACGCCGATGATGAGGCCACCGATGATCGCGCCGCCGATGGTGCCGACGCCGCCCTGGACCGCCGCGCCGCCGATGAACGCGGCCGAGATGGCCTCGAGCTCGAAGCCGTCGCCCGCCTTCGGGCCGGCGAGGTTGAGTCGCGCGGTGAAGACGAGGCCGGCCAGCGCCGCGAGGACGCCCATGTTGACGAACAGCCAGAAGGTGACGTTGCGGGTCTTGATGCCGGACAGCTCCGCGGCGTGCAGGTTGCCGCCGATCGCGTAGACGTGGCGGCCGAAGACGGAGCGGTTCATGACCACGCCGTAGATCAGGACGAGCACGGCGAGCACGATCAGGGTGACCGGGATGCCCTTGAAGGTGGCCAGCGCGAAGGAGAAGGCCGCGATCACGACGGAGACGAGGACGAGCTTGGTGACGAACCAGGCGCCCGGCTCGACGCTCTGCGCGTACTTCTGGCGGCCGCGGCGGGTGCGCACGGACTGCACGGCGAAGGCGACGATCGCGAGCGCGCCGATGACGAGCGACAGCGGGTCGAGGTCGGTCTCGCCGAACAGGTCGGTGAGGAAGCCGTTGCCCAGCGCGCGGTACTCGGTCGGGAAGGAGCCGATGTTCGCGTTGCCGAGGACGACGAGCGCCAGGCCGCGGAAGATCAGCATGCCCGCCAGGGTCACGATGAACGCCGGGATTCCGACGTAGGCGATCCAGAAGCCCTGCCACGCTCCGACCAGGGCGCCGATGAGGAGGGAGAGGATGATCGACAGCCACCACGGGAGACCCATGTTGACCGCGAAGACGCCCGAGATCGCTCCGACGAACGCCGCGACCGAGCCGACCGAGAGGTCGATGTGCCCGGCCACGATGACCATCACCATGCCGATGGCGAGGATCAGGATGTAGCCGTTCTGGACGATCAGGTTCGAGATGTTCTGGGGGCGGAGGAGGATTCCGCCGGTCATCACCTCGAACAGCAGCACCACCACGATGAGGGCGATGAAGATGCCGTTCTTGCCGAGGTCGCCCAGCACGTGGCTGAGGCGCTTCGTGAAGGCGTTCTCGGTGGGCTTCACCTGCGCACCGGCCGCGGTGGACGGTTCGTTCTGCAGATCGGTCATCGTTGCTTCTCCTGGGTCATGAGGGTGAGGACCGCCTCGGGCGTCGCCTCGGCGATGGGCAGCTCGCCCGTGATCCGGCCCTCCGACAGCGCGTAGACGCGGTCGCAGATGCCGAGCAGCTCCGGCAGCTCGGAGGAGATGACGATGATCCCCTTACCCTGCGCCGCGAGCCGGTTGATGATGGTGTAGATCTCGTACTTCGCACCCACGTCGATGCCGCGGGTGGGCTCGTCGAGGATGAGGACGTCCGGGTCGGAGTAGATCCACTTCGACAGGACGACCTTCTGCTGGTTGCCGCCGGAGAGCTTCCCGGTCTTGGCGAGCACGGTCGGCGACTTGATGTTCATGCTGCCGCGGTACTCGTTGGCGACCTCGAACTCGCGGTTGTCGTCGACGAGTCCGCCGCGGGCGACCTTGTCGAGCGACGCGAGCGAGATGTTCCGCTTGATGTCGTCGATGAGGTTGAGGCCGTAGTGCTTGCGGTCCTCGGTCGCGTAGGCGAGCCCGTGGGCGATCGCCTCCGAGACGTTGCGGATCTTGATCTCCTTGCCGGCCTTGAAGACCTGGCCGGAGATGCGGCTGCCGTAGGAGCGGCCGAAGAGGCTCATCGCGAACTCGGTGCGCCCGGCGCCCATGAGCCCGGCGATGCCGACGATCTCGCCGCGGTGCACCGTCAGGTTGACCTTGTCCACCATGACGCGGGTCGGGTCCTGGGGGTGGTGGGCCGTCCAGTCGACCACGCGCAGGATCTCCTCGCCGATGTGCGGCGTGTGGTCCGGGTAGCGGTGGTCGAGGTCGCGGCCGACCATGTCCTTGATGATGCGGTCCTCGGTGACGTCGTCGTGAGCGATCGTCTCGATGGTCTTGCCGTCGCGGATGACCGTGACGGTGTCCGCGATCTTCTTGATCTCGTTCAGCTTGTGGCTGATGATGATCGACGTGATGCCCTGCTCCTTGAGGTGCAGGATCAGGTCGAGCAGGTGGTCCGAGTCCTCGTCGTTCAGGGCCGCGGTGGGCTCGTCGAGGATGAGCAGCTTGACCCGCTTGGAGAGCGCCTTCGCGATCTCGACGAGCTGCTGCTTGCCGACTCCGATCTCCATGATCTTGGTGGTCGGGTTCTCGCGCAGACCCACGCGGGCCAGCAGCGCCGCGGCCTCCTGGTTGGTCTTGTTCCAGTCGATCAGGCCGCCGAAGCCGCGCACCTCGTTGCCGAGGAAGATGTTCTCCGCGATGGAGAGGTAGGGGCTGAGGGCCAGCTCCTGGTGGATGATGACGATGCCCTTCGCCTCCGAGTCGCGGATGCTGGAGAACTGCATCACCTCGTCCTCGAAGACGATGTCGCCCTCGTAGGTGCCGTGCGGGTAGACGCCCGACAGGACCTTCATCAGCGTCGACTTGCCGGCGCCGTTCTCCCCGCAGATCGCGTGGACTTCGCCGCGCTGTGCGTTGAGCGTGACGTCCTGGAGCGCCTTCACGCCCGGGAACGTCTTGGTGATGCCGCGCATCTCGAGGATGTTCGAGGTCACGCCGCCTCCCTTCCTTCGTAGTGGGGGAGGGCGCCCGGTGGGCGCCCTCCCGGGGTGTTCCTTCTCGGGTGAGGAGAGAGGACTAGCCGTTCACTTCCGCGTCGGTGTAGTAGCCGCCGTCGACGAGGACGGACTGGATCTGGTCCTTGGTGACGATGACCGGCTCGAGCAGGAAGGACGGGACGACCTTCTTGCCGTTGTCGTAGGTGTCGGTGTCGTTGACCTCGGGCTCGGTGCCCTCGAGCACGGCCTGGGCCATCTTCACGGCCTCCTTGGCGAGCTCGCGGGTGTCCTTGTAGATGGTCGCGTACTGCTCGCCGGCGATGATCGCCTTGACGGAGTCGAGCTCGGCGTCCTGACCGGTGATGATCGGGAAGTCGGAGCCGACGGTGTAGCCGGCGTCGGTCAGAGCCGAGATGATGCCGCGGCTGAGGCCGTCGTAGGGCGAGAGGACGCCCTGGACCTTGGAGCCGTCGGAGTACGTCTTGGTGAGGATGTCCTCCATGCGGCTCTGGGCGACCTCGCCGTCCCAGCGGAGCGTGGCGACGGTGTTGAAGTCGGTCTCGCCGGACTTCACGACGAGCGTCTTGTCGTCGATGTACGGCTGGAGGGTGTCCATCGCGCCGTTGAAGAAGAACGTGGCGTTGTTGTCGTCGGGGCTGCCGGCGAACAGCTCGACGTTGAACGGGCCGGCGGGGGCGTCGGCGGCCTTCGCGCCGGTGAGGTCGGTGAGACCGAGGCCCGCGAGGAGCGAGGTGGCCTGCTGGACGCCCACCTTGTAGTTGTCGAACGTGGCGTAGTAGTCCACGTTCTCGGAGTCGCGGATGAGGCGGTCGTAGGCGATGACGGGGATGTCGTTGGCCTTGGCCTCCTCGAGCACGCTCGTGAGGGTGGTGCCGTCGATCGAGGCGACGATCAGGGCCTTGGCGCCCTTGGTGATCATGTTCTCGAGCTGCGAGACCTGGGTGGGGATGTCGTCCTCGGCGTACTGCAGGTCGACCTTGTAGCCGGCCTCCTCGAGCTGCGACTTGACGTTGTTGCCGTCAGCGATCCAGCGCTCGGACGACTTGGTCGGCATCGCGACGCCGACGAGGCCGCCGTCGCCGGATCCCGAGCCCGAGCCGCCACCGGTTCCGGAGGAGCAGGCGGCGAGGGAGAGGATCATCGCTCCGCCGGCGATGCCGGCGATGAGAGCGCGCTTCATTGTGGTCACTGTGATTCCTTCGTCATTGAATGCAGTGGATGCAGGGCCGCCCTCGGGATCGGGGCGGAGATGTGATGCCATGTGAGCGATCACATTGCGTCATGCTAGACCCGACGGCGCCGTTCGTGTCAACGCGCACGTCTCGACTCGGTAACGGGACACCCGCGGCGCGTCGTCCGCTCTCGGAGCGGTGCTGTCAAGGGTCCCCGGCCCCGGAAGGGAGCCGGAGCCGTCGGCGTTGCGTCCAGCACTGTCGAAAGGACGCACACCATGACGAAGACCTGGTTCATCACCGGCGCCTCGAAGGGCTTCGGCCGCGAGTGGGCCGAGGCGGCGCTCGAGCGCGGCGACTCGGTCGCCGGGACCGCCCGCCGGATCGAGACCCTCGACGCCCTCGTCGAGGAGTACCCGGACACGTTCCTCCCGCTGACCCTCGACGTGACCGACCGCGAGGCCGGCTTCGCCGCCGTGCAGGCCGCGGCCGACCGGTTCGGCCGACTGGACGTCGTGATCAACAACGCTGGCTACGGGCACTTCGGCATGATCGAGGAGCTCACCGAGGAGGAGTTCCGCGCGCAGCTCGAGACCAACGTCTTCGGCGCCCTCTGGGTCACCCAGGCCGCGCTGCCGATCCTCCGCGAGCAGGGCTCGGGCCACATCGTCCAGGTGTCGAGCATCGGCGGCATCAGCGCGTTCCCCTCGATCGGCGCGTACCACGCGTCGAAGTGGGCGCTCGAGGGCTTCACCCAGTCGCTGGCCGCCGAGGTCGCCGGCTTCGGGATCCACGTGACCCTCGTCGAGCCCGGCGGGTACTCGACCGACTGGTCCGGTCCCTCCGCGTCGCGCAGCGAGCCGATCGCCGCGTACGACGAGGTCCGGGAGGCAGCGAGCCGACGCCCCTCCGCCGCTCAGCAGGGCGACCCGCGGGCCTCGCGCCTCGGGATCCTCGCGGTCGTGGACGCGGACGAGCCGCCGCTGCGGATCTTCTTCGGGCGCGCGCCGCTGGGCATCGCGACGGCGGACTACGAGTCGCGCCTCGAGACCTGGAAGCGCTGGAACGACGTGTCGATCGCCGCTCACGGCGAGTGATCCCGGGCGGTCGCGGCGCGAGGGCGTCGCGGCCGCCGGTCAGCGCGAGGCGGTGACGCTCGCGCTCCGGGGGACGGCCGTGGATCCGCGGACGACCAGCTGCGGAGCGATCGGCGCCGCCTTCTCCGGCCGGTCGCCCTCGATCAGGCTGAGCAGTGCGGCCACGCACCGGCGTCCGAGCTCCACGAAGTCCTGGCGGACGCTGGTCAGCGGCGGCCAGTAGAACGCCGCCTCGGGGATGTCGTCGAAGCCGATGACGCTGACGTCCTCCGGCACGCGGACCCCGCGCTCGTGGAACGCGCTCATCAGTCCGAGCGCCATCTGGTCGTTCCCCGCGAACACCGCGGTGAAGTCGAGGAAGCGCGAGAGCTCGAGGCCCACGCGGTGGCCGTGCTCGGCGCTCCAGTCGCCGAGCAGCGGCGGGCGCAGCGGGATCGAGCGGTGGTCGAGCTCGGCGAGGTAGCCGCGCATCCGCGCCTCGGCCTCGATCCAGTCCTGCGGGCCGGCGAGGTGCACGATCTCGGTGTGCCCGAGGTCGATCAGGTGCCCGGTGGCGATGCGGGCGCCGGCCATCTGGTCGACGTAGAGCGCGTCGTCGCGGTCGTCCTCGCTCGTCTGCAGCGTCACGTGCGGGATGCGCAGCGCGACTCCGGACAGGATGTCGAAGACGCGGATCTGCGGGGCGACGACCACGAGGCCCTCGACCGCCTGGTTGAGCAGATGCCGGATCCCGGCCTGGATCGACGCGCCGTCGGTGCCGTCGACGTTGGCTGTGACGACGA
Source organism: Rathayibacter sp. AY1F8 (assembly GCF_002932165.1). Classification (NCBI taxonomy): domain Bacteria; kingdom Bacillati; phylum Actinomycetota; class Actinomycetes; order Micrococcales; family Microbacteriaceae; genus Rathayibacter; species Rathayibacter sp. AY1F8. Next base: position 15,566 of record NZ_PSVB01000035.1, read on the forward strand.
GGTAGCCCGCGTCGCGCGCCGCCACCTCGATGGCCTGGATGCTGGAGGCCGGACCGTACTGCAGGCTCTGCGAGGACAGCACGCCGACGGTGCGGGTGCGGCTGGTGACCAGTGCCCGCGCGGCGAGGTTGGGGCGGTAGTCGAGCTCGGCCATGACCTCGAGCACGCGCTTCTTCGTCTCGGCGCGGAGGCTCGGGTGGTCGTTCAGGACCCGGGAGACGGTCTGGTGCGAGACGCCGGCCGCGCGGGCGACGTCGTAGATGCTCGGCGCCCGCGACGCGGGCTTGTCTTCCGGCATCGGGCACCGCGGCTCTCTGTGATCGGCGCCTCCGACGCAGGACCGGGGCGCCCTCACGGGCGGCTCGCCCGTCCGCGGGCGCGTGTGAGCACACTTTACGTCCCTCGGCGCGGGGGCCTGCACACCGACGGAACCTCGACGGCTCGGACGGGTGCCGCTCCCGGATCGGTCGGACGTTCCGGCACCGCTGGTGCGGGCGCGCCGGAACGACGCGATCCGCGCCTCCGCCCCGCGGTCGTCGCAGCGGGTGGTCGACGCGGTCGGGTCAGCCGTCGAAGACCTCGGCCGAGGCGAAGGCCGCATCGGAGCGGAGCACGGCGACGAGGTCCGCGGGACAGTCCTCGAAGGCCGTCCTCTCCGGACCGGGAGGCGTGTGTGCTCGGACGTCGACGACGGATCCCTGGGGCGCGACGGCGTCGGGCGATCACAGGCGCTGCCCTGCGGTCCGGGGTACTTTCCCGCGTGTGAACGACAGCGACGAGAAGTCCGGGAGAGGCTGGCGCATCGATCTCGGCGAGCCGCCGGAGAGCGTGTCCGGCGATGTCGTCGACGCTCTCGATAAGGTGTCCGCGGAATTCGCGGCATTCCGGAGCGGGACTTCCGGCGAGGGCGGAGAAAGGGCCGCGGCCCTCCGCGGAGCCGCCCGACTCGGGGCCGGAGAGCACCGGCTCGCCGTCGCCTCGGGGCTGACGCGGGAAGGCGTCCGCGCCTTTCTCGCGGGGGGATGACAAGCCGTCGGAGAGGCGGTTCCCCCGTGCCTCGACAAGCCGGCGCCGAAGGAAGAGAAAGGCCTCGAGAAGGCGCGGCATCCGGAGAGATCGGAGACGACGAATGGACGACGAGGAGTGGGCTCGGTACCTTCTCGCGATGAAGCGCCGAGCACCGACGGATCAGGACGGCGCGACCGCGGAACGCGGTGACGCGACGGTGGCGGCCGTCCTGCGGGAGCTCGACGGGGTCGATCCGTACGGACTCGAGCCGGGTCGCGAGGACGGCGCTCCCCGCGACGAGTACGCGTCTGAGGCGGCCCCGATCGCGAGCATCCTCCTGCGCCGAGGACGGATCACCGGCGAGGAGCTCGACGCCGTCTGGCGGTTCTGGTTCGGCGAGCCGCTGAGCGCCCTGCTCGGCGACGGCTTCGCCCCGCTCCTGGCGCGGCTCGACCGGCTCGCTCCTCCCTCGGCGGAGGACTGACGGGCGTCGGGTTCCGGCGGCGGACCGGCCGCGATCCCGGCGTCCCGTATCGCTCCGCCCAGCTCGGCCCAGCTCCGCCTAGCTCCGCCTAGCTCCGCCTAGCTCCGCTCGCGGAAGAAGCGGATGAGCTCGCGCAGGGCCGGGAGCGTCGCGCTCTCGGCCTCGGCGTCGTCGAGGTCGTCGAAGGAGGTGCGGAGCCCGGCGGCGTCGGCGTCGGCGGCGGACTCGAACGCCATCGACCACTCCGGGAACAGCCGCTCCCGGATCGGCTCCTCGAGGAGGGTGCGCAGCTGCGCGTGGCGCTCGTCGGCGGCGATGACGGCCATCCGCTCGCGCAGGACCGCGTCCGGCCCCTCGAGCACCTGGAGGAATCGGCCGTCGCGGTGCAGGAGCATGCCGGTCAGGCCGAGGCGCTCGTTGTTCGCGCGGCATTGGGCGAGCAGCGCGGGGAGGTCGGCGTCCGTGAAGCCGGCGGAGGTGCGGCTGGAGTAGACGAGGGAGAGCATGGCGTCCGTTCCGGGTGGGGGAGGCGGGCGCCTCCGCTCCCAGTGGACCACCGACAGCGCCTCCCGCACGGCCACTTCCGCCGGCGGCGGCAGGCTGCTAGAGCTAGCCGACCGTGATCGGAGCGGCGGACGGACGGGTGCCCTGCCGCATCCAGACGAAGAAGCCGACCAGGGTGAACGCGCCGTAGAAGACGTACATCAGCCCCGACGCGTAGTAGCCGGCCGAGAACAGCAGCGGCACGCCGACCAGGTCGACGGCCACCCAGATGAGCCAGAACTCGGTCCAGCCCTTCGCCATGCCGTAGGTGGCGAGGACGGAGCCGACGAAGATCCACGCGTCGCTCCAGACCGGCTCGTAGGAGCCGAGCGCGCGGAACACCGGGGTCAGCACCGCGGTGCCGCCGACCATCCCGAGCACCAGCAGGCCGCGGGTGCGCCACGACGCCCAGCGCGGCTCGATCAAGGTGGTCGAGTCGTCGGGGCGGTGGGTCCACCGGTACCAGCCGTAGACGCTGACCAGGATGAACATCACCTGCCGCCCGGCCTGGCCGAGCAGGTTGACGGGGTTGGGAGTGCCGAACAGGGCGCCCATGAAGACCGTGAACAGCAGCACGTTGCCGATGAGGCCGACGGGCCAGGCCCAGACCTTCCGCCGCATCCCGCCGAGGGCGCTGAGGAGCCCGAAGACGTTGCCGATGACCTCCCGCCAGAGGACGGTCTGCTCGCCGATGACGATCTGCGCGTCGAATAGCCAGTGCACGAGGTCCACGAGGCCTTCTTCCTGAGTCGGGATGCCGGGTGGTGCAACCCTGCCCCATCCCGGGCCATTCCCGTCGCGGGCTGATGAGGGCGCCGCGCTCGAACCACGCTGGATCCCGCTCCGGGGCGGGGAGCGCGACCGGCGCCCCGCTGTGCCGCCGCGACCGTAGGCTGGCGGGATGACGTCCCGGGTGCGACTCCTGCTGGCCTCGTCGCACCCCGGGCCGACCGTGACGGTCACCGTGCTGGCGACCGTGATCGCGGCGGCGTCCGGGCATCCGCTCGGGCAGGTCGTGCTGGTGGCGCTCGCCGTGCTGCTCGGGCAGCTCTCGATCGGGCTCGCGAACGACTGGATCGACGCCGACCGCGACCGCGCGGTGGGGCGCACCGACAAGCCGGTCGCGCAGGGGCTGATCGGCGTGGGCGCCGTCCGCGCCGCCGCACTGGGGACGGCGGCGGCCGCCGTGGTGCTCTCGCTGCTGCTCGGACCGGTCGCCGCGGTCGCGCACCTGGTGCTGGTCGCCGCGGGCTGGGCCTACGACGCGGGGCTCAAGCGCACGGTCTGGTCGGTCGCTCCCTTCGTGGTCGCCTTCGGGCTGCTGCCGGTGGTGGCGGTCGCGGCGGGCGACGGCCGGCTCCCCGCCTGGTGGGCGATCGCGACCGGCGCCGTGTTCGGCATCGCGATCCACTGCACGAACGTGCTCCCCGACCTGGTCGACGACGAGGCCACCGGGGTCCGCGGCTTCCCGCACCGCCTCGGCCTGCGGCTCTCCGGAGTCGTCGCCTTCGGGTCGCTGGTGGTGGCCGCGCTGCTCGTGCTCGTCGGACAGCTCGTCGGCGACCAGCCGGTGCGCGGGACAGGCGTGGTGCTCGCGGTGATCGGGACCCTCGCGGTGGTCGTGCTCGCCGCGGCGGGCATCCGCCTGGTGCTGACCGGTCCGCCGACGCGCACCCTGTTCCGGCTGGTGATCGCGGCCTCGCTCGTGCTGGTGGTCGAGCTCGGGCTGGCGGGCGCGCGGCTGGTCGGCTGACCGGCCGCCCTCAGGACCAGCGCATCGCGTAGACGCGGGCGAGCAGGTCCGAGGTCGGCAGGGCGAGGGCGGTGCGGAGGAACGCCTCGCGGCCGCGGTGCGCGAGCGAGCCGAGCGGGCGTCCGAGGGCCATGTTCGCCTCCGCCTGCCGCGCCGCGCGCCGGGCCGCGGTGGTGCGCCGCCGGGCGAAGCCGGGCCAGGGGCCGGCCTCGCCGCGGCGCACGGCACCGGCCAGGAGCGGGGCGAGCTCGGCGGCGTCGAGCCAGCCGAGGTTCATGCCCTGCCCGCCGATCGGACTGATCTCGTGCGCGGCGTCGCCGATGAGCACGACGCGGCCGACGCCCATCCGCTCGGCCTCGCGGCGCCGCACCTGGAAGCCGCTGAGCATCGTGCAGGTCTCCGGGTCGGCGTCGGCGCCCGTCCGGTCGCGGACAGCGGCGGCCAGGGCGAGCGCGGCCTCCTGGTCGGGGGCCTCCTCGGGCCGCCAGGCGGGGGCGCCGAGGGAGCGGTCCGGGCCGCTCAGGGCGACGTACCGGCGCCGACCGCCCGGGAGCGGGAAGGACTCCACCACTCCGGCCGGACCGACGTCGACCAGCGCGGTGCCGGTGAGACCGCCGGGCTCGGGGTCGGCGAAGTCGCCCATCACGTAGCGGTCCGGGTAGTCGCGGCCGGTGGTGCGGATCCCGAGCAGATCGCGGACGGTGCTGCGGGCGCCGTCGGCCCCCACGACGAAGGCGGCGCGGACGGAGACCGGCTCGCCGCCCGGTCCGGTGCCGGTCGCCTCGACGGTCGAGCCCCGACGGAGCAGGCCGGTCAGCGCGACCCCGGGGCGCAGCGCGTCCGGGGCCGCCGCCTCGAGGCTCTCGCGGAGGATCGCCTCGGTGCGGTGCTGGTCGAGGGTGACGACGTAGGGGTGCGTCGCGGAGGCGCGCGCGAACGAGAGCGTGCCGAGGGTGCGGCCCCGGCTGCGCGCGACGCCCTCGCGGACCCGGGTGGCCTCGGCCAGCACGGGAGCATCGGCGCCGATCGCGGCGAACGCGTCGAGCGACGGCGGATGGATGCCGATCGCCCGCGAGCCGCTCGGCACCGAGGAGCGCCGCTCCCACACCTGCACGTCCACTCCGGCCCGCGCCAGGAGCGCGCCGAGCAGCAGTCCGACCGGACCGCCGCCGACCACGAGCACGTCCGTCTCCGCTGTCACGGGTCGAGCCTAGGGAGCGGCGGCGCGGCGGGCGAGGGGGTGCGCTCGACCGCCGCGCGTGCTCAGGGTGCGAGCGGAGGCGTCAGAGCGCGTCGACAGCGGCGAGGATCTCCTCGGTCTCCGTGCGCGTCGTGTAGTCGACGTGCACGTCCGCCGTGCGGACGATCCGGTCGGCGTCGACGACCAGGACGGTCGGGTACGGGACGGCCGGGGTGTCGTCGGCGTTGCTGTCCTTCACGGCGAAGCCGAGCGCGGTGTGCGCCTCCTGCGCGTCGCCGCTGGGGGCGGTGACGATGCCGAGAGCGCTCGCGAGCGTGTTGCCGGGGTCGGAGACGACGGTGAAGCCCAGGTCGCCGTTCGCGACCGCCGCGCGCGACCCGTCGGGGGTCTGCGGGCTGATCGCGACGAGGGCGACTCCGCGCGACGCGAGCTCGGGGGCGAGGGTCTCGTTGTAGTGCTTGAGCGTGATGTTGCAGTACGGGCACCAGGCTCCGCGGTAGAAGACGAGGACGGCCGGGCCCGCGCCGAGGACGTCCGCGAGGTCGACGGTGTCGCCGTCGACGGTCACGACGGAGGCGGCGGGGAGCGCGTCGCCGGCGGTGACGGCTCCGCTCGGGGCGCCGGCGGCGACGAGGTCGTCGCGCTCGCCGGAGAAGACGGCGGCGAGCTCGGGGCCGACCGTCTCGTCGAAGCCGACGGTGAACTCGTCGAGCTGGGTGCGGACGGAGGTGCTGGTCATCGGAAGTCCTTCGGTCGTGACGGTCGTGTTCCCCCGTCCGGGAGCCTAGGCATGCGGGGGACCGGGCGCCGGGCGCCCGTCACGCGGCGTCACACGACGGCCGACGCGTGTCGGCCGGCGTGCGTGGGGCCCGGCCCCGTCGCTCCGTCATTCCGGGGCGACGACCAGCTCGCCGCCGGCGGAGCGCGAGACGCACGGCATGATCCAGCGGTCCTGCTCCTCGGGGGTCAGCACCAGGTCGCGGTGCTCCGCCGTCCCGCCGACGAGGCGCAGGCGGCAGGTGCCGCAGGTGCCCGACTCGCAGGAGGAGTCGACGTCGATCCCGGAGGAGCGGAGCGCGGTGAGGAGCGAGCGGTCGGCCGGGACCTCCACGACGGCTCCGGTCGGCTCCCAGACGGCGGCGAAGGGGACGGCCCGGTCGCCGACGGCGTCGACGCCCGCGAAGTCCTCGACGTGGATCCGGCTCGGGCGCCAGTGCATCGTGAGGGCGAGGACCTCGTCGATCAGCGCGGACGGACCGCAGCAGTAGATCCGGGCGTCGTCGTCGGGCTCGGCGACGAGCGGCCAGAGGTCGAGCCGGCCGTGGATCGCACTGTGGTGCACGAGGGAGCCGTCGGCGGAGAACTCGTCGAGCCACGCGGTGTCCTCGGGGGTGCGGCTGAGGTAGACGACCTGCACGGCCGAGCCCTGCGCCCGGAGCTCGGCGGCCATGGCGCGGATCGGGGTGACGCCGATCCCGCCGGCGATCAGGAGGTAGCGGGCGGCGGGCCGGAGGGCGAAGGTGTTCGCGGGCGGCGCGGAGGAGAGGACGTCGCCGACGCGGACGTCGTCGTGGAGGCTCCGCGATCCGCCCCGACCCCCGGGCTCGCGGCGCACCGCGATCGCGTAGTGCGACGGCTCCGCGGATCCCGGCTCGACGAGGCTGTAGCTGCGGCGCTCGCCGGAGGGGGTCGTGAGCGTGAGGTGCGCGCCGGCGGAGTAGCCGGGCAGCGGGGCGCCGTCCTCGCTCCGCAGCACGAAGCGGGTGACGGCCGGGGTGAGCGCCTCGCGCTCGGCCACCACGAGCCGCAGCTCAGCCACGGAGCACCAGCTCGTCGCCCACGCCGAGCGTGCCGCCGTCGAGGACCTCCGCGTAGACGCCGAGGAGCTCGTGGCCGTAGGTCTCGTGCAGCAGGCGGGGGACGGGCAGGTCGCGCCGACCGGTGCCCGGCTCGACCTCGGTCGCGGCGCACCGCTCGGTGGCCTTCGTGATCCGCAGCCGCAGCCCGCCCGCGGTGAGCTCGCGGCCGAGCAGCTCGAGCTCGCTCCACGCGGGCAGCCCCTCGAGGTGGATGTTCCCGCGGAACCGCAGCGGATCGACGCTCCGGCCGGTGCGCTCGGCGAGGTCGCGGACACTCGCCAGGTTGATCAGCGAGACGTACTCCATCTCGACATCGGAGTTGTGGGCCGTGTCGGTGTAGCGGCGCCCCGCGTCCTGGGCGATCACGGGCTCGACGCCGGGCGGCAGGTCGAGCACGCGGGCGGCGAAGGAGCGCAGTGCGGCCCGTCCGTCCTCCGCGCCGAGGTCGGCGGAGAGGACCCGGTGGCCGCGGACGTCGACGGTGAGCACTCCGCTGTCGGGGTCGAGGTGCGTGGTCAGGCCGGCGAGGCGCGCCTCGGCGACGAGCACGAAGTACTCGCGCTTGGAGATGCCGTGCCGCATGCCGGGCCGGTAGGCGCCGCCGGGGCGGGCGAGGGCGATCGTGCGGTCGAAGGGGACGCCGCGGCCTGTGGTGAGCTCGACGCGGGGGAGCGGCTGCGGGGTCAAGCCCTTCACCGGGTAGACGAAGAGGCCGTCCACGCGTGTCGTCATGCCCCCCATCCTGGCGCATCGCCGGGGAGCCGGCAGGGCCGTCGCGGCGCAGCGGAGCGCGAGGAACGGACGCGGCGCCGTGCGGATCCTGCGAGGCCGGGCGGAGGGATCCGCTCCGGCGGGCCTCGTCAGTACTGGAGGGAGAGGCCGACCAGGGGCGGGACGACGAGCGCGCCCAGCTCGACGATCGCGACGCTCGCGCCGACGCCGAGCGTGACGGCCGAGAGCAGCCGGGCGCGGTCCTTCCGCGCGACGCCGATGACGCCGACGATCGCGGTCGCCGTCGCGAGCACGAGCATCGTGACCCCGAGGGCGGCGAAGAGCGCCCCGATCTGCGTGGTGTCGAAGCCGCCCTGGAACGCGAGGACCGGGATGGCCGTGGTGAGCGCGGTCCGCCCGATCTGCGCGAGGACGAGGACGATCGCGAGGACGAGGCCGACGATGCCGACGACGTCGCGGGGCCGGGGCTGGGGGG
>NZ_PSVB01000036.1:0-22110 GCF_002932165.1 Rathayibacter sp. AY1F8
CTCCCCCAGCAGCTCCCGCTCCCGCTCCTCCCCCAGCCCGGCTCCGCGTCCCGGCACGTGCGCGGCCGCCGCGTCCCGCAGCGTCTCGGCGAGGTCGCGGCGCTCGAAGCCCGCGGCCTCCGCCCGTGCCGTCGAGCGGGCGTTCATGCCGCGCCAGTCCGAATCCGCGATCCACAGCGGCAGCGAGCCCGGACCCGCCCACTGGCCGACACCGCGCTCGAGCAGCCACTCCTCCGGCACCGCGATCGTCTCGGCGGACGATCCGCCGCGCGCCGCGGCCAGATGCTCGGCGAACGGCACGGGGGTCCCGCAGACGTTCATCACGCCCTCCACACGCGCCTCGGCGGACGCCACCAGCCAGGCGGCGAGGTCCCGCACGTCGACCACGGACGTCGGCAGTCCGGGCGCATCCGGCACCAACACGGGGCCGGACCGCGCGCTGAAGCGCCAGGGCCAGTAGGAGGAGCGGCTCGTCGGGTCGCCGGGGCCGCCGATCAGGCCGGCGCGCGCGATCAGGGACGGCGCGGATCCGGCCAGCACGGCCTGCTCGCAGGCGGCCTTCGCGGCGCCGTACGAGGTGGGGTCGTCGGAGGGAGCGAGAAGCTCGGCGTCCTCGTCCGCGCCGACGACCGCGTTCTCGGCGTAGACGCTCGTGGTCGAGACGAGGACGTAGGCGCCGCAGCGCAGGTCGCGGACGGATCGGCGGACGTGCTGCGGGGTCGAGGAGACGTCGATCACCGCGTCCCACGGCGCGGCGGAGACGGCGTCGAGAGCGTCGTCGCGGTCGCGGTCGGCCCGGACGAGGGACGCCCCCGCGGGCACGGCCATCCCGCGCACGAGGCAGGTCACGTCGTGGCCGCGCCGCAGCGCCTCCGCCGCGAGGTGCCCGCCGAGCCAGCCCGTGCCTCCGAGGATCAGCGTTCTCATCCCCGCATGCTCGCACGGGCCTCCTCCCGCGAAGCCCGCTGAGGTGCCGGAATAGGTCCCGAGAACGCTGAAACAACTGCATTCTCGGGCGACTCGACACGGGCGACTCGACGCAGTGGGCGCCCAGCGAGCGCCTCAGCGACAAGGGCCCCCTTCACGAGCCCCCGAACACCCGAGCACGCCCGCGTCCTCTGTCCGGAATCACGCGGGCGGCTCGGGCGCTCGAGCGGCTCACACGACGACGAAGGCGTCCAGGATCAGCGAGTTGCCCGTGGAGGCGGCGTTGCGCTTGCTGCCGCGGCGGATGGTGATGGTGTGCTCGCCGGCACTGAGGGTGCTGCTGGTGAACACGGTGCGGGCCGAGCGGTTCGTGGCGCTGTAGCGGTCGACGGAGGCGACGAGCACGCCGTCGATCAGGACCTCGTTGATGCCCGAGGTCGGGGTGATCCGGCTCACCCAGCTGACCTTCGTGCCCCGGAAGCGGAGGGTCGCCGAGGCCGTGGAGGTGCTGGAGTACGAGATGCTGCCGCCGCTGTCGGCGGTGCTCGAGAGCGTCGCCCAGGTGCCGACCGTCGCGATGACGGCGGCTCCGTTCTGGTACGTCCCCGCCGCCGGCAGCGTCGAGGTCGGGGTGGGCGTGGACGTGGCCGTCGGGGTCTCGGTCGGAGTCGGCGTGTCGGTGGGCGTCGGCGTGCTGGTCGGAGACGCCGTCGCGGTGGGGGTGGGCGTCGACGTGGAGACGGTCCCCGCGGTCACGACGAAGGCGTCGAGGATCAGCGTGGATCCGGTGGACGCCGGGTTGCGCGTCGTCCCGCGGCGGATCGTGACCGTGTGGGTGCCGGCCGCGATCGGCCCGCTCGTCCAGACCGTCTGACCCGAGCGGGTCGTGGGGCTGTAGCGGTCGACGGTGGCGACAAGGACGCCGTCGAGCAGCACCTCGTTGATGCCGGAGGTCGCCGTCATCCGGCTCACCCAGCTGACGCCCGTGCCCGAGAAGCGGAAGCTCGCGGACGCTCCGGCCGAGCTGGAGTAGCTGATGCTTCCACCGCTGTCGGCGGAGGAGGAGATCGTGCTCCAGGTGCCCGCCGTCGTGATGAGCGGCGAGGAGTTCTGGTACGTGCCCTCGCCGGGGATCGACGAGGCGGGCTCGTCGGGCAGCGGAACGACCGGCTGCTCTGCGAGCCAGCGGTCGAACGTGTCGAGCATGTCCTTGTTCGTCAGGCTCGGCACGTTGTGGCCGTTCGGAGCGCCCTCGGTCGGCGTGTAGAGGACCACCGCCTCCTTCGCGACGGGCTTCGCGAGCGCGACCCACGCCCCTCCGTGCACGGCGATCGGGACGAGGACGTCCTCCGTCGAGCCGGTCGTGCGGATCCGCGCCCCCGCCCACGAAGCCTGCGGCAGCAGCGCGGGGTCGGTCGCCGGGATCGTCGAGGGGTCGTTGTCGTAGTCCGGCAGGACGCGCCCCGGGTCGCGGCGGGCCATGTCGGCCATGTCGTAGACGCCGGCCGCGTGGTACGCGCCGCGGATCTCGGGGACCAGCTTGTTGCCGTACGCCCAGCAGAGCAGTGCGCCACCGCCGGAGTTCGAGCGGAGGAAGCTCGCCCCGATCCGCCACGTCTTCTGGAACCAGGCGACCGCGTCCACCTGCATGGCGACGGCCCGCTTGTTCGTGTAGATGCTGCCGCCGTAGTTGGGGCAGATCGAGATGACGCCCTTGTCGACGGCCTGGTCGGCGCTGTACTGGTAGGCGCCGGACAGGGCCGCGTAGGTGCTCCCGTTGGCGTGGTAGTACCAGTAGACGACCCGGCCGATCCGCTGCGAGGGGACGGCGGTGTGCGGAACGAAGAGCCGCGCGCGGTCGGTGCCGATCATCACGTCGATGATCTGGTACGGCTTCTTCCCCACGCGCGAGATCGCCGTGTCGCTGCGCCCGAGCTCGTTGGGCAGCGGCGGGATCACGCTGTAGTCGGGCGCCGCGGACGCGGTCATCGCGTAGGCGAAGGCGGATCCGACGCCGAGGGCGGCTCCGGTGAGGACGAGACGGCGGCTGTGGCGCGCAGGAGAGGACATGGGATCCCGACGTGGAGAGGGCTGCTCGGTCGGCGGAGCCTGACCGGAAGGTGTGAGGGGGGTGCTGCGGTCCGGATCGGACCACCGTGGAGGGGGCGCGGTGCGGTCCTTCGGGGGACCGTGCGGGCGGGCAGGCGCGATGCATCCTCCCGCGTCCGCCGCGCGACCACCAGACCCGCTTCAGGGACACCCGCGGCGGCGCTCCCACCTGGCGTTCAGCGGCGGAGCGATCCGGAGAAGGTCCTGGTGAGAGCGCTATCTCGCGCCACTGCTCTGGAGATGCCCGCCACGGGAGCGGAACTGCATCGTGTCGGTGGCGGAACTCCGGGGCGGCACGGGGCCGGCACGGATCCAGGCCGCCGTGCGCCCGGCGCGAGGGCCATGCGCACGTCAACACTCTCGCGGGAGACCCCCGGATGAGTCTCGTTATCTGAGCACGACCTGATCGCTGGTTCAGCGCCTGCTCTCCCCCCTCTGAGTGCCGACCGGATCGAGGGTCCGTCGTCCGCCGCCCGCGTCCCGTCTCAGGGGGACAGGGCGACTCCGAGCCGCGACCTATCGTGATCCCGCTCCATCCGGAAGGCCCGGCGAGGCGCCCCGGGGGGAGGTCGATCCGTGTCGAACGCGCATGCCCGGCCGAGCCACGACCGCTCGATCGCCCTCGGCCTCGTCCTGCTCCTGCTCGCCGCCGTCCTCGTGGTTCTGCCGGCGACGAGAGCTGCGGCGGCCACGGTCCTGCTCCAGGAGGGCTTCGGCGGCACCAGCGTCGCGGACTCGGCCTGGCAGGCGCTCGACGGGGGCTGCATCACCCGGGCGACGACCGCACCCCCGGCCGGGTCCTCGAACCTCGGCGTCTGCGCCAACCGGACTCAAGCCCCCGTCGCCGCGACGAGTCCGGGCTTCCTCCAGCTCACCGATGCCCGCAACGACGCCAAGGGCGGCGCGGTCTTCAACCGGCCCATTCCTGCCGCGGGCGGCATCGACGTCCAGTTCGACCAGTACCAGTACGGAAGCTCGCTGACCGGGGCCGACGGCATCGGCTTCTTCCTCACCGACGGCTCGAGGTCCCTCACCGCGGCGGGAGCTCCGGGCGGATCGCTCGGCTACGGCCAGTCGGCGACCGTCGACGGGGTGAACGGCGGCTACCTCGGGATCGGAATCGACGCCTTCGGGAACTTCTCGGCCAGGCCCCCCGCCGCGCCTACCCTCGGCCTCGGCTCCGACTGCCCCTCGAACTCCGGGTCGGCGCTCCTCACGGCGAACAAGGTCGTGGCGCGCGGACCCGGGCAGGCCAAGAGCGGATACTGCTTCCTCCAGTCGGCCTCGCCTCCCCTGCTGACGTCGGTCCGCACGACGGCCACGACATCGACGGGCGCTCCGCCCGCGTCCTACGGGCGCACGATACGGATCATGGTCTCGGCTGCCGCCACTCCCGTCGTCACGGTCTACTGGGGAGGGACAGCGGGTCTGCCCGCCGGGCAGCTCGATCAGCTGATGCAGTTCACGATGCCGACCGCAGCGCCCTCGACCTACAAGCTCGGCTTCACGGCGTCCACCGGTGGATCGAACGACACCCACCTCGTCCGCAACGTCTCCGTCTCGTCCATCAACACTCTCGACGACATCACTCTGGTCAAGCAGATCGACCGCACCACCACGCAGCCCGTCGCCTACGCCGAGGGATCCGTCATCCCCTACCAGTTCGTCGTCACGAACGGATCCATCCGGGGCACGCTCACCGGGATCGTCGTCACGGACCCGAAGGCCGCGAGCATCTCCTGTCCGACCACGACCCTGCTCCCGCTCGCCTCCACCATCTGCACGGGATCCCATACGGTCACGGCCGCCGAAGCGGTGGCCGGCTCGTTCGTCAACACGGCGACCGCTGCAGCGACGAAGACGGAGACGATCTCGAACGTCGTGACGACGACCCCCGTCACGAGCAGGACCGCCACCGTCACCGCCCCCATCGCCACCCCGGCTCCCGCTCTGACCCTCACCAAGACCGCCCTGCTCACCGACACGAACGGCAACGCCCAGGCCGACGCCGGAGAGCAGATCCGCTACTCCTTCCTCGCCCTCAACTCCGGCAACGTCACACTGCAGACGGTCGCCGTCGCCGACCCGAAGGTCACCGGCATCACGCCCGCCTCGACGCAGCTCGCCCCCGGAGCGAGCGCCACCTTCACCTCGGCGCCGTACACGGTGCTGCAGACCGACATCGACAAGGGCGCGGTCGTCACCAACACCGCCACGGTCAGCGGGCGCACGCTGGCCGCCTCGCCCGTGACGGTCACCGCGACCTCCACGGCCACCACGCCGATCCGCTACGCGCCCTCGATCTCGCTGACGAAGAACGGCACGATCCCGACCGGGGCCGCCGTGGGCTCGACCGTCTCCTACAGCTTCACCGCCACCAACACGGGCAACACCGGGCTGAGCTCCGTCACGGTCACCGATCCCAAGAGCGGGCTCTCCGCGCTCGCCTACTCCTGGCCGGGGACCGCCGGGCGCCTCGAGATCGGCCAGACGGTCACCGCGACCGCGTCGTACACGCTCACGCAGGCCGACGTCGACGCGGGCCAGGTCCTCAACACCGCCACCGCGACCGGCACCCCTCCGACGGGCGCCGCCGTCACGGCCACCTCCTCGCGGACGGTGACGATCACCCGCACGAACGACCTCGCGCTCACCAAGACCGCGAACCCCGCCTTCATCAGCGCCGCCGGCACCGTGGTGACCTACACCTTCCGCGCGACCAACACCGGCACCACCACCCTCACCGCGGTCGCGATCAGCGACCCCAAGAGCGGGCTCTCCGCTCTCACCTACTCCTGGCCGGGCACTTCCGGACGACTGCTGCCCGGCCAGGTCGTCACCGCGACCGCCGCCTACACGACCACCGCCGCCGACGTCACCGCCGGCACGATCGCCAACACCGCCACGGCGACGGCGACCGGCCCGACCGGCGTGGCGTTCACCCGCACGGCCTCGGTGAGCATCTCGGTGATCCCCGATCCGGCGGCCGACGCCGCGACGGTCGTGCAGGGCGGATCGGTCGTGATCGACGTGCTCGCGAACGACGGGCCCGCCGCGACCGGCGCGACCTTCTCGCGCGCGCAGCTCTCGGCGACCCCGAGGGCGATCGGAGGCGCGGCGACCCCCGCCCCCGCCACTCCCGTGCAGGGTTCCGTCTCCTGCGTCGCGAGCGGAGCGACCCGCGGCCAGTGCACCTACCGCCCGATCGCCGCCTTCGTCGGCACCGACGTCTTCGACTACTCCCTCTCGGGCCAGTACGGCACCTGGAACGTGCGGGTCACGGTCACCGTCACCGCGCTGAACCGCGCGCCGGTCGCCCGACCCGACCGCGTGGTCGCGACCACCGGCGGCCCCGCCGTCACCGTCGCTCCGCTCGCGAACGACACCGACGAGGACGCGGGCACGACCCTCGCCCTGGCCGGCACGAGCGTCCCGGCGGGACTGCGCGGCACCTTCTCCTGCTCCGGATCCACGTGCACCTACACGCCCGCGGCCGACGGCTGGAGCGGGAGCGCGACGATCGCGTACACGGTCACGGACGGCGCCCTCACGGCGGGCGGCACGATCACGGTGTGGGTCGATCCCGCTCCCCTCGTCCGGCGCGGCTTCTCCGGCACCGGCAGCACGAGCGGAGCGGTCGGGCTCGGCGCCTGGACCAGCTCCTCCGTGGTCGCCACGCCTGTCGCGAGCTGCACGGCCGGTCGGCCGAGCACCCTCGTGAGCTGGTCGGCCGCCGCTGGAGCGACCGGCTGGACCCTCGAGCGCCGCCTCGCGGGGACGACGCCCGCCCCCTGGACCGTGATCGCGGCACCCGCCGCCTCCGCGACGAGCTTCACCGACGACCGGGTCGGTGAGGGCCGCAGCTACCAGTGGCGGGTCCGCCCGGACCTGCAGCGCTGGCTCGGAGTCGCGTCCGCCGCCTCGACCGCCGTCGCCCAGCCGGCCGTCACCACCGCCGGAGGCTGCTGATGCCTCCCCGCCGACACCCCTCTCGTCCTGCACGTGTCCTCGTGAGGGAGACCACGCCCGCACCGGGCACCACCCACCAGAAAGGAACGGTCGCCATGACCACTACAGCACCCACCCGTCGCAGCCCCTGGAAGAAGATCGCCCTCACCGGCGGCGTCCTCCTCGCCGCGGGAGCCCTCGCCGGCGCCGGCGCCTTCGCCGTGTTCACCGACTCCGGGACTGCCAGCGTCACCGCGGACGCCGGACAGCTCGACATCAACCTCGACGGCACCTTCATCGTGACGGACATCGCGCCCGGAGACACCATCCAGCGCCCGGTGACGATCGTCCTGCCGAACGCCACCAACGACGGCGACCTCGTCTCGTCGGTGCGCTTCTCGCAGGCCGTCACCAACGACGTCGTGGGATCCGACACCACCGACCAGAACCGTGTCGGCCAGTCTCTCGTCTCCGGCCCGAACGGCCTCGACTACCGCCTGCTGACCTGCTCCACCGCCTGGACGACCGCCCCCACCACGACTCCGGCGGGCCCGTATTCCTGCAGCGGGACCACCACGGTCACCGGATCCGGCAAGCTGTCGTCCATCGGCGGCCAGGCCGGCGCGGTCGACTTCACCCCGGCGAACTTCGGCATCACTCCCACCACGACCGGGACCTTCCCCTCGGACGCCGGTGATGTGACGCTGAACACGCTGATCGAGCTCGTCCTGCCGACGGCGGCCGACAACGCGTACGAGAACGCCTCCGCTACGGTCACCTTCACGGCCGCCGCGATCCAGCGCGCCGGCATCCAGAAGTAGACCGTCCCCCACCGCCTCCGTCCTGCCCGGCCGCCACCGGCGCGGGGCGGAGGCATCCCCCTTTCCTCCCGGAGTCGTCCCCATGCCCCACGCCCGTGCGCTCGTCGCCGTCCTCGCGGCGGTGCTCCTCGCGCCCGCGGCGAGCGCCGAGCCCGTCGGCGTGCTCGACGTGCGCGAGCTCTCGGCGCCCGGATCCCTCACCGACCTCGCTCCGGGCGACCGCGCCGAGTGGGCGGTCGAGGTGACCAGCACCGGCCTGTCGCCGCAGGGGGTCTCCGTGGCCTTCGCGGTCGACGGAGGGACGCTGGCGCAGGACCCGCGCGACGGCCTCCAGCTGTCCGTCGAGCTCTGCGACTCGGCGTTCACGGTCGCCGAGGTCGTCGACGGGGAGCGCACGGTCGAGCGCTACCTCTGCCCGGAGGACGCGATGCCGCTCGGATCCGGACCCGCGGCGACGCTCGGCCGGCTCGACGGTGTCCGTCCGCTCGAGCGCGGGGCCACCGTGGGCGTGCGCGTCCGCGTCCTGTTCCCGGAGGCGGCCGGCAACGGGACCGAGCTCGCGGCGGCGTCGCTGCGGGTGCTCGTGGGCACGACGGAGGAGGATCCCTCCGCGACGCCCGGCCCCGGCTCCTTCCCCGGAGCGGCGGGCGGCGGGCTGGCCGTCACCGGCCGCGACCTGGGCGCCGCGCTCCTGGGCGGGATGCTCGCCCTCGGCTCGGGCGTCCTGCTCGCCGCGGCGGCGCGCCGTCGTCACCGGAGGGAGCAGGCGTGAAGGCCCTCCGCGCTCTCCTCGGCGGACTGGTCACGATCGTGGCCGTCGCCGGCATCGCCGTCTTCGTCCTCTCCGCGCTCGGTCTCGTGCGGCTCGTGCCGGTGCTGTCGAACTCGATGGCGCCCGGGATGCCCGTCGGCTCCCTCGCCGTCACCCTGCCCGTCGACCAGGCCGCGATCCGCGCCGGCGACGTGATCGTCTTCACCGACCCGGACGATCCGGGCCGCCGCGTCATCCACCGCGTCACCCTCGTCTACTCCGAGGAGGAGGCTGCGGCCCTCCGCGGCCGCGAGCCCGGCCAGCTGGCGCTCACCACCAAGGGCGACAACAACGAGTCGGCCGACCCGTGGATCGTGACGATCGCGGACGAGCGGATCTGGCGCGAGAGCTCAGTGGTGCCGCTGCTGGGCTGGCCGAGCATCGGCCTCGCCCACCCGGAGGCGCGGTTCGCGCTCTTCGCCGCGGGCGGCGCGGTCATCGTGGGCGCGCTCCTGATCGCCATCTGGCGCCGCCCCGCGGAGGTCGCCCCGTGAGCGGCGCGCACCGCTCGTCGGACGGCACGCCGCCCCCGGAGCCCCTGCGTCCGCCCGCTGAGCACGGACGGCACAGCGCCCGGCCGTCCTCCCGCGACCGCGGAGCCCCGCGCCACTCCCCCGAAATCCGCCGCCGCGTGGTCTCCCGCGCCGGCCTGGCGGGACTCGTCGCCGGCGCGCTCGTCCTCGGCGCCGCCGCCACCGCCACCGCCGTGCTCCTGGACCGGGGCTCCGTGAGCGCGCGGGTCGCCTCCGGCACCGTCATCGCGACGTTCACCGGCACCGGAGCGACGACCGTGCCGGTCCCCGTCGCGGGCCTCGTCCCCGGTGGCACGGCCCGGCGCCTCCTCGACCTGACGAACGCCGGGACCCTGCCGATGTCGGCCCTCCAACTGCAGACGGCCACCGGCACCGACCTCTCGGACGGCCTGCAGCTCGCGATCGAGCGCTGCTCGCTGTCCTGGTCGGCCGATGCCGCGACCTGCCCCGGCACCGTCACCACCGTGTCGGCCGACCGCCCCGCCGCCTCCCGCCTCGACCTGCCCGGCTCCCCCGCCCTCTCCGTCGGAGCGACCGACCACCTCCGCCTGACCGTGCGCCTCTCGGAGTCCGCGCCGTCCGCCGCGCAGAGCACCTCCGCGACCCTCACCGTCACCGTCGTGGGCCTGCAGCGGCCGGGCCGCCAGCTGTAGGCGCGGCGGGCCCACGCCTCGGCGGCACCACCGCCGCGCCGTCCCCTTCCGCGTCAGCGCTGAGGCGCCCGAGACGGTCGTCGACACACCGGAGCGGGCGACCGTCTCGGGCGACTCAGCGGGGCCGCGGGTACCTCGCTACTCGCGCAGGGCTGCCACGGCGTCGTGGAAGCTCGGCACGTCGGAGAGCACGCCCTCGGGGCCCAGCACCGTCCAGGTCGTGCCCGTGCGGATCAGGACGCCCAGCTCCTCGGCGGGCCGGCGGCGGGTGCGGCGCGGCTCGAGCACGAAGACTCCGGGACGCGCCTCTCTGATCTCGGGAGTGCGCCGGTCGGGCAGCATCACGAGTCCTCCCCGAGGGTCAGCGGTAGACGCTCCACTCCTTCTTCACGATCCGGCGCTCCTCGCCGTCGACCGCGACGATCCACTCGCCGTCCTTCTTGGCCACGACCCGCCCGCGCAGGTACTGCGGCTCCCAGCCGTCGGCCTTGTTGACCCACTTCACGAACCGCGCGAACCGCCCCGGTGCCACGTCGTCTCTGGACATCTCTCGACTCCCCTCGTCGTCACCGGCACGTCCATCGCCCTCCGTCAGGAGAGCACCTCGCCCAGCGCGAGGGGGACCTCTCCTGTGAGGTCTCGAAGCCGGTTCACCGACGGTAGAACGCGCTCCTCACTACGGACGAGACCGTTGACTGATCGACGATCGTCTGGCAGTGGGGTCAGGATGCGGCAGCGGAATCAGGAGTCGAACAGCACGTGCGGCCGTCCGGCGTCGACGATCACGCGGGCGCGCACCCCGTAGACGTCCGCGATCAGCGCCGGAGTGAGCACCTCCTCCGGGGTGCCGCCCGCGACCACGCGCCCCTCGCGCAGCACCAGCAGCGCGTCGCAGAACAGGGCCGCGAGGTTGAGGTCGTGCAGCGCGACGACCGTGGTCACCGGCAGCGCCCGCACCAGGGCCAGCAGCTCCAGCTGATGGCGGATGTCGAGGTGGTTGGTCGGCTCGTCCAGCAGCAGCTCGCGCGGCTCCTGCGCCAGCGCCCGGGCGATGTGCGCGCGCTGCCGCTCGCCGCCCGAGAGGGTGTGCCAGAGGTGGTCGGCCTTCGCCTCGAGACCCACCTGCTCGAGGGCGCGCTCGATCGCGCGCAGGTCCTCGGCCGTGTCTCCGCCCAGAAGGGAGCGGTGCGGTGTCCGCCCCAGCCGGACGACGTCGCGGACGGGGAGGTCCGCCTCCGTCTCGGCCTGCTGCGTCACCGTGGCCACGGCCCGGGCGACCTCGCGGCGGCGGAGCGAGCGGAGCGGCGCGCCGTCGAGGGTGACGACGCCGGCGTCCGGAGCCGCGGTGCCCTGCAGCAGCCGCAGCAGCGACGACTTGCCCGAGCCGTTGGGCCCGAGCAGTCCCACTGTCGAGCCGGGAGCGGGGCGGAGCGAGACCCCGTCGACCACCAGGCGGCCGCCCCGGCGCCACGAGACCCGGTCGGCCTCGAGCGTCACGAGCGGCCCCTCCGCCGCAGGAGCAGCAGCATGAACACCGGCACGCCGACGAGTGCCGTGCCGACCCCCACCGGCAGCGGAGTCGGCGCGAACGCCACCCGCGATCCGGCGTCGACCCACACCAGGAACACCGCGCCGAGCAGGATCGTCGCGGGGATCACCCGCGAGTGCCGCTGGCCGAACACGAGTCGCGCGGCGTGCGGCAGCACCAGCCCCACGAAGCCGATCGCGCCGGCGATGCTCACCAGGGTCGCCGTCAGCAGGGCCGTCACCACCAGCAGGAGGAGGCGGGTGCGGCCCACGTGCACGCCGAGCGACGCGGCCACGTCCTCCCCGAAAGCGAACGCGTCGAGCGTGCGCGCCGCGGCGAGGCAGACCACGGAGCCGAGCAGCACGACTCCTCCGCTCAGCGCCACGTCGTCCCAGCGCATGCCCTCGAGGGAGCCGAGCAGCCAGAACATCACGCCGCGCGTCTCGTCCGAGTCGGCGAGAGCGAACACGATCAGCGAGGTCAGCGCCGAGAACAGCTGCGTGCTCGCCACCCCCGCCAGGATCACGCCCGAGGTGCCGCCCGCCGAGAACCGCGTGAGCAGCAGCACGAAGCCGAAGGCGACCAGCGCGCCGACGAAGGCGCCTCCGGAGAGCCCGACCACTCCTCCGCCGACCCCGAGCACGCCGACGAGCACCGCGCCCGTGGACGCTCCGGAGGAGACGCCCAGCACGAACGGGTCGGCGAGCGGATTGCGCAGCAGCGACTGCAGGATCACTCCGCACACGCCGAGCCCCGCCCCGCAGGCCGCGGCCACGAGTGCGCGCGGGAGGCGCTCCTGCCAGACGATCGCGTCCTCGGCCGCACGCACCGGGACGGAGGCGAGCCCGAGGTGGTTGAGGAGGATGTCGCGGACGTTCACGAGCGAGACGTCGGCCGGGCCGAGCGTCACCGCGACGCCGACCGAGAGCGCCAGCGCGAGCAGCCCGCCGACGACCAGCGCGGCGGCGGCAAGGCCCCGCGGCACCCGGCGGACGAGGACCGCGCCCGTGCCCGTGCCCGTGCCCGTGCCCGTGCCCGTGTGCATGCTCAGAGCGAGGCCCCGTTCTCGTCCCACCAGGCGCGGATCTTCTCGAGCCCGTCGACGAAGCGGATCGACGGGTTCATCTCGGCGCCGTGGAGCGCGATGAAGCGGCCGTCCTGCACCGCGGGCAGGCTGCTGGTCAGCGGGTCGGAGCGGAGGAACGCGGTCTTGTCGTCGAGGCGGTCGCCGGGGAAGCGATCGCGCTGCAGGTCGCCGAGGACCAGGACGTCCGGGTCGGCCGCGACGACGCTCTCCCAGCCGACGGCGGGCCAGTCCTCCGTGCGGTCGGCGAAGACGTTGGTCATGCCGGTCGTGGTGCCGAGCATCGAGGCGAAGTTGTAGCCGCCGGCCATGTAGGGCGTCTTGGTGTCGGCGAACCAGAAGGCGACGCTCCGGCCGCCGAGGTCGACCCCCTCGGTGGCGGCGGCGGCGCGCTCCTGCAGCTGCGCGACCAGGGCGTCACCGCGCTGCTGCACGTCGAAGACCTCGGCCAGCTCGTGGATCTCCTGGTAGAGGACGTCGACGGTCAGCGGGACGGTGCGCGTGCCGCTCCCGCCGTTGACGCTCGCTCCGTTGTCGCAGTCGGAGGGGGCGAGGTAGGAGCCGATCCCCGTCTCGGCGAGGCGGTCGCGCGAGGCGACGCCCTCGGGGGCGTAGTGGCGGCCGAAGGAGGCGGTGACGAAGTCCGGGTCGGCACCGAGCAGCACCTCGTAGGTGGGCGCGTTGTCGGCCAGGCGCGGCACGCTCTCGTTCGCGGAGGCGAGGGTCTCGAGCACGGGGTCGGTCCAGGAGGCCGTGCCGACCATCCGGTCCTCGAGGCCGAGGGACAGCAGGATCTCGGTCGAGTTCTGGTCGAGGGAGACGACCCGCTGCGGAGGGGCGGTGACGGTGGTCGCGGTGCCGCAGTTGTCCAGCATGATCGGGTACGAAGTCGTGCCCTCCCCCGCGGCGGCCGTGCTCTCGGGCTCGATCTGCTCGGAGGCGCCGCAGCCGGTGAGGGCGAGCAGGGTCAGGGCGGCGAGGGCGAGGGCAGCGGGGCGCCGTCGGTGCGTGGACATGGATCTCCCGTGGTTCGTGGGCGTCGGTCGTCGGCCCGGTTCATAGGCCCGGTTCATGGGCCCGGTTCATGGGCCCGATTCGCCGGCAGGGCTCGTCGGCCCGGTCCGTCGGCGGGCGGCACCCGCGTCTCGGCGCGGAGCCCGAGTAAGCATAGCCTTACCTCACTTCAACCCGTTCATTCGCGCCAGTCGATCCGCGCCACCGGCCCTCGGCCGCCCTCGGCCCGGCCCGCCGGCGACTCTGCAGGAGTCGCCGTGGTCGCGCGCGAAGACGGCGACTTCCGAGTTCTCATGTCACTCAGAAGGCCCGGAACAGCCGAGTACGCGGACACCTGTCGCGCACCTCGCCTCCGCAGCCCCCAACCAGGTGGACAGCACCCCGGACACGGTTCCCCTGGGGGCGGGAGAGCGCGATCCTGGACACCGACGCTCGACGGCGCCCGCCCCACCGCCCGCCGACCGTCACGGAAGGAACCCGTTGCCCCGCCACTCCGCCCGCACCGCCCCCTCCGGCCGGTCCGCGCTGGTGCGCAAGGCCGACGCGTCCGGCTACCGGCCCGAGATCGAGGGACTGCGCGCCGTCGCGTCCCTCCTGGTCGCGACGTTCCACATCTGGCTGGGCCGCGTCTCCGGAGGCGTCGACGTCTTCATCGTGATCGCCGGGTTCCTCACCACCCTCACCCTCCTCGGCCAGATCCGCCGGTTCGGGCGCGTGCGTCCGATCGCCTTCCTCCGGAGGCTCGCCTCGCGGCTCTTCCCGGCGGCCGCGGTGGTGCTGGTCGTCGTCGCGGCGCTCGCTCCGCTCCTCCTGCGCCCCTCGCAGCTGCTGCAGACCTTCACCGAGGTGCTCGCCTCGACCTTCTACGTCGAGAACGTCGCGCTCGCGCGGGCCGGAGTGGACTACCTCGCGCAGGACGACTTCCACTCGCCGGTGCAGAACTTCTGGGCGATGTCGGTGCAGGGGCAGTTCTACCTGATCTGGCTCGCCCTGGTGCTCGTCGCGACCCTCGCCGCCGTGCTGCTGCGGCGACGCGCGCAGCTGCCGCGGTTCCTGCTGGCGCTCGTCGCGGCGCTCACCGTCCTCTCGTTCGCGTTCTCCGTCGTGCTGGTCGGGATCGACCAGCCGACCGCGTACTACAGCACCCTCGCCCGCTCGTGGGAGTTCGGGCTCGGCTCGCTCGCGGCCCTCGTGCTCCCGGGACTGGCGATCCCGGCGGCCCTGCGGACGGTCGCCGGGTGGTTGGGGCTGATCGGAGTCGTCTCCTGCGGGTTCGTGCTCCAGGTCTCGAGCGCGTTCCCGGGCGCCGCCGCGCTCTGGCCGACCCTCTCGGCGGTGCTCGTGCTCGTCGCCGGGACCGGCCCCGCCCCGGAGCGCGGCGTCGGCCGGCTGCTGGCCCTGCGCCCGCTCGTGTGGCTGGGCGGCCTGAGCTACGGGATCTACCTCTGGCACTGGCCGCTCCTGGTCTTCTGGCGCGAGAGCAGCGGCGAGGACCCGACCGCTCCGGCGGGCGTGGGCGTCATCGCCGCCGCGATCCTCCTGGCCGCCGCCTCGAAGCGCTTCCTCGAGGACCCCCTCCACCGCCGCGCCCCCGCCGAGCGCCCGCACCGCCTCCGCGCGCTCGCCCCGGCGGCCCTGCTGGCCGTCGCCGCCCTGGTCGGAGCGACGGGCCTCACCGGAACGAACGCCGCGATCGCCGCCGACCTCACCCGCGCGCACGCCCTCCCCGTCTCGACCGAGGGCTGCGTCGGAGCCGCGGCGCTCGCGAACGCCTGCCCCGACTCCTGGACCACGAGCCTGCCCGCCGTCGACGCCTCGGAGGACGGCTCCGCCCTGAACACCGACGAGTGCAGCACGGGCAACTCCGGCACCGCGCTCAAGGAGTGCCGCTTCGGCGATCCCGCCGGCCTCCGCGTGCTGCTCATCGGCAACTCCCACGCGGCGTCGTTCTTCCCAGCGCTGCGCGGCGTCGCGGAGGAGCGCGGCTGGGACCTGCACACCTACTACAAGACGGGCTGCGTCTTCTCGACCGCGGAGCGGCGCGACGACTCCGCCTCCTCCCGGCGCTCCTGCGACGTCTGGAACGAGAAGCTGCAGGAGGAGCTCGCGGGCCAGGAGCCGTACGCGCTCGTCGTCACCGCCTACTCCGCGAAGAAGTCCGTGTTCGTCGACGCGTCCGGCACCCCCGACGAGCAGGCCGGCATCGACGGGTTCCACGAGTCGTGGGCGCCGCTGATCGCCCGCGGATCCACGGTGGTCGCGATCCGCGACAATCCGGTGCTGCCCTCGCTCTCCCTGCTGGCCTGCGCCGAGGAGCCGGGCTCCGCGGCCGACTGCAGCGTGCCGCTCGACGAGGCCTTCGCCGACCGCGAGCTGATGGCCGCCGCCGCCGAGGGCTGGCCGGGCGCCGCCGCCGTCGACCTCACCCGCTGGTTCTGCGACGACCGCGGCTGCCCCCTCGTGATCGGCGGAGTGAAGGTGTACCGCGACCTCGGGCACCTCACCGAGTCGTACGCCCGGACCCTGGCGCCCTACCTCGGCGAGGCGCTGGACCCGCTGGTCGGCTGAGGGCCCTCGCGCTCGCCTCCGGACGCATGCAAGACTGTTTATACGAATAGGGATCGGAGGAGCCGATGGGCCACTCTCACGGCGTTCCGGCCGGCTCCGCCGCCGCACGGCACCGGCGTCCGCTCGTGGCCGCCTTCGTGCTGACCGCGGCGTTCATGGTCGTCGAGTTCGCGGTCGGAGTCGCGACGGGCTCGCTCGCGCTGCTCTCGGACGCCGCGCACATGGGCACCGACGTGCTGGCCCTCGGGATGTCGATCGCCGCGATCTCGCTCGCCGCCCGCCCCGCCGCGAAGGGCCGCACCTACGGCTCCTACCGCCTCGAAGTGCTGGCCGCCCTCGCCAACGGCCTGCTGCTGTTCGCGGTCGCCGCGTTCGTGATCGTCGAGGCCGTCCGCCGCTTCGCCGAGCCGCCCGCGGTGCCCGGCGGCCCCCTCCTGATCACCGCCGTCGTGGGCCTGGCGGTCAACCTCGTGAGCCTGCGCCTGCTGTCCGCCGGGGCGAAGGAGAGCATCACCCTCCGCGGAGCCTCCCTCGAGGTGCTCGGCGACGCGCTCGGCTCGATCGGCGTGATCGTCGCGGCGATCGTGCTGCTCACCACCGGCTGGGCGTGGGCGGATCCGATCGTCGGCGTGCTGATCGGGCTGCTGATCCTTCCCCGCACCTGGTCGCTGACGAGGCAGGCGCTGGGGATCCTCATGGAGTCGGCGCCCGCGCACGTCGACCTCGCGGCCCTCGAGCGCGACGTCTGCGCCGTCCCCGGCGTGCTCGCGCTGCACGACCTGCACGTGTGGACGATCACCTCGGGCATGGAGAGCGCCACCGGCCACGTGGTCGTCGCCCCCGACGCCGACTACCGCACCGCGCTCTCGCGGGTGCTCGCCGTCCTCCGCGAGCGCCACGGCATCGACCACGCGACCATCCAGTGCGAGCCCGAGGCCTTCCCGGAGACGACGCACCGCGTCTGAGCGCGGGGGTGTCGCGGCGCGCGGCCGCACGCCTCCGCATGCCCACGACACTCCAGGAGTCGTCGCACTCGGCGCCGACTGCGACGACTCCCGGCTTCTCGACACTGCGGGGCCCCGCCCGCCTCTGAGCACCTTCCGATTGTTGACGTGAACATGTACAGTCGGCCGTCAGGGCGCGTTCACGTGAACATGCCCGCATTTCGATGGCGAAAGAGAGACCGCATCAATGTCGATGTCCTTCAGAAGGGTCGCCGCGCTCGCCACGAGCGCCGCCCTGGCCACAGGAGCACTGCTGGCGATCCCCGCCGCAGCGGCCCCCGCTCAGGCCGCGGACGCGTTCCGCATCACGCCGAACCCCGCCGCCGCCGGTGAGGCGTTCGAGGGCTGGGGCACCAGCCTCGTCTGGTTCGCGAACGCGACCGGCGGCTATCCCGAGGCCCTCCGCGAGGACCTCTACCAGAAGGTCTTCGGCGACAGCGGCCTCGACCTCAACATCGCCCGCTACAACATCGGCGGCGGCAACGCCTCCGACGTGAAGGACTACCTCCGCCCGGGCGGCGCCGTCGAGGGCTGGTGGAAGCAGAACCCGGCCGGCGACGCGTCGACCTACGGCGGCACCTCCACGAAGCTCGCCGACCGCGACGCGCTCCTGGCCAAGTGGAACGCGGACGACCCCGCCTCCTACGACTGGACCGCCGACGAGACGCAGCGCTGGTGGGTCGAGAGGCTGGCCGAGGAGAAGCAGATCTCGCACTGGGAGGCGTTCTCCAACTCCGCCCCGTACTTCATGACCGAGAGCGGCTACGTCTCGGGCGGCTTCGACGCGAACAGCGAGCAGCTGAAGCCCGCCGCCGAGGAGCAGTTCGCGAAGTACCTCGTGAAGGTCACCGAGCACATGGAGGACGAGTACGGCATCGAGTTCGACACGCTCGACCCCTTCAACGAGCCGAACACGAACTACTGGGGCACGCAGCTCTCCAACGGCGTCCCGACCGGCGGACGCCAGGAGGGCATGCACGTCGGACCGACGCGCCAGGCGGGTCTGATCCCCGACGTCGCCGCCGCGCTGGACGCCTCGACCACCGACGCCGGCCTCGCCGCGATGGACGAGACCAACCCCGACATCTTCGCGACGAACTGGGCCGCCTACTCCGCCGCGATCCGCGCCGAGGTCGACCGGATGAACGTCCACACCTACGGCACCTCGGGCCGCCTCAAGGTCCGCGACCTCGCGAAGCAGGCCGACACCGACCTGTGGATGAGCGAGATCGAGGGCAACTGGGTCACCGGCTTCGACCCCACCAACATGGAGAACGGCCTCGGCATCGCCGGCCGCATCAACGACGACCTGCGCGAGCTCGAGCCGAAGGCGTGGGTGCTCTGGCAGCCCGTCGAGGACTACTACAACATGCAGCAGCCCAAGCCCAAGGGCGAGAACCTCAACTGGGGCTCCGTCTACATCGACCTGGACTGCAAGCCGTACCAGGAGAACGGGACCGAGGTCTGGAAGTCGGCCCGACGCGTCGCCGACGCCGGTGGCGACTCCACCAAGGCCCCGGTCTGCGGCGTCGAGACGAACTCGAAGTTCAACACCATCCGGAACTTCACCAAGTTCATCCACGAGGGCGACCACCTGATGCCCTCCAACGACAGCTCCTCCACCGCCGCCGTCCGCGGCGACGGCTCGGGCGCGACCGTCGTGCACACCAACAGCACCGCGACCGAGAAGACCGTCGTGCTCGACCTCTCCCGCTTCGGCACCATCGCCGACACCGCGACGGTCACCCCCTACGTCACCACGAAGGCCTCCTCGGCCGCCGCTCCCACGAGCAACGCCCTGGTCGCGAAGACGCCGGTGAGCGTCGACCGCATCTCGCGCACCGCCACGATCACCGTGCCCGCCAAGTCGGTCACGAGCTTCTCGATCGACGGAGTCTCGGGAGTCGCCGACTCCGCCCCCGCCCTGCGCGACGGCCACCGCTACCAGCTGGTCGGCACCCAGAGCGGCAAGGCCCTGACCGGCAACCCCTCGGGCGCCGCGACCACGATCACCGGCCTCGCCACCGACTCCGCCACGGCCGCCAAGCAGACCTGGACGGTCCGCGAGGTCGCCGCCGGCGAGCGCGAGGCCACCCGCCGGGTCGTCCTCGTCAACAGCGACGGACGCGTGCTCGGAGCCACGACCGCCGGCACCGACCTGCGCTCGCTGTCCGTCGACGCGGCGAAGACGACCGCCGCGACCCGCTGGATCGTCAACACCACCGACGGCGTGAACTTCTCGCTCGTCAACGAGTCGATCGCCCAGTCGCTCGACGTGAACGGCGGCTCCAGCGCCGACAACGCGTCGGTCGGCGTCTACACCTCCAACGGCGGAGCGAACCAGTCGTGGTCCCTCCGCGACCTCGCCCCGACCGCCGGCCAGACGATCGCCGTCCGCACCACCGCGGGCGTCGCTCCGACCCTGCCCGCGAGCATCACCCCGCAGTACTCCTGGGGAGCCGGCGCACCGCTCGCCGTCACCTGGCAGCGCCCCGCCGACTCGGCGTACGGCGCGACCGGCCGCGTCGAGGTGCCCGGCACCGCGACCGACCTCTACGGCCAGACGATCACGGTCACCGCGCTCGTCGACGTCGGCGGACTGACCGCGACCGACCCCGTGTCGGTCACGGCCGCCGCGGGCGCCTCGGTCGCCGGAGTGAAGGCCTCGGCCCCGACGACGGTCCCCGCCCGCGTGGGCGCCTCGGCCAGCACCTTCCCGGTGCCGGTCGTCTGGGACTGGACGCCGCTCACCACCGCCTCCCTCGCCCGGGCCGGGCAGGTGACGGTCTCGGGAACGGCGACCGCCGACGGCGCGACGCTCCCCGCCACGCTCACGGTGCTCGTCACCACGGGCACGCTCCGCAACTTCAACCCGGACGCCGGCATCGTCGCGACCGCGTCGTCGTCGGAGTCGGGCTACGGACCGGAGCGCACCCGCAACGGCGTCGACGGCGACAAGGGCTGGTCGAACTGGACCAACGGCACCAAGGCCGCGCAGAGCTCGCTGACCTACACCTTCCCCTCGACCCACCAGGTCGAGAAGGTGTCGGTGCAGTTCCTGGCCGACGGCGGCACCAGCTGGGCGCAGACCTACCAGCTGCAGTACCAGGCCGCTGACAGCACGACCTGGACCGCGGTCCCCGGCTACGAGTCGGCCGTGGCCCTCGCATCGCCGGCCGGCGGAACGGCTCCGACCCTGGTCGCGTCGTTCGCGCCCGTCACGGCCAAGGCCTTCCGCGTCGTGATGAACGCCTACGACAACACGCACCTGATCGTTGCCGAGACCAAGCTCTACGAGGCGGTCGCCTCGCCCGCCGCGGTCGCCACGCTGGGCGCCCTGCGCGTCGGAGGAGCGGGCATCGCCGGGTTCGACCCGGCCCGCACCTCCTACGCGGTCACCGTCGAGGGCACGGCGATGCCGGTGATCGGAGCAGTGGCGACCGACTCGGCGGCCACCGTGCGGATCACCCAGCCGACGACGGCGAACGGCGGAGTCGCGACCATCGCGGTCCGCGCGGCCGACGGCTCCGTCACCTCGACCACGACGGTGACGGTGACCCTGAAGGCGCCCGTCGCCCTCGCGGTCGCGGTCACGGCGACCACCCGCTGCATCGCCGGCAAGGTGACGCTCACCGTCGCGGCGAAGAACGAGTCCGGCGTGCCGGTCTCGATGACCATCGCGACACCCTCCGGGTCGAAGCAGGTCACCGGAGTCGCGCCCGGCGCGAGCGGCAGCGCCGCATTCACCACGCGCGCGGCCTCGCTGCCGGCCGGCCAGGCCACCGTCACCGCGACGGGCACGGTCGACGGCAAGCAGGTCACCTCGGTGGCGACGGGAGCGTACGCGGCCCGCAGCTGCTGACGCCCCCTCCGACACGGACCGCCTCCGCCCCTCCGGGGACGGGGGCGGTCCGTCGTTCGCCGTCGGCGCGGCGCGGCGCGGGCGGCGCGGCGTGGGATCCCGATACGCCCGCGGCGCGGGCTACTCGATCAGCATGGATCCGTGCCGGTCGGGCAGCCGCACACCTCCGCGCCGGTGGAGCGACCGCGCACCCCTATGCCGGTCGAGCGGCCGCGGCACGCGGCGTATCGAGACCCCGCTCAGTGCCCCGCGGCCGCCTCGTCGCGGGTGCGCAGGCGCGAGACGCCCATCACGACGGCCGCGATGACCAGACCCAGCACGAGGCCGAAGATCATCGAGACGAAGGTGTCGGCCAGCCACACGACGACCGGGCCCGCGCCCTCGACCGCGTGGGTGACGACGTGCACGAGGTCGTACGGACCGTGCCACACCGTCTCGGCGAGGTTCGCGACGACGAGGTGCCCGCCGACCCAGAGCATGGCGAGCGTCCCGATGATGCTGATCGCGCGGAACACGACCGGCATCGACGCGACGATCCTCGCTCCGGTGCGCCGCACGCCGCGGGCCGCGTTCTTCATCAGGCGCAGGCCCACGTCGTCGATCTTCACGAGCAGCGCGACGGCGCCGTAGACGAGCACGGTCATCCCGAGTCCGACGACCAGGAGCGCGCCGAGCGTGGGCCAGATCCCGAAGTCGGGGTCGAGGCCGTCGAGCGCGATCAGCATGATCTCGGTGCTCAGGATGAGGTCGGTGCGGATGGCGCCGAAGACGAGCTTCTTCTCGTCGCGCGCCTCCGTCTCGTGGCCGCCGTGCGAGACGCCGAACCACTCGAGCACCTTCTCCGCCCCCTCGAAGCAGAGGAACGCGCCGCCGAGGATGAGCAGGTACGGCAGCACCTGCGGCGCGAACGCCGAGAGCAGCAGCGCCAGCGGGATGATGATGACGAACTTGTTGAACAGGCTCCCCAGCGCAATCCGCCCGACCACCGGCAGCTCCCGCGCGGGCGTGAGGCCCTGCACGTACTGCGGGGTGACGGCCGCGTCGTCGATCACGACGCCCGCCGTCTTGGCGCTCGCCTTCAGGGCGGCGGTGAGGATGTCATCGACAACCGCGAGCAGGCCGACCGACATGTGCGTCTCCTTGGAGGTCCGGGGTGAGAGGGCTCACAGTATCGCGAGCTCCGCGGTCGAGCGGGCACACGCCCTTACCCGTACCCGCTCGACCGCGGAGCTCGCGAACATGTGACGC
>NZ_PSVB01000037.1:0-20394 GCF_002932165.1 Rathayibacter sp. AY1F8
CCCCTAGAAATCGGAGAACACACCACATGACAACGACGTCAGCGACGTCGACGCGCGGTGGAGCGCGCGTCCACGTCCAGCGCTTCGGCACCTTCCTCTCGGGAATGGTCATGCCGAACATCGCGGCCTTCATCGCCTGGGGCTTCATCACGGCCCTCTTCATCCAGACCGGATGGCTCCCGCTCCTCGGCATCGACGCCACCTGGGTCCAGCAGTTCGGCGGCTGGAGCACGGATCCCGACGTGGTCAACACCGGCCTCGTCGCCCCGATGATCACCTACCTCCTCCCGCTCCTCATCGCGAACACCGGCGGCCGCATGGTCTACGGCGCCCGCGGAGGCGTGGTCGGCACCATCGCGACCATGGGCGTCATCGTCGGCGCCGGCATCCCGATGTTCATCGGCGCCATGATCATGGGCCCGCTGTCGGCGTGGCTCATGAAGAAGGTCGACTCGATCTGGGACGGCAAGATCAAGCCCGGCTTCGAGATGCTGGTCAACAACTTCTCCGCCGGAATCCTCGGCCTCCTCCTCGCGCTCCTCGCCTTCGCGGGCGTCGCGCCGCTCGTGGTCGGCCTCTCGACCGCCCTCGGTGCGGGCGTGGAGTTCCTGGTCAACGCGGGCCTGCTCCCGCTGACCTCGCTCTTCATCGAGCCGGCGAAGATCCTCTTCCTGAACAACGCCATCAACCACGGCATCCTCACGCCGCTGGGCGTCCAGCAGGCGGAGGAGGCGGGCAAGTCCTACCTCTTCCTCCTCGAGGCCAACCCCGGCCCCGGCATGGGCGTGCTCCTGGCCTTCGCGTTCTTCGGCGTCGGCGCGGCCCGCGCCTCCGCTCCCGGTGCGGCGATCATCCACTTCATCGGCGGCATCCACGAGATCTACTTCCCGTACGTGCTGATGAAGCCGGCGCTGCTCGCGGCCGTCATCCTCGGCGGTGCGACCGGTGTCGCGACGAACGTCGCGTTCAACTCCGGCCTCCGCGCCCCCGCCTCGCCCGGCTCGATCATCGCGGTGCTCCTGCAGACCGCGAACGACAGCTTCCTCGGCGTCATCCTCTCGGTGATCCTCGCGACCGCCGTGTCGTTCCTGGTGGCCTCGGTCATCATCCGGTCCGGCCGCAAGCGCGACCTGGCCGCGGAGCAGGAGGGCGACGACAAGCTCGCCGCCGCCGTCGCCGCCAACGAGGCGAACAAGGGCAAGGAGAGCGCCGTCGGCTCGCTCATCAACGCCCGCGGCGCCAACGCTCCGCAGGACTCGGCCGGCGCCTCGACCGCGGGGGCCACGGCCACCGCGACCCAGGTCCGGAACATCGTCTTCGCCTGCGACGCCGGCATGGGCTCGTCCGCGATGGGCGCCTCGGTGCTGCGGAACAAGATGAAGAAGGCGGGCTTCGAGGACGTCACGGTCACCAACAAGGCGATCGCCGCTCTCGAGGACGACGTGGACCTGGTCATCACCCAGGCCGAGCTCACGGAGCGCGCCCGCCAGCGCACCCCGGGCGCGATCCACGTCTCCGTGGACAACTTCATGAACAGCCCGAAGTACGACGAGGTCGTCTCGCTGGTCGCGGAGCAGCACGGCAAGTAGTACGCCAACCATTCGGAGGGAACCCGTAGGGTGCGACAGGGCGGACACGCTCCGCTCGCCCCTGCGGGTTCCCTCGCTGTCAGCACCTCCACGGAAGGACGCACCCCATGAGCGACGTGCTCACCATCGGACAGATCGACGCCTCCGGCACCGCCACCACGAAGGAGGCCGCCATCAAGGAGGCCGCCGACATGCTGGTCGGCGTCGGCGCGGTCACCCCCGCCTACTACGAGGCCATGCTCGCCCGCGAGGCGACCGTCTCGACCTACATGGGCAACCTGCTCGCCATCCCGCACGGCACCAACGACGCGAAGGACGAGATCCGCTCCTCCGCCCTCTCGTTCGTGCGCTATGCGCAGCCGATCGACTGGGACGGCAACGAGGTGCGCTTCGTCGTCGGCATCGCCGGCGTCGACAACGAGCACCTCGAGATCCTCTCCAAGATCGCGATCATCTTCTCGGAGGAGGACGAGGTGCAGAAGCTCCTCGACGCCCCGGACGCGCAGTCGCTCTACAGCCTGCTGGGCGAGGTCAACTCCTGATGCCCACCGCCGTCCACTTCGGCGCCGGCAACATCGGCCGCGGCTTCGTCGGCCTGATCCTGCACGGCGCCGGCTACGAGCTCGTCTTCGCCGACGTCAACTCCGAGCTGATCGGCCGCCTCGGCGCTGCCGACAGCTACGAGGTGCGCGAGGTGGGGGAGGAGGCGGCCACGCACGTCGTCGACCGCTTCCGCGCGATCGACTCGGCCGCCGACGAGGAGGCGCTCGTCCGCGAGATCGCCGCCGCCGACATCGTCACCACGGCCGTCGGCCCGAACATCCTGCGCTTCGTCGCCCCCGTGATCGCGAAGGGCCTCGCGGCCCGCGACGAGTCGGCGCCGCGGCTGGCGGTCATGGCCTGCGAGAACGCGATCAACGCCACGCGCCTCCTGCAGACCGAGGTCGCCGCGAACCTCGGCGCGGACGAGTGGGAGCGCCTGCGCACCCGCGCCGTCTTCGCCGACACCGCGGTGGACCGCATCGTCCCGAACCAGGACCCGGGCCAGGGCCTGGACGTGACGGTGGAGAGCTTCTTCGAGTGGGTCGTCGACCGCACTCCGTTCGAGGGCACCGAGCCGGAGATCCCGGGCGCGACCTGGGTCGACGACCTCGAGCCCTTCATCGAGCGGAAGCTCTTCACGGTGAACACCGGCCACGCGACGGCCGCCTACACCGGCTTCGCGGCCGGAGCGCACAAGCTCTCCGACGCGCTGGCGATGCCCGAGGTGCACGACGCGGTCAAGGCCGCGCTCGAGGACACCAAGGCGCTCATCGTGGCCAAGCACGGCTTCAGCGACGGGGAGCAGCAGGCCTACCTCGAGAAGACGCTGAAGCGCTTCGCCAACCCGTACCTGACCGACACGGTCGACCGGGTGGGACGCCAGCCGCTGCGGAAGCTGTCGCGGCACGAGCGCTTCATCGGACCGGCGGCCGAGCTCGCCGAGCGCGGGCGCACGCCGGAGGGCCTTCTCACCGCGATCGGCGCCGCGCTGCGCTTCGACGTGCCCGAGGACCCCCAGAGCGTGGAGCTCCACGAGAAGCTGGCCGCGCTCACCCCGGAGGAGTTCGTGGCGGAGGTCACCGGCCTCACGGCCGAGCATCCGCTCTTCGACCGGGTCGTGGCGGTCGTCCGCGGCTAGTCCCGTGGCCGCACGGCGGTGAACGACGACGAGGTCCTCTGCTTCCCGCGGGGGACCTCGTCGTCGTCTGCGGCGGCTCGGGCGGAGCGCTAGAACAGCCGCCAGCGGGTGAGCGGCCAGGCCACGGCGAAGACGCGTCCGGTGACCCTGTCGATCGGCACGGTCTTCACGCACGTGTCGATCGGCCCGCCGACGCCGCGGCACTCGCCGAGCGAGTCGTTGGAGTTCGACCGGTGGTCGCCCAGGACGAAGAGGGAGCCCTCGGGGACGGTGTACTCGTCGAAGCATCGGAGGGACGCGGGGCTCGTCGTGCAGTCGAGGGTCCCGGGGGTGAAGGGGAAGTCCTCGAACACGTAGGACTCGTCCAGCGGCTTCCCGTCGACCAGCACGTGCCCCTCGGCGTCGCAGCAGGAGACGGTGTGGCCCCCCTCGGCGATCAGCCTCTTGACGAGGAACTCCTCGTGGGAGGGGCCGATGCTGGTGACGTCGCCGAAGGTCTTCACGATCTCGGAGAGGGGGCTGCCGGCCTCGTCGCTCGCGCCCCAGTCGGCGTCGCGCGAGAAGACGACGATCTGCCCCTCCTCCGGCCCGCCCTGGAGGGCGAGGGTGCGGTCGACCAGGATGCGGTCGCCGAAGAATCCGCCGCCCTGGAGGGTGTTCTCCATCGAGCCGGTCGGCACCGTGTACACCTTCACGAAGAAGGTCTGCACCAGGGCGATGACCGCGATCGCCGCCAGGATCGTCACCACCGGGTGCGAGTACCAGCTCCGCCTCGCGGTCGCGGACCTCGTCGTGCGCGCCATGTGCTCTCCCTCCGGCTCGACGGAGCCAGCCTAGGCGGCGGCGGACGCAGGGCCGGGCAGGGGGCGCGCGTCGGGCGCGGAGGCGGAGGAGGGGGCGACACGCCCGAGGTGGCGGAGCGGCCGCGATTCGCGTAGCATCGACCCTTGGTGTTTTGCGCGTGCTCCGGCATGCCCGCGAACCCCGATCCGGGCTCTCGCCCGGTGGTGGCTCGTCGCGGAAACATTCGCACGACCAGTACACACACTACTTCCGAACGACAGTGAGGCTATGGCCAAAAAAGACGGTGTCATCGAAATCGAAGGTGCGGTTGTCGAGGCGCTCCCCAACGCGATGTTCCGCGTGGAGCTGACCAACGGACACAAAGTTCTCGCCCATATCTCGGGCAAGATGCGTCAGCACTACATCCGGATCCTCCCCGAGGACCGGGTGATCGTGGAGCTGAGCCCCTACGACCTGACCCGCGGCCGGATCGTCTACCGCTACAAGTAGACGTTCGCTCCGCTGACGTTCGCGACGTGCGTGTCCTGTAAGGAACGGCCCCGGCATCCGCCGGGAGCACGACGCCAGCGAAAACAAGGACAAGAACAATGAAGGTCAACCCCAGCGTCAAGCGCATCTGCGACCACTGCAAGATCATCCGCCGCCACGGCAACGTGATGGTCATCTGCAGCAGCAACCCCCGCCACAAGCAGCGCCAGGGCTAGTCCCGCTGCTTCCGCGAGGGAGCGCAGGGGCGGCGTGCCGCCCCATTGCACAACTGAACACACCCGCAGCACCAGAAATCGCGCAGCACCCCGGCGACCCCGGGGTGGACGGCGAGGACACCTTCGGTCGGAGGCCGAGGCACCGGTGCTGCTTCACACCTCCACTCACTCACAGGAGAAGCCACAATGGCACGTCTGGCAGGAGTAGACATCCCGCGCGAGAAGCGCGTGGAGGTCGCACTGACCTACATCTACGGTGTCGGCCGCACTCGCGCGCTCAAGACCCTGAGCGACACCGGGATCGACGGCAACATCCGCGTCAAGGACCTCAGCGACGACCAGCTCGTCTCGCTCCGCGACTACATCGAGGGCAACTACAAGGTGGAGGGCGACCTCCGCCGCGAGGTCGCCGCCGACATCCGCCGCAAGGTCGAGATCGGCTCGTACGAGGGCCTCCGCCACCGTCGCGGCCTCCCGGTCCGTGGACAGCGCACCAAGACGAACGCGCGCACCCGCAAGGGACCCAAGCGCACCGTCGCCGGCAAGAAGAAGGCCGGCCGCAAGTAACGCGGGCGACACGGACCTAGAGGAGATACAGAATTGGCTACCCCCAAGTCGGCCGCGCGCAAGCCGCGCCGCAAGGAGAAGAAGAACATCGCTGTGGGCCAGGCCCACATCAAGTCGACGTTCAACAACACCATCGTCTCGATCACCGACCCCTCCGGGGCCGTCATCAGCTGGGCCTCGTCCGGCGGAGTCGGCTTCAAGGGCTCGCGCAAGTCGACGCCGTTCGCCGCCCAGCTCGCCGCCGAGTCGGCCGCGCGCCAGGCTCAGGAGCACGGCATGAAGAAGGTGGACGTCTTCGTGAAGGGCCCCGGCTCGGGTCGTGAGACCGCGATCCGCTCGCTCCAGGCCGCAGGCCTCGAGGTCGGCTCGATCAACGACGTCACCCCGCAGGCGCACAACGGCTGCCGCCCGCCCAAGCGTCGTCGCGTCTAAGCAGCACTCGCAGCCGTCGGCCGGCCGCACGAACCGCCTCCGGGCGGGGAGTGCGGCCGGCCGGCGGATCGCGCATTTCTTTCACAACTCCACACCTCGCAAACGCACGTGTCATATAGCGGACACGTGATCGAAAGGAATCATCAGTGCTTATCGCACAGCGTCCGACGCTCACCGAGGAGAACATCTCGGAGTTCCGTTCCCGCTTCGTCATCGAGCCCCTCGAGCCCGGCTTCGGCTACACGCTCGGCAACTCGCTGCGTCGCACCCTGCTGTCCTCCATCCCCGGCGCCGCTGTCACCAGCATCCGGATCGACGGAGTCCTGCACGAGTTCACGACCGTCCCGGGCGTCCGCGAGGACGTCACCGAGATCATCCTGAACATCAAGGGACTCGTCGTCTCCTCCGAGCACGACGAGCCGATCACCGCCTACCTGCGCAAGCAGGGCGCCGGCCAGGTCACCGCCGCGGACATCTCGGCGCCGGCCGGTGTCGAGATCCACAACCCTGAGCTCGTCATCGCCACGCTGAACGACAAGGCGAAGTTCGAGCTCGAGCTCACGATCGAGCGCGGCCGCGGCTACGTCTCGGCGACCCAGAACCGCAGCGAGTTCTCCGAGGCCGGCCAGATCCCGGTCGACTCGATCTACTCGCCCGTGCTGAAGGTCACCTACCGCGTCGAGGCCACCCGTGCCGGCGAGCGCACCGACTTCGACCGCCTGGTCGTGGACGTGGAGACGAAGGCCGCGATCTCGCCGCGCGACGCCATCGCCTCCGCCGGACGCACGCTGACCGAGCTGTTCGGTCTCGCCCGCGAGCTGAACAACGCGGCCGAGGGCATCGAGATCGGCCCCGCGCCGGTCGACGCGGTCCTCTCGACCGAGCTGTCCATGCCCATCGAGGACCTCGACCTCTCGGTGCGCAGCTACAACTGCCTCAAGCGCGAGGGCATCAACAACGTCAATGAGCTCGTCGCCCTCTCGGAGACGCAGCTCATGAACATCCGCAACTTCGGTCAGAAGTCGGTGGATGAGGTCAAGGAGAAGCTGACGGAGCTCGGCCTGTCGCTCAAGGACTCGGTCCCCGGGTTCGACGGCGCCCACTTCTACAGCTACGACGACGAGAGCATCTAGGTCCTCCGCTCCGGAGCCCCGGCTCCTCGCGTCCGACCTGCTGACACCCCTTTAGTACT
This sequence comes from Rathayibacter sp. AY1F8, assembly GCF_002932165.1. Lineage (NCBI taxonomy): Bacteria > Bacillati > Actinomycetota > Actinomycetes > Micrococcales > Microbacteriaceae > Rathayibacter > Rathayibacter sp. AY1F8. The sequence continues at coordinate 6,970 of NZ_PSVB01000037.1, forward strand.
GGAGTAAACCCATGCCCAAGCCCACCAAGGGCCCCCGCCTCGGAGGCGGACCCGCACACGAGCGCCTGCTGCTGGCGAACCTGGCCGCGGCCCTGTTCACGCACAAGAGCATCAAGACGACCGAGACCAAGGCCAAGCGCCTTCGTCCGCTCGCCGAGCGCCTGGTGACCTTCGCCAAGCGCGGCGACCTGCACGCCCGCCGTCGCGTCCTCGCGACGATCGGCGACAAGTCGGTCGTCCACGAGCTCTTCACCGAGATCGCTCCGCTCGTCGCCGAGCGCGAGGGCGGCTACACGCGCATCACCAAGATCGGCCCCCGCAAGGGAGACAACGCGCCCATGGCCGTGATCGAGCTCGTCCTCGAGCCCGTCACGCCCAAGGCGAAGAAGTCGCGCACCGCCACGGCGCCCGTGTCCGCTCCGGTGGACGAGGCCCCCGCCGAGGAGACCACTGCCGAGGAGACCCCCGTCGAGGAGGCGCCCGTGCAGGACGCTCCCGTCGAGGACGCCGCGCAGGACGCTCCTGTCGAGGAGACCGGCGCGACCAAGTAGTCACGCCCCCTCTGCCGAGAGCCCTCCGTCCCCTCCGGGGCGGGGGGCTCTCGTCGTTCCACGGGGCCGAGTGGCGCGAATCGTCGCTTACGATGGCACGGCTGCGCTCGTCGGGTGCGGCCGCGTCACGACCGGCGCTCCCGGGGTCCGCCCCGACGATCCTCGGAGGACTCCTGTGCGACTGCCCTCCTCGGCTGCTGCGGCGCTCCTCGCCCTGGCACTCGCGGGCGGAGTGAGCGGCTGCGCCTCCGGCGAGGTGATCGACGTGCCGGAGTCGGCGGGCCTCGCGAGCACGCCTCCGGTACCGTCGGCCGCACCGACCGTGCCCTCCGTGCCCTCCGTGCCGTCGAGCGAGGGCGTGGACTGCGCGACCGCTCTCCCCGCCTCCCTCGTCGAGCAGGAGGCCGGCTCGACGGCGGGCACCGTGTCGATCACCGCCGCGGGAGACACGTGCTCCTCCGCCGTCGACGGCGGCGATCCGGTCGTCGTGCTGACGCTGCACCGCGGGCCCCTCGTCGAGACCTTCACCGGTGCGGGCGAGGCGCTCGGCGCCGTGCCGGTCTCGCTGGGCACGGCCGCCTACGGGGTGCAGGGCATCGCCTCCGCTCCCTCCGAGCTGGCCGTGCTCGCAGGCGGCGGGGAGGCGCGGATCGTCTCCTCGGTCGGCGAGCAGTCGACGCTGGTCGGCTGGGCGGTCTCGGCCCTGGCGACCGTCGACGTCCCGCTCGCGGTCGCCTGAGCCGCGACCACGGCGCGCTCTACACTCGTCTGATGCTCCACCGCGTCCGCCTCGACCTGGCCTACGACGGCTCGCACTTCTCCGGGTGGGCCAAACAGCCCGGCCTCCGCACCGTGCAGGGGGTGCTCGAGGAGTCGCTCGCCCTGGTGCTGCGCTCCGAGCAGCACCCGACCGTGACGGTCGCCGGGCGCACCGACGTCGGCGTGCACGCCAGCGCCCAGGTCGCCCACGTCGACCTCACCTCCGAGCAGTGGGGCCGCATCAGCACCGGCCGGCGCCGACCGGGGGAGGAGCCGTTCCCGCCCGCGTCGATCCTGGAGCGGCGGCTCCGCGGGATCCTCGGGCAGTACACCGACGTCTCGGTGCACCGGGTGACGGAGGCGCCGGAGGGGTTCGACGCGCGGTTCTCGGCGCGCTGGCGGCGGTACGAGTACCGGCTGGCCGACGCCTCCTCGATGCGCCACCCGCTCGACCGCACGTACACCACCTGGATCACCGACTCCCTCGACCTCGACGCGATGTCGGCCGCGGCCCGCTCGCTCCTGGGCCTGCACGACTACGCGTCGTTCTGCCGTGCCCGCGCAGGGGCCACCACCATCCGGAGCCTGCTCGACTTCACCTGGGAGCGAGACGCCGACGGAGTCCTGCACGCCCACCTGCGCGCGGACGCCTTCTGCCACAGCATGGTGCGGGCCCTCGTGGGGGCGTGCGTCGCGGTCGGCGCCGGGAAGCTCGAGGCGGGGGCGGTCCCGCTGCTCCGCGACGCCGCCAGACGGACCAACGCGTTCGCGGTGATGCCGGCCCGCGGCCTCATCCTCCGCGAGGTCGACTACCCCGAGGACGACGCGCTCGCCGAGCGGGCCCTGCTCACCCGCGCGAAGCGCACCGTGCGGACCGAGGGGCCGGACCCGGAGGACTCGGAGTGAGGCGAGGGCGCGCGCCCGCGCCCCGCGACCCGTGGCGGCTCGGGTCGCACCTCCCGCTGCCGGAGCCCCTGCCGCCACGATCCGTGCTTGGCCGCACGAGGGCTTTGCTGTAATGTCGACCCTTGGTGTTTTCGGCCGTGTGCCGAGCGCCCGAAGTTGAGCCCTCCACCGGATCGGTTCGTCCCCCTCGAGGGTCGAACGGCCACGGAGCGGGATCCACGAACACCTCACTCCGACCAGAAAGCAGCACTCACGTGACTCGCACTTTTTCTCCGAAGCCGGCTGACGTCCAGCACGACTGGATCGTCATCGACGCGTCCGACGTCGTGCTCGGCCGTCTCGCCACCCACGCCGCGGCGCTCCTGCGCGGCAAGCACAAGGCCACCTTCGCGCCGCACATGGACATGGGCGACTTCGTCATCATCGTCAACGCGGAGAAGGTCGCCCTCACCGGCCAGAAGCTCCTCCAGAAGAAGGCCTACCGCCACTCCGGCTACCCGGGCGGCCTCTCGGCCACCACGTACGCCGAGCTCCTCGAGAAGAACCCGGTCCGCGCCGTCGAGAAGGCCATCCGCGGCATGCTGCCCAAGAACTCCCTCGGCCGCGCCCAGCTGCGCAAGCTGAAGGTCTACACGGGATCCGAGCACCCCCACGCGGCCCAGCAGCCGCAGGCGTACGCCTTCACCCAGGTCGCCCAGTAGGCTCCGGCCCTCCCCGACACCCCAGACTTCGAAGACAAAGGATCACCTACACCGTGGCGAAGATCGCAGACCAGATCGACGTGGCTCCCGAGAGCTACTCCACCGAAAGCCCGGCCACCGAGGCGTCCACGACGCCCCGCGCCGTCCTCAACGTCTCCGGCGCAGCCGTGGGCCGACGCAAGCAGGCCATCGCCCGCGTGCGCCTCGTCCCCGGCAACGGCGGCATGACCGTCAACGCCCGCGAGTTCGCGGAGTACTTCCCCAACAAGCTGCACCAGCAGCTGATCACCGACCCCTTCAAGGTGCTCGACCTGATCGGCTCCTACGACGTGGTCGCCAAGATCACCGGCGGCGGCCCCTCCGGTCAGGCCGGCGCGCTGCGCCTCGCCATCGCCCGTGCACTCAACGAGATCGACCGCGAGAACAACCGCGCGATCCTGAAGAAGGCGGGCTTCCTGACCCGCGACGCCCGCGTCATCGAGCGCAAGAAGGCCGGTCTCAAGAAGGCCCGCAAGGCGTCCCAGTTCTCGAAGCGCTAGTCGACGCGGCCTGACGGCCGCACGACCAGCAGCTCGAGAAGGGACTGCGCACCATGCCGCGCCTGTTCGGAACAGACGGCGTCCGTGGCCTCGCGAATCGCGAGGTCACGGCCGACCTGGCTCTCGGCCTCGCCCAGGCGGCCGCCCGTGTACTCGGAGCGGCCGCCCGGGCCGAGGGCCGTCGGCCCGTCGCCGTGCTCGCCCGCGACCCCCGCATCTCCGGTCAGTTCATCGGAGCCGCGGTCGCGGCGGGTCTCGCGAGCGCGGGAGTCGACGTGCTCGACGCCGGCGTCATCCCGACGCCCGCCACCGCCTACCTCATCGCCGACGAGAACGCCGACTTCGGCGTGATGATCTCGGCCTCGCACAACCCCGCCGCCGACAACGGCATCAAGTTCTTCGCCGCCGGCGGACGCAAGCTCCCGGACGAGCTCGAGAACCGCATCGAAGCGGCCCTCGGAGTCCCCCCGCTCACGCCGACCGGAGCCGACGTCGGCCGCATCACCCGCTTCTCCGACGCGGAGGACCGCTACGTCCTCCACCTGCTCGGATCCCTCGAGGGCACCCGTCTCGACGGCCTGCACGTGGTCATCGACTGCGCGCACGGCGCCGCCGCCGGTATCTCGCCCCAGGTGTTCACCGACGCCGGAGCGACCGTCACCGTCATCGGCAACGACCCCGACGGCCTCAACATCAACGACGGAGTGGGCTCCACCCACCTCGACAACGTCGCCGACGCCGTCCGCGCGGCCGGCGCCGACATCGGCATCGCCCACGACGGCGACGCCGACCGCTGCCTCGCAGTGGACGCCGAGGGCCGCATCGTCGACGGCGACCAGATCATGGCGATCCTCGCGACAGCCATGGCCCGCCGCGGCGCCCTCCGCGACGACGTCCTCGTGGCCACCGTCATGAGCAACCTCGGCCTCAAGCTCGCCATGCGCGCCGCCGGCATCCGCGTCATCGAGACCGCGGTCGGCGACCGCTACGTCCTCGAGGCGATGAACGACGGCGGCTACTCGCTCGGCGGGGAGCAGTCCGGCCACGTCATCATGAGCCGCTACGCCACCACCGGCGACGGCGTGCTCACCGGCCTCCAGCTCGCGGCCGAGATGGCCCGGACCGGACGCACGATCGCCGACCTGGCCGCCGTCATGTCCGTCTTCCCGCAGACCCTCCTCAACGTGCGCGGCGTCGACCGCGAGGGCGTCCGCGACGACGAGGTCATCGCCTCCGCCGTCGCCGACGCCACCGCCGAGCTCGGCAGCGACGGCCGTGTGCTCCTGCGCCCCTCCGGCACGGAGCCGATGGTGCGCGTCATGGTCGAGGCGAAGACGCAGGAGACGGCCGACCGCCTCGCCGAATCGCTCGCCGCGGTCGTGCTCGAGCGGCTGCGCTCTTAAGGAGCCGCTCCCTGCGCGGCCCCTCGCGGTCGGCTTGGCGAGGTGGTTGCGATGGGTGGAGCGGGGCGCGTTCGCCGCGGGTGAATCGCTTGGCACGCGATTCCCACGACGGCGGTGTTCGTTGCGGGGCCGCTCCCTGCGCGGCCATTCGCGGTCGGCTTGTGGAGGTGGTCGCGCTGGGTTGAGCGGGTCGCGGTCGCCGCGCGTGAATCGCTTGGCACGCGATTCTCGCTGACGGCTGTGTTCGTTGGTGGGCTGCTACTTGCGCGGCCCCTCGCGGTCGGCTTCGCGAGGGGGTTGCGCGGGCGGAGCGTGTCGCGGTCGCCGCGCGGGAATCGCTTGGCACGCGATTCCCACGACGGCTGTGTTCGTTGAGGGGCCGCTCCTTGCGCGGCACCTCGCGGTCGGCTTCGCGAGGTGGTTGCACGGGTGGAGCGGGTCGCGTTCGCCGCGCGTGAATCGCTTGGCACGCGATTCACGCTGACGGCTCGTGGGTGGCGGCGAGCCTGCGCCGATCGTGCGGTGAAGGGGTTCGAGGTCGGTGGCTGCGCGGTGCGCGCGGCGGCGAACAGCGACCGGGGGCGCGGTCAGATCTTGCGGAGGAGGACCGAGGAGACCGTGTGATCGGCCTGCTTGCGGAGGACCAGGCTCGCGCGGGAGCGGGTGGGGCGCACGTTCTGCAGCAGGTTCGGCTCGTTGATCGCGGCCCAGATGCTCCGCGCGCGCTCACGGGCCTCGTCCGGACTGAGCGCCGCGTAGCGGTGGAAGTAGGAGTTCGGATTCGCGAACGCGCCCTGCTGCAGGGTGAGGAAGCGCTCCTCGTACCAGCGCGCGATGTCGCTGGTCCGGGCGTCGACGTAGACGGTGAAGTCGAACAGGTCGCTGACCGCCAGGCCGTGACCGGGCACCGGCGGCTGCAGCACGTTCAGGCCCTCGACGATCAGCACGTCCGGCCGCCGCACGACGATCTCGGCGTCGGGGACGATGTCGTAGGAGAGGTGCGAGTAGAACGGCGCGCGCACCTCCGCGGCCCCGCCCTTCACCTCCGAGACGAAGCGCAGCAGCGCCCGCCGGTCGTACGACTCGGGGAAGCCCTTGCGGCTCATCAGACCGCGGCGCTCCAGCTCGCGGTTGGGCAGCAGGAAGCCGTCGGTGGTCACCAGCTCGACGCGGGGCGTGTCCTCCCAGCGGGCGAGCAGCTCCCGCAGCAGGCGCGCGATCGTCGACTTGCCCACCGCGACCGACCCCGCGACGCCGATCACGAACGGAGTCGGCTGCGCGCGCTCCCCGAGGAACGTGCTCGTCGCGCGGTGCAGGTGCCGCGCGCCACCGGCGTACAGGCTCAGCAGGCGCGAGAGCGGCAGGTAGACCTCCGCGACCTCGGTCAGGCTCAGCCGGTCGCCCAGCCCCCGCAGCTGCACGACCTCGGTCTCCGACAGCGGCAGCTCCGTGGTGCGGGCGAGCTCGGCCCAGTCGGAGCGGACGATCTCGACGAAGGGGGAGGGGTGCGCGTCGCGAGCGGGATCGCGAGGAGACGACGGCATGGGGACCGATCCTAGCGTCCGCCCCGCCGGGTGCCCGACGCCGCGGGAGGCGCCTCCGCGCCGCTTAGAATCGAGCGCATGTGTGGAATCGTTGGATACGTCGGTGAGCGCGACAGCCTGGCCGTGCTGCTCGGGGGCCTGAAGCGTCTGGAGTACCGCGGCTACGACTCGGCCGGCGTGGCCGTGATCGACGCCGACGGGCAGCTCGACAGCCGCAAGCGCTCGGGCAAGCTCAGCGTCCTCGTCGACGACCTCGAAGCGCACCCGCTGGCCGAGGGCACCACGGGCATCGGCCACACCCGCTGGGCGACGCACGGCGGCCCGACCGACCGCAACGCCCACCCCCACCTCGCGGACGAGGGCAGGCTCGCCGTCATCCACAACGGCATCATCGAGAACTTCCAGCCGCTCAAGGAGCAGCTGCTCGCCGAGGGCGCCGTCTTCGAGAGCGAGACCGACACCGAGGTCGCCGCGCACCTGATCGCCCGCGAGTACCGCCGCACCGGCGACCTCGTGCTCGCCTTCCAGGCCGTCGTCGCGCACCTCGAGGGCGCGTTCACCCTGCTCGCCCTGCACCAGGACCAGCCCGGCGTGGTCGTCGGCGCGCGCCGCAACTCGCCGCTCGTGATCGGCCTGGGCGACGGGGAGAACTTCCTCGGCTCCGACGTCGCGGCGTTCGTCGAGTTCACCCGCCGCGCGGTCGCCATCGGCCAGGACCAGATCGTCACGATCACCCCGGAGCTCGTCACGGTGACCGACTTCTTCGGCAACCCCGTCGAGACCGAGCCGTTCGAGATCGCCTGGGACGCGTCGGCGTCCGAGAAGGGCGGCTGGTCGAGCTTCATGGCCAAGGAGATCACCGAGGGCCCCGAGGCCGTCGCCAACACGCTCCGCGGCCGCATCCACGAGGGCGCGATCACGCTGCCCGAGCTCGACGCGCTCGGTCCGGTGCTGACGGAGATCGACCGCATCACGATCATCGCCTGCGGCACGGCCGCCTACTCGGGCATGGTCGCCAAGTACGCGATCGAGAAGTGGGCGCGCGTCCCCGTCGAGGTCGAGCTCAGCCACGAGTTCCGCTACCGCGACCCGGTGCTCACCCCGCGCACCCTCGTCGTCTCGATCAGCCAGTCCGGCGAGACGATGGACACGCTGATGGCGGTCAAGTACGCCCGCGAGCACGGCGCCAAGACGCTCTCGGTCTGCAACACCCAGGGCGCGACGATCCCGCGCGAGTCGGACGCCGTGCTCTACACGCACGCGGGACCGGAGGTGGCGGTCGCCTCGACCAAGGCCTTCGTCGCCCAGATCGCGGCGCTCTACCTCTTCGGGCTGCACCTGGCCGCGGTGCGCGGTGCCGCCTCCACCGAGCTCGTCGCCTCGCAGGCGGCCCAGCTCGCCGCGATCCCGGAGAAGCTCTCCCGCGTGCTCGACGCCTCCGACGACATCGCCCAGCTGGCCGGCTGGATGGCCGACACCCGGGCGGTGCTGTTCCTCGGCCGCCACGTCGGCTACCCGGTGGCGCTCGAGGGTGCGCTGAAGCTCAAGGAGCTCGCCTACATCCACGCCGAGGGCTTCGCGGCGGGCGAGCTCAAGCACGGCCCGATCGCACTGATCGAGCCGGGCCAGGTCGTCTTCGTGATCGTGCCGAGCCCGAGCGAGTCGTACGAGCTGCAGCGCAAGGTGATCTCGAACATCCAGGAGATCAAGGCCCGCGGCGCCCGCGTCATCGCGATCGCGGAGCAGGGCGATACGGCCGCGATCCAGATCGCCGACGAGGTCGTGCCGATCCCGCTCGCCGACCCGCTGTTCGAGCCGCTGCTCGCCGTCACCCCGCTGCAGATGTTCGCGATGGAGCTCGCCGCCGCCAAGGGCCTCGACGTCGACCAGCCGCGCAATCTCGCCAAGTCGGTCACGGTCGAGTGATCGAGCCGTGATCGTGGGGATCGGGGTGGACGTCGTGGACCTCGCGCGCTTCGAGCGCTCGCTGACGCGCACGCCCCGGCTCCGCGACCGGCTGTTCGCCGAGAGCGAACGCTCGCTCCCCGTCGCCTCGCTGGCGGGCCGCTTCGCCGCCAAGGAGGCGCTGATCAAGGCGCTCGGCGACTCCGTGGGCGCCCGCTGGCACGACATGGTCGTCGAGCGGGACGAGCACGGGAATCCGTCCTTCGCGCTGCACGGCCCGGCCCGGGCGGCCGCGGAGGCGCGCGGGATCACGCGCGTGCACCTCTCGATGACGCACGACGCGGGCGTGGCCTGCGCGTTCGTGGTGGCAGAGTCGTGAGCGTCCCCGCGTCGTACCGAGAGGCGGTGATCGACGTCGACGCGATGGCGGCGAACGCCGCGCGTCTGCGCGAGCTCACCGGCGCCCGCCGGCTGATGGCCGTCGTCAAGGCCAACGGCTACGGGCACGGCGCCCTGGCCGCGGCGCAGGCGGCGCTCGACGGCGGCGCGGACGCCCTCGGCACCGCGGAGCTGCGGGAGGCCGTGGCCCTGCGCGAGGCAGGCGTCGTCGCTCCGATCCTCTGCTGGCTGCACGACCCCGGCGAGGACTTCGACGCGGCGCTCGAGCACTCGATCGACGTCGCCGTCTCCTCGGTCGACCAGCTCGACACGCTCGCGCAGTCGGCGGAGGACCGCGGCGTGCGCGCGGCCGTGCAGCTCAAGGTCGACACGGGCCTCAGTCGCAACGGCGCCGCGGAGGAGGAGTGGCCGCACCTGGCGGAGGCGCTCGCCCGTCACAGCGCTCGCGGCACCGTCCACCTCACCGGGCTGTTCTCGCACCTGTCCAACACCTCGCGCGAGGACGACCTCGCCCAGCTCGCGCTCCTCCGCCGCGCCGAGGCCGTGCTGGCGGCGCACGGGGTGCAGGCGCCGGTCCTGCACCTCGCGGCGACGGCGGCGGCGCTGCGCCTCCCGGAGGCCCGCCTCGACATGGTGCGCAGCGGCATCGCCCTCTACGGACTCTCGCCGTTCGAGGACGAGACCTCGCTCCAGCTCGGGCTCGTCCCGGCGATGACGCTGCAGGGCCGCGTCGCCGGCGTCCGCCGGGTGCCCCACGGGACCGGCGTGAGCTACGACTACACCTGGCGGGCCGAGGGCGGGACGACCCTCGCGCTCGTGCCGTTCGGCTACGCGGACGGCATCCCGCGGAGCGCCTCCGGCGTCGCGGAGGTCTCGATCGGCGGCCGCCGCCACCGGATCGCCGGGCGGGTCGCGATGGACCAGTTCGTCGTCGACGTGGGGGATGCGAGCGTCGCGACGGGCGACCCGGTGACGCTCTGGGGCGACCCGACGACCGGCGTCCCCTCGGTAGACGAGTGGGCGCGGTGGTGCGCCACCATCAACTACGAGCTGGTCACCCGGCTCGGGCCGCGGGTCCAGCGGCGGCTGCTGAGCGCGGCGGACGGCCGTGCCTGAGCGCTCCTGGTTCGCGGACCGCGTCGTCGAGGTCGCCGATCCGGAGGCCATGGCGGAGCTCGGCCGCGAGCTCGGCCGAGTGCTGCGCGCCGGCGACCTGCTGGTGCTGACCGGGCCGCTCGGCGCGGGCAAGACGACCTTCACGCGCGGGCTCGGCGAGGGCCTCGACGTGCGGGGTCCCGTGACGAGCCCCACCTTCGTGATCGCGCGGACGCATCCGCCGCTGCACGACGGGCCGCCGCTCGTGCACGTCGACGCCTACCGCGTGGGCTCGCCGGTCGAGCTCGACGACCTCGACCTCGATCCGGCGCGCTCGGTGATCGTCGTGGAGTGGGGGGCCGGGATGCTGGACGGCGTCGCGGAGTCCTGGCTCGACGTGGTCATCGAGCGGCCGACCGCCGGCTCCGACGCCGAGGAGGGCGAGGAGCCGATCGAGCCGCGGACCGTCCGCTTCCGCGGCACCGGCTGGAGCTGAGCCCGCGGGTACCCTGGACGCGTGCTCCTCGCGATCGACACCTCCTCCGGAACCTCCGTCGCCGTCGTCGACTCCGCGGGCGCCGTGCGCTCGGAGCGCACCGAGACCGACACCATGCGCCACGCGGAGGTGGTCGGCCGGCTGATCCAGGAGGCGCTCGAGGCGGCGGACGTGGCTCCCGGGGGCATCGAGGCGGTCGCCGTGGGCATGGGCCCCGGCCCCTTCACCGGCCTCCGGGTCGGGATCGCCGCCGCCCGGGCTTTCGCGCTCGGCCGCGGCGTCCCCACCCTCCCCGTGGTCTCGCACGACGCGATCGCTCTCGCCGCGCTGCGGCACGGGCGCGCCGCGGGCTTCCTCGTCGTCACCGACGCCCGCCGCCGAGAGCTGTACTGGAGCGCCTACGACGGGCTCGACGATCAGGGGCTCCCCGTCCGCCTCGCCGGCCCGGGCCTGGACAAGCCGCCTGCCCTCCCGCATCCGGAGCTCCCGCGCCTGGAGGCCGAGTCGGTCTCCGCCGGCGAGCTCGGAGTCGTGGCCGCCCGCCTGCGCGCTGCCGGCCGGCCCGGCGCCGAGGACGAGCCCCTCTACCTCCGCTCGCCCGACGTCACGCTGTCGGCCGGTCCCAAGCGGGTGACCGCATGAGCGAGGCCGTGCTCCGCGACGCGCAGCCGGACGACCTCGACGCCGTCATGGCGATCGAGCAGTCCGAGTTCGCCGGCGACGCCTGGTCGCGCGGGATGATGGCGGAGGAGATCCGGAGCCGTCACACCCGGTACCTGATCGCCGAGCAGGACGGCGAGGTGGTCGGCTACGCCGGGCTCCTCTGCCCCGTCGGCGCCCACGAGGGCGACGTGCAGACGATAGCGGTCGTCGCCCGGGTCCGCCGCACCGGCCTCGGCCGCCGACTGCTGCGCGCGCTCCTCGAGGCGGCCGGCGAACGCGGCGCCCGCGAGGTCTTCCTCGAGGTCCGCGCCGACAACCCCGCCGCGCAGACCCTCTACCGCTCGGAGGGCTTCGAGGAGATCGGCGTCCGCCCCGCCTACTACCAGCCCGACGGAGTGGACGCGATCGTGATGCGCCTGCCGCCGACCCCGACCCAGGAGACCCCGTGAGCACCGGACCCCTCGTCCTCGGCATCGAGACCAGCTGCGACGAGACGGGGATCGGCATCGTCCGCGGCACGACGCTGCTCTCGAACACCATCGCCTCCTCGATGGAGGAGCACGCCCGCTACGGCGGCGTCGTGCCCGAGGTGGCCGCCCGGGCGCACCTGGAGGCGCTCGAGCCCGCCCTGCACGCGGCGCTCTCCGAGGCCGGTGTCGCGCTCGGCGACCTGGACGCGATCGCGGTCACCAGCGGACCGGGGCTCTCGGGCGCCCTCATGGTCGGCGTCGGAGCGGCGAAGGCGCTCGCCGTCTCGCTCGGCCTGCCGCTCTACGCCGTGAACCACCTCGTCGGCCACGTGGGAGCCGACGTCCTCCGGGCCGACGGCAGCGAGGGCAGCCCCGTCGAGCTGCCGACGATCGCGCTGCTGGTCTCGGGCGGGCACACCTCGCTCCTGCACGTGCGCGATCTGGTGTCGGATGTCGAGCTGCTCGGCGAGACCATCGACGACGCCGCCGGCGAGGCCTTCGACAAGGTGGCGCGCGTCCTGGGCCTGCCCTATCCCGGCGGACCGCAGATCGACCGGGTGGCGGCGGACGGGGACCCGAAGGCGATCCGCTTCCCCCGCGGGCTCAGCCTGCCGAAGGACCTCGAGCGCCACCGCTACGACTTCTCGTTCTCAGGGCTGAAGACCGCGGTCGCCCGCTGGGTCGAGAAGCGCCAGGACGCGGGGGAGGAGGTGCCCGTGTCCGACGTCGCGGCGAGCTTCCGCGAGGCGGTCGCCGACGTCCTGCTCACGAAGGCGCTCGCCGCCTGCCGCGACCGGGGCGTGCCGCGCCTCCTGCTCGGCGGCGGCGTGGTCGCCAACGCTCGGGTGCGCGCGCTGGCGGAGGAGCGGTGCGCGGCCGCGGGAGTGACCCTCCGGATCCCGGCGCTCTCGCTCTGCACCGACAACGGCGCGATGATCGCCGCACTGGCGGCGCAGCTGATCGAGGCGGGGCATCCGCCGTCGGGGCTCGGCTTCGGGGCCGACTCGACCCTCCCGGTCACCGAGATCCAGGTCCGCTGAGGCCTTTACCGGGCGGCGGCCGGGCCGCGCAAGCGCCGTCCAGCTTTTTGACAGGCGGATCGTGCCACTGCCACTCTTGGCCGCATCCGCTCGTTCCTGACCCTGGGGGATTCCATGACCACTCCGTACACGCCCGCGTCCGACCGCTACAACATCCTGGCGATCATCGGCTTCATCGCCTCGTTCTTCGTCTCCATCGTGGGCATCGTGCTGGGCTTCATCGCCCTGTCGCAGATCAAGCGCACGGGGGAGAAGGGCCGCGGCCTCGCCCTCGCCGCCGTCATCATCGGCTTCGTCGCGATCATCATCACCATCATCTCGTTCGTCGCGCTCTTCTCGATCGCGGCGACCATGCCCTCGACCGGGTACTGATCGACACGCCTCCGAGGCTCGGGGGCGCCCGCACCACCAGGAGGACACCGTGACCGACGACACCGCGCCCGGACCGCAGACCGGACCGGCGCCCGCGCCGTTCGCCCCTCCGCTCGGCGAGCCGTCGGCGGCCTACCCGCCGCCGACGGCCGCCGCCGATCCCTACCCCGGTCTCCCGCCCCGCCGCCCGCCGATGAATCCGCTCGCGGTCGCGGCTCTGGTGTGCGGACTGCTGGGGCTGGCGCCCGCCGCCATCGTCCTCGGCCACATCGGCTTCGCCCAGGCCCAACGCTCCGGACAGCGCGGCCGCGGTCTCGCGGTCGCCGGCTTCGTGCTGGGCTACCTCGCGATCGTCCTCGCGGTGATCGCCTACCTCGCCTGGACGGCCTTCGTCGGCGACCTGCGCGACGGCGGCTACCTGCCCGCGTGAGCGGACGGAACCCCTCCGCCGCCGCCCGGGTGCTGGCTAGACTCGCGCTATGAGCGACGACAGCACCCGTCCCGGCCCCGGCTCCGACGAGCAGCACGGCTCCGTCCCGGTCCCGCCGGCCCCGCCCGTCCCCGCGGCCCTCGCGCTCCCCC
>NZ_PSVB01000038.1:0-13324 GCF_002932165.1 Rathayibacter sp. AY1F8
GCGCAGGAGGATGTCGACCGAGCGGCGGCCCGTGTCCCCGAAGAACTGGCGCACCGTCGTGAGAGGCGGCCAGAAGCTCGCCGACTCCTGCATGTCGTCGAAGCCCGCGACGCTCACCTCGCCGGGCACGGCGCGTCCGGCCTCGTGCAGGGCGCGCAGCACGCCGAGCGCCATCTGGTCGTTGGCGGCGAAGATCGCGGTGACCTCCGGATCGGCGGCGAGCCGCTTGCCGAGGCGGTAGCCGGAGTCGGTGGACCAGTCGCCGACCAGCACCTCCGGCACCGGGGCTCCGCGCTCGATCAGGGTCGACTCCCACGCCTCGTGGCGCCGCTCGGCGGAGTAGGAGCGGTCCGGGCCGGCGATGTGGTGCACGGTGCGGTGTCCGAGTCCGAGCAGGTGCTCGACGGCCTGGCGGGCGCCCGACATCTGGTCGGTGTCGACCACCGGGTACTTCTCGCCGCCGGCGGAGTCGACGACCACCACGGGCAGGTCCGGCGGGAGGACGATGTCGGCCTCGTCGAGCAGGTGCGCCTCGACGATGATGATGACGCCGTCGACCGCCTCCTCGCTCAGCCGGTGGAACGCGACCGACACCTCGCCCTGGGTGGGGTGGGAGACGGGGATGAGGGTGATCGAGTAGCCCGCATCGGCGGCCGCGATCGCGATGGCGTCGAGGGTGCGCATGTTGCCGAACGAGGACAGCGTGAACATGATCACGCCGATGCTGTGGAAGCGGCCCGTCCGCAGGGCCCGCGCCGCGCTGTTGGGCCGGTAGCCGAGGGCCCGCATCGCCTCGAGGACCCGCTCGCGCGTCTCGCCGTCGACGTTCTGCTTGCCGTTCGACACCCGCGAGACCGTCTGGCCCGAGACGTTCGCGCGCCGGGCCACGTCGGCCATCGAGACGCCGCGTCGCGGCCGGGTGGACGGGGACGGGCGGTCGGTCTCGAGTGACATGGGCTTCCCTTTATAGCGCGCCGCCCGTCAGCCGTGGTGCATCGTGCGCCGAACCGTGACGCAGGAACAGTCGCGGGTGGCGACGTGGACATGCTACGGTGACGCTCTGCCATGTTGACGTGAACATGGCGGGCCCGCACTACTCCCCGAACGGAATCCCATGACGACGACGTCTCCCCCCGTCCCGCTGAGCGAGGTCGCCCCTCCGGCGTCCCCCCTCGCGGCCCCGAAGTCGCGGGCGAAGAGCGAGTGGAAGGGCCTGGCGTTCGTCGCCCCCTTCCTCGTCGTCTTCCTCCTGGTCTTCATCGCCCCGGTCGTCTACTCGATCTACCTCAGCCTCTTCCGCGAGCAGCTGGTGGGCGGCAACTCCTTCGTCGGCTTCGCGAACTACACCGCGATCTTCACCGACCCGAACTTCTGGGAGGGCTTCGGCCGCGTCCTGCTGTTCCTCGTCGTGCAGGTCCCCGTGATGCTCGTGCTGGCCCTCGTCGCGGCGCTCGCGATCGACAGCGGCCGCCTCCACGGCACCGGCTTCTTCCGCATCGTGGTCTTCCTCCCCTACGCCGTCCCCGCGGTCGTCGCGGTGCTGATGTGGGGCTTCATCTACGGCGACAACTTCGGCCTGGCCGCGAACGTCAACGACCTGCTCGGCTCCGACGTCGTCCAGCCCTTCTCGCGCGACTGGATCCTCGCCTCGATCGGCAACATCGTCACGTGGGAGTTCGTGGGCTACAACATGCTCATCTTCTACTCCGCGCTGAAGACGATCCCCGGCGAGCTCTACGAGGCGGCCGAGATCGACGGCGCCGGCCCGATGCGCGTCATCCGCTCGATCAAGCTTCCCGCCCTGCGCGGCGCGATCGTCATCGCCACGATCTTCTCGATCATCGGCAGCTTCCAGCTGTTCAACGAGCCGAACATCCTCCGGACGCTGGCGCCGAACATCATCACCACCTACTTCACCCCGAACATGTACGCCTACAACCTGTCCTTCGCCGGTCAGCAGTACAACGCGTCGGCCACGGTCGCCATCGTCATGGGCGTGATCACCGCGGTGATCGCCTACGTCGTGCAGCTCCGCGGCGCGCGGAAGGAGAACTGATGGCCCTCGCGACCGCTCCCCGGACGCCCGCCCAGGCCCCGAAGCGCCCGGCCGCCCGCCGCGGCTCCTCGGTGCAGCCCAAGAAGTCGATCGCCTTCACCCTGCTGATGTCGGTCTTCATCCTCTACAGCCTCGTGCCGCTGGCCTGGCTGGTCATCAACGCGACGAAGACGCAGGCCGGCCTGCTCTCGAGCTTCGGCCTCTGGTTCGACGGCGACTTCGTCTTCTTCCAGAACATCGCCGACACCCTCAGCTACCGCGACGGGATCTTCCTCCGCTGGCTCGGCAACACCCTGCTCTACGTCGTCGTCGGCGCCGGAGGAGCGACGCTCCTGGCCACGCTCGCCGGCTACGGCCTCGCGAAGTTCCGCTTCACGGGCCGCAAGGCGGTCTTCGCCGTGGTGCTCGGAGCGATCGCGGTGCCCGGCACGGCCCTCGCCGTCCCGACGTTCCTCATGTTCAGCCAGCTCGGCCTGACCAACACCCCGTGGGCGATCATCATCCCCTCGCTGATCAGCCCGTTCGGCCTGTACCTGGTGTGGGTCTACGCGGTGGAGTCGGTGCCCACCGAGCTGCTCGAAGCGGCGCGGATGGACGGGGCGGGCGAGTTCCGCACCTTCTTCACCATCTCCATCCGCCTCCTCGCCCCCGGCATCGTGACCGTGCTGCTGTTCTCGGTCGTCGCGACCTGGAACAACTACTTCCTCCCGCTGATCATGCTGAGCGACCCCACCTGGTACCCGCTCACCGTCGGCCTCAACCAGTGGAACGCGCAGGCCACCGGCGTCAGCGCGCAGCCGATCTACAACCTCGTGATCACGGGCTCGCTCCTCACGATCATCCCCATCGTCGTCGCCTTCCTCGGACTCCAGCGCTTCTGGCAGTCCGGTCTGAGCGCCGGCAGCGTCAAGGGCTGAGCCCTCCCCCTACCCATCCCCCGGCCGGAGCGTCCTGCCCCGTCCACAGCACCCGCAGCACGAAGAAGTGAAGGGAAACACCACCATGAAGATCGCCCGTTCCGCCCTCAGGCGGACCCTGACGGTCGCGGCCGTCGCGGCCCTGGCCGCCGGCTCCCTCGCGGCCTGCTCGTCCACCTCCGGTGGCGGCACGACCACGAGCGCCGGCTCCGCCGCCGACCTCGACTCGGCCCTCGAGGCCGGTGGCAAGATCACGTACTGGAGCTGGACCCCCAGCGCCGAGGCGCAGGTCGCCGCGTTCGAGAAGGCCTACCCGAAGGTCGACGTCGAGCTCGTCAACGCCGGCACCAACAAGGACGAGTACACCAAGCTCGAGAACGCGATCAAGGCCGGCTCGGGCGCCCCCGACGTCGTCCAGATCGAGTACTACGCCATGCCGCAGTTCGCGCTGTCGGACTCGCTCCTCGACCTGTCGCAGTACGGCATGGGCGACCTCGAGGACAAGTACTCCGCCTCCACCTGGGGCAGCGTCAACATCGACGGCAAGCTCGTCGGACTCCCGCAGGACTCGGGCCCCATGGCGCTGTTCTACAACAAGACCGTCTTCGACCAGTACGGCATCGCCGTCCCCGCCACCTGGGACGAGTACGTGGCCGCGGCCGAGAAGCTGCACACCGCCGACCCGTCGAAGTACATCACCGCCGACACCGGCGACGCCGGCTTCGCGACCAGCATGATCTGGCAGGCGGGCGGCGAGCCGTTCACCACCGACGGCACGGACGTGAAGATCGACCTCGCCGACGAGGGCACCGCCAAGTGGACCGGCGTCTGGAACCAGCTCGTCGAGAAGAAGCTGCTCTCGGACACCCCCGCCTGGGGCGACGAGTGGTACAAGGGCCTCGCCGACGGCTCCATCGCCTCGCTGGTGACCGGCGCCTGGATGCCCGGCGTGCTGGAGTCCAGCGTCCCCGACGCCTCCGGCGACTGGGCCGTCGCGCCGATCCCGACCTACGACGGCACCGCCGTCAGCGCCGAGAACGGCGGTGGCGGCCAGTCCGTCACCAAGCAGAGCGAGAACCCGGCGCTGGCCGCCGCGTTCCTGCGCTGGCTGAACAGCGACCAGGCCTCGGTCGACGTCTTCCTGCAGAGCGGCGGATTCCCGTCGACCACGGCCGATCTCGACAGCTCGGACTTCACCGGTCAGGAGTCGGAGTACTTCGGCGGCCAGAAGATCAACGAGGTGCTGACCCAGGCCTCGAAGGACGTCCGCTCCGGCTGGTCGTACCTGCCCTACCAGGTCTACGCGAACAGCGTCTTCGGCGACACCGTCGGCCAGGCGTACGCCAACGGCACCAGCCTCGACCAGGGCCTCGCCGACTGGCAGAGCAAGCTCGTCCAGTACGGCAACGCGCAGGGCTTCACCGTCTCGGAGTAGCACCACTGCTCGACGCGGGGCCGACCGGATCGCTCCGGTCGGCCCCGCGTCGTTCTCACGCTCGGACACACCGGGCACCGATCCTGAGGGGGATCCAGATGACCACCGCTCCCGAGAGCCGCTTCGCCATCGGCGCGGCCGACTTCGAGCTCGACGGCCGCCCGCACCGCATCCTGTCGGGGGCGCTGCACTACTTCCGCATCCACCCGGACCTCTGGGCCGACCGGATCCGCAAGGCCCGCCTGATGGGCCTGAACACCATCGAGACCTACGTCGCCTGGAACGCGCACGAGCCGCGCCGCGGCGAGTGGCGCGAGGACGCCGGGCTCGACCTGGGCCGCTTCCTCGACCTGATCGCCGCCGAGGGCATGCACGCGATCGTGCGCCCCGGCCCCTACATCTGCGCGGAGTGGGACAACGGCGCCCTCCCGGCCTGGCTCTTCCGCGACCCCGAGGTGGGCGTGCGCCGCTCGGAGCCGAACTACCTCGCCGCGGTCAGCGACTACCTGCGCCGCGTGTACTCGATCGTGGCTCCGCGCCAGATCGATGCCGGCGGGCCCGTGGTCCTCGTGCAGATCGAGAACGAGTACGGCGCGTACGGCTCCGACAAGGAGTACCTGGCCGAGCTCGTGCGGGTGACCCGCGACTCCGGCATCACGGTGCCGCTGACCACCATCGACCAGCCCACTCCGCAGATGCTCGCCGACGGCAGCCTGCCGGGCCTGCACCTGACCGGCTCGTTCGGCTCGCGGACCACGGAGCGCCTCGCGACGCTGCGCGAGTTCCAGCCCACCGGCCCGCTGATGTGCATGGAGTTCTGGTGCGGCTGGTTCGACGACTGGGGCACCCAGCACCACACGACGGACGCCGACGCCTCCGCCCAGGAGCTCGACACGCTGCTCGCGGCCGGCGGCTCGGTCAACATCTACATGTTCCACGGCGGCACCAACTTCGGCCTGACCAGCGGCGCGAACGACAAGGGCCGCTACGCCGCGATCACGACGAGCTACGACTACGACGCCCCGCTCGACGAGGGCGGTGACCCGACCGCGAAGTTCTGGGCGTTCCGCGAGGTCATCGCGCGCTACGCGCCGGTGCCGGAGGAGGTGCCCGCGGTGCGCCCGCCGGCCCCCGCCCTGACCGCTCCGCTCGTCCCCGGCCCGGCGCTGCTCGGCCTCGGCCAGGCGTTCGGACCGGCCGCGCACCTCGACGCGATGGCCAGCTTCGACGACCTCGGCCACGACGACGGCTTCGTGCTCTTCACGACGACGCTCGACGGCTCCTCCGCTCCGGCCCGCCTCGTGGTGGGCGAGGAGGTGCGCGACCGCGCCTGGGTGCTGCTGGACGGCGTGCCGGTGGGCGTGCTGGCGCGCGACCACCACGAGCGGGCGCTGACGCTGCCGAGCGGACGCGGCGAGCTCGCGATCCTGGTCGAGAACCAGGGCCGGGTGAACTACGGCACGCGCATCGGCGAGCACAAGGGCCTGATCGGAGGCGTGACGCTCGACGGCGCCCCGCTGACCGGCTGGGCGGCGCGTGCCCTCGCGCTGGAGTGCCTCCCCGACCTGGCCGTCACGGCACCGGCGTTCTCGGCCGGACCGCAGCTCGCCTCCGGCTCGTTCGACCTCGACGAGCAGGCCGACCTGTACGTGGACACGCTGCACTGGGGCAAGGGCCTGGTCTGGGTGAACGGCTTCCTCCTCGGACGCTACTGGCGTCGCGGACCGCAGCGGACGCTGATCGTCCCCTCGCCGGTCACCCGCGCCGGCCGCAACCGCGTCGTGGTGCTGGAGCTGGAGGGCATCGCCGAGCCGGAGATCCGCCTGCTCGCGGGAGCCGAGCTCGGGCACACCGAGATCTGAGCTGCGGAGCGGAGGCGGCGGGAACGGCCGTCGAAGGCGCGGGTTCGGGGTTCCGGGCTCCGTTGTGCGGGAGGGGCCGGGCCGACTCCGATCCGCACGCGCTGCCGGACCGCCTCCGGTCTGCGGGTGCCACCGGGCCGCCTCCGTCCTGCGGGCGGTGCCGGGCCGCCTCCGGGACGCGGGGCTCTGCTAGCCTCAGGCGCCCCGGTGCGGCGCCGGCGGGCGAAGGGGGAGACATGATGTCCAAGACACTGCTGCGCACGACTCTGATGGGAGGCGTGCTGCTGCTCGCCCTCTCGGGCTGCGCGGGGACCGCGACGAGCGGATCGACCCTCCGCCCGTTCACCCCGACGCTCCCCTCGTCGTCGGCCGCCCCGTCCGCCACCGCGACGGCCGCCGCCCCGACCGCCGACACCGCTCAGAAGACCGGCGAGCAGGTGGCCGCCGTGCTGACCGGCGTGCAGTTCGTGCCCGGCGAGTACGCGAGCATCCAGGAGATGCTCGACTCGATCTACCCCGGCCTCACCGCGACCGACGCCAGCTGCCTCTCGCCGTTCGGCCTGGGCTGGGACACCGCGCAGCCCGCCGCCGGACTCTCGTACGGCACCAGCGCCGACCGCTCCATGACCGCCGTCGTGTCGAGCACCGGCACCGCCGACGCGGCCGCCTCGCTCCTCGCGAGCGCCACCGACGCGACCACGCGCTGCGCCTCCGGCTCGACGCTCTTCGCCATGCAGGGCGTGCCGGTCGAGACGACCGTCGAGCGCACCGAGCAGACGCTGACCGGCGCCGACGAGACGCTCGGCTGGAAGGTGTCCGGAGCCGTGGGCGGCAAGCCGTTCTCGCTCGTGGGCATCACCGCGCGCGTCGGCGGCGACGCGGTCGCGCTCGTGGGCTGGGACCCGACGACGAACACCTCGTACGTCCCGCGCGCGACGCAGCTCGTCGTCGACGGACTGTAGGGCGCTGGGCGCTGGGCGCTGGACGCTGGACGCTCTGAGCTCTGGCTCTGAGCTCTGAGTCCTGCGCTCGGCCGTCCTCCCCTCCGCGAGAGTCCAGGAGTCGTCGCACTCGACGCCGAGTGCGACAACTCTTGAACAGTGGGCGCGGGTCGAGCGCCGCGACTCCGAGCTCCGAGCTCTCAGCGCTGCATTTCGACGCCCTCTCCTTCGCGACTGTCCAGGAGTTGTCGCACTCGACGCTGAGTGCGACAACTCGTGAACAGTGGGCGGAGGATCAGACCGAGCGCCTGGGCTCAGAGCGCTGGTAGCTGCACTTTGGGCGTCGGGCTTCGGGCGTCGGGCTTCGGCCTTCGGCCTTCGGCCTTCGGCCTTTGGGCTTCGGGCTTCGGGCTTCGGGCTTCGGGCTTCGGGCTTCGGGCTTCGACGCTCGCTCCTCCGCGAGAGTCCAGGAGTTGTCGCACTCGACGCCGAGTGCGACGACTTCTGAACAGTGGGCGGAGGATCGGGGCGGAGCGGGCACCGGGCACCGGGCACCGGGCACCTCCCGGGCTTCGGGCACCCCGCTCCCGGCGCGGGAGCGCGCCTCAGGCCAGCCAGGAGAGGGTGCCGCCGTGGGCGGCCGCGCTCGCGAGCGGGACGCCGTCGGCGGCGAGCAGGAACGGGGTCGGCTCGGGAGCCGTGCGGTCTCCGCGCGCGGCGACGAGGTGCGGGAGCAGCGCCTCCGCCTCGAGCGTCACCAGGCTCGCGCCGCGATCGGCGACCGTCGCCAGGACGCTCTCGCGCGCGGGCCACGGCAGGTAGACCAGGGTCCCGAGCGAGACGACGACCGTCCGCAGACCCGGCGGCACCGCGTCGAGCAGGGCGGGCAGCTCGGCGGCCGCATCACCCGCGACGATCGTGGGCGGGTCGTCCTGCAGAGCCTCCACGGCCGAGCGGAGCCGCGCGGCCCGCTCCGGGCGGTCGGGCGGGAGCAGTGCCTCCAGCCAGGCGACGTCCTCGGGCGAGCGGACGTCGAGCGGCGCCAGGTCGAGACCCCGGCGCCACGCGACGACCGGCAGCCGTGCCGGCGCCGCGCCTCCGCTCACCGCGCACCGCAGCAGAGGCGCGCCGGACCCGAGCCTCGTCTCGCCGTCGCTCGCCGTGAAGGCGTAGGAGTACCGCTCCGGCGTCAGGCAGATTCCCGCGGAGGCGCCGATCTCGACGATCGCCACCGGCTCGCCCGGCTCCGTGATCCGCTCGAGCGCCGCGACCAGGGGCGCGCACCGCAGCGCCTCGTTGGTCTGCGTCCTCCGCTCGGCGGCGACCGGCGCCACCCGCGCCCACTCGCTCCGGAGCCACACGGCGAATCCGGCGCCGTCGACGTCGGGCACGCCGAGCAGCCGCGCGACCGAGAAGAGCAGGGACGGCTGCCGGTGCTGCGCGGGCAGCTCGTCGATCAGGGCGAGGAGGCGCGCGTCGTCAGCGACGGCGAGCGCCCACTCGACCTGCCGCTCGGAGGTCTGCGCGAGCTCGACGGCGGCGCGGCGCAAGCGGTCGGCGGAGGAGGGCATGCCTCCATCCTGGGGGAGCGGCGGAACGGTGCCTGCAGGCGGGCGGAGGACCTGCGCGGCGGGCGACAGCCCTGCTCAGCGGGTGTCGGTGGTCGCCGGTAGAACGGACTCATGTCCGACACCGCTCCGAGCCCCGCGTCCGCGCAGGTCCGCGAGCGGCGCCTGCTCGACATCCGGCGGATCTACGCCGAGCCGGCCGCGCTCGAGCTGCCCCGCGGGCAGGATGTCGTGGCGCGCTGGCCGGGCGCCGAGATCGTGCCCGTCGAGTCGCACTGGCTGATCCCGGAGGTGCACGGCGACGAGGCGAACGTCGCGCGCTGGGTGCGCATCAAGACGGAGGCGCTCGTGCTCGGGGTGAAGAAGTCGCTCGTCACGCGCCCGAACGGCCGCTCGGCCGACTTCATCGCCCCCTCCACCGCCAACGGCTGCGCCATGGCGTGCGTCTACTGCTACGTGCCGCGGAGGAAGGGCTACAGCAACCCGATCACGCTCTTCACGAACATCGAGCAGATCCAGCGCCACCTCGCCCGGCACATCGGCAAGCAGGGCCCCAAGGCCGAGGCGAACCAGTGCGACCCGGAGGCCTGGGTCTACGACATCGGCGAGAACAGCGACTGCTCCGTCGACGCGCTGCTGAGCGGGAACGTCCGCGACCTCTGCGAGCTGTTCCGGATGTCGCCCACCGCCAAGGCGTCCTTCGCGACCAAGTACGTCAACCGCGAGCTCCTCGAGTGGGACCCGCTCGGGCGCACGCGCATCCGGTTCTCGCTGATGCCCGCCGAGACGGCGAAGGTCACCGACATCCGCACCTCGCCGATGGCCGAGCGGATCGCGGCGATCAACGACTTCGTCGACGCCGGCTACGAGGTGCACGTCAACTTCTCGCCCGTGATCCTCACCGAGACCTGGCAGCAGGACTGGACCGAGCTCTTCGACCAGCTCGACGCCGCCCTCCACCCGCGGGCGAAGGCGCAGCTCGCGGCCGAGGTGATCCTCCTCACCCACAACGAGGGCCTGCACGAGGTGAACCTCGGCTGGCACCCCACGGCGGAGTCGCTGCTCTGGCAGCCGGGACGCCAGGAGCAGAAGGTCTCCGAGAACGGCGCCGTCAACATCCGCTACCGACGCGACCTCAAGCGCGCCGCCCTCGACCGCTTCCGCGCCCTCCTCGCCGAGCGCCTCCCCTACTGCCGCGTCCGCTACGCCTTCTGAGCGCCGGCACCCCCGCCGGAGCGGCGGCGTGACGACTCGCGGAGGAGCGCACCCTCCCGCGCACGCCGAGACACCGCCGCGGAGACGGCGTCTCGACGGAGCCGCACGCGCTGTCCAGTGAGCGCAGCGTCACGCCTCCTCCCGCTCCACCCGCCACGCCGAGACACCGTCGGCCCGCCCGACACACCACTGCCGAGGCGGCGTCTCGCGCACGAGCGCGCCGTCTCGACGCAGCCGCACCGCCCACCCGAGGCACCCCGCAACTGAGCCTCGGAGTCGCCCGGCTGGGAGTCCGCCCGGCGGCCGGGGCCACTGCTTCGCATTCCGGATAGCGGCACGTGCCTTCCGAACGAGGGGCGTACTTTCGGAGAACAGCCGGAGGGACGGCCCGACCGCCCGACTCCACGGGCCTGCAGAGCAGGCGTCAGCGGGGATCGACGGCTCGGCGCGACGGCATCCGGGCTCGACATCCCGGAGCCCGGCGCCCCCGGATCGACACTCCGGACACTCGACTCGGCGGCACAGCACACCCCGGGTCCTGCTCCCCACGAACACCCCCACCATCTCGCACTTCCCCTCCCGGCGGCACTCGCCGGGGCACCCCACCGTCGCGGCCGGCACCCGCGACACAGCACAGAACGGCGGCACGCACCATGGGCGCTCTCCTCTACGGCACTCCCCCCACCTCGCACGAGATCGACGACCGCGCGCTCGCGCACCTCCAGATCGTCATGATCAACAAGTTCCGTCGCGACGAGGCGTTCGCCTTCCAGCTCGACGCCTCGAGCGCGCACGGCACCGGACGCCAGACGCTCTGGCTGCACCCGACCATCCCTCTCCAGTTCTCGTTCCACGGAAGCCGCATGCCGGCGATCAACGCCACCTGGGTGCGCGCACTGATGGAGGAGGCCAACAGCGGCCGGGGCCTGCGGATCGTCACCGAGCCGGCGCAGCAGCCCGAGTCCTCCGGGCTCACGCACGCTGCCTGAGCGCGCCGTGTCCAGGCGCGACGACGACGAGCCGATGGAGGTCACCGACTTCGTCGAGCTCGCCGGTGCGGTGCACGACGACGCGGGCTTCGAGTGCTCCTCCACTGTCGACGGTGTGACGGGCGCGCTCTGCGTGCTGCCCGACTCCCTGGTGCTGCGGAGCGCCGGCACCGGCGACTCGACCCGCGTCGGCACCCGCGACATCCGCTCCTGGCGGGCCACTCCGGCCGGCGCCACCTTCTCGCTCGCCGTGGAAGCCGGAGCGCGGCACACCGTGGTGCTGCTCACGCAGTTCCAGGCGGCGACCGTCCAGGCCATGACCCGCGCCGCCGGACCCGCGACTGGTTTATCCGCTTAACGAATTCCCCGTTCGGGGCACGCGGTGAGGAGCGCTCCTCGTGCGACCCTGATCGGGATGAACGAGAAGGACGAGGTCATGCGCTCCGACATCGGCGGGCGTGACATCGAGCAGGCGCGGGCCCTCTTCGAGCAGTCGTACAACGGGCACCGCTTCGTCGTCGAGCCCGGCGAGGACTTCTCGTACCGCTACACCTCCGTCGGCGACGGCGATGTGACGCTCCGCGGCAGCCAGTTCGCCGGCTCCGTGCAGGGCTCGATCCAGACCGAGGGCGAGTACGTCGTCTCGTGGCTGACCGCCGGCGCGGGCGTCACCGATCTCGACGGCGACGCGGTGACCCTCGGATTCGGGCAGCCGGCGATCTTCGTCAACGACCGTCCCAGCCGGTTCGAGTTCCACGACTACCGCCAGAACCTCATCCACTTCGACGGCGCGTACCTCGAGGGCATCGCGGAGGAGTTCGAGGGCACCCGCGGCCCCCTCCTCTTCGACACCACCGCACGACCCGAGGGCGCGGCGCTGCGGCGCTGGTCGGCGACCGTCGCGACGGTCGCCCGGGTGATCTACGACGCCGACAGCTCGCCGCTGCTGCGCCGCGAGGCCGACCGCGCGGTCGCCGTCGCCCTGCTCGAGACCTTCCCGCACTCGACGCTGGACACTCCCGGCGACCTCGGAGTACCCCGCTCGGGGCGCCTCCGCCAGGCGATCGAGTACATGTACGAGCACGCCCACGAGCCGCTCCGGACCGAGCAGATCGCCGACGCGGCGGGCATCGGCCTGCGGACGCTGCAGACCGAGTTCCGGCGCGAGTTCGGCTTCACCGCGGTCGACTACCTGCGGCGGATCCGGCTGGACGGCGTGCAGAAGGAGCTGCGGGCGGGCGAGTCCGGAGTCGTCAGCGTCAGCGAGGTCGCACGGCGCTGGGGCTTCGCGCACCTCGGCCGGTTCTCGGCCTCGTACGCCCACCGCTTCGGCGAGCGCCCCAGCACCACGCTCGACACCTGAGGCGTCAGAGGTAGTCGGTCCCGCCGTCGTCCTCGCTGTCGTCGCCCTCGCCGCGCGGCTGCACGGTCGGCCGCGCGGGCTGGAGCCGTCGGGTCTTCTCGCGCATCGACTCCACCGCCTCCGGATCGTCGAGGTCGACGCCGCGGTCGAGCGCCGGGCTGGTGAAGAGCTGGCTGGCCGGTCCGACCAGGAGACGGGTCTCGCCGCGCAGCCCCTCGTCCGAGAGCGACGGCACCACGACCAGGTCCGACTTCCCCACGTTCGCCAGCGCCTGCGCGTACTCGACGACCGCCGAGCACACCTCGTCGCCCAGCAGCACGAATCCGCTCGCGTAGTACAGCTTCTGCATCTCGCCCTCCCCTGGATCCCGGACCGCCCCTCCGGTCGGCCCGTCCCCCGACGCTAGGACGGCGCCGACCGGGCGCCCCACCCCTTGACGGGGGTGGCGCGGAGGGGTCAGAGTCCGCGCGGAGGGGTCAGAGTCCGCGCGGAACGGGCAGTCGCAGCGCGGTCGCGAGCGCCTCGACGACGCGGGTCGCGCGCACGTCGCCGACCCCCTCCATCCGGTTGGTGAGGAACGCGAAGCCGACTCCCGCGTCCGGGTCGGCGAAGGCGACCTGTCCGCCCGCGCCGTCGTGCCCGAAGCCGCTCGGCGTGAGGCGGCCTACCAGGCGGTCGCGGAGGCGGGGCTCTCGATCCCCGGCGACATCGCCGTGGTGTCGTTCGACGACGACGAGCTGGCCGCCTACCTCCGCCCCGGGCTGACGACCGTGGCGCTGCCGCACGAGGAGATGGGCCGCCGGGCGGTCGAGCTGCTGCTGAGCGGCGCTCCGGGAGAGCGGGTGCTGGTGCCGATGCCGCTGGTGGAGCGGGCGTCGACGCGGCGCGTCCGCAACACGGGCGAGCGGGCGGGCACCGACCTGGTGCAGCTGTACGCCCGCGACGTGTTCGCGAGCGTGACCCGGCCGGTGGCGCAGC
>NZ_PSVB01000039.1:0-10472 GCF_002932165.1 Rathayibacter sp. AY1F8
CCCCCGGCCCCCGCCGCATCCGCCTCCACCTCCTGGTCGCGCTGCTGGTGCTCGCGCTGGTCCTCGCCATCGCGGGCATCGGCGGGGGCGCGTCGTCCACGATGCGGCCGTCCGAGGACCCGCGCACCCGGTGGCCGTCTCTCCGTCACCGGATCGCCGTGATCAAATACGTGCAGAACATCACAGAGGATGCACAGCCGTGCGACACTTGCACATCGCCATCGTCATCGTCGCCGCCGGCCGACTTCCGATGGACGATCACGACGAGGACTCATGGCACGCGCACGCATCACCTGGGTGGACACGGCGAAGGGCATCGCGATCATCCTGGTCGCCCTGGCCCACTCCGTGCAGTGGACCACGACGGCCGGGATCGCCCCCGACTCGTGGAACGAGATCAACCTCCTCCTCATCACCTTCCGGATGCCGTTGTTCTTCCTCGCCTCGGGGCTGTTCGCCGGCTCCGTGCTCACCCGGTCGTGGCCGGAGCTCTGGCGTTCGCGGCTGAGCCTGCTGGTCTGGGCCTTCCTGCTCTGGTCCGTGGTGCGGTTCCTCTTCTTCCTGGTGGTGCCCAACCCGGGCGGCACCGACGAGTCCGACCCGCTCGCGCTGCTCCTCCAGCCGGTGATGCCGCACAACGGGCTCTGGTTCCTCTACGCGCTCACGATCTTCTTCGTGGCCGCCAAGCTCGCGCAGGGCCGGATCGACTGGCGGGTGCAGATCGGCATCGCGACCGCGATCGCCGTGGTCTGGTACGCCGTCCGCTCCAGCACCTCCGAGGGCACCGGGAACATCGCCTGGGACGGGATGGCCCGCTACCTGATGTTCTTCCTGCTCGGCCTCTACCTGCGGAACGCGGTGATCGCGTTCGTGGAGCGCCGCGGGATCCTCAGCGGAGTCGGCTTCGGCGTGCTGTTCCTCGTGCTCGCCGGCGTGATCCTCGCCGTCCGCGCCCGCTTCCCGCTGCTGACGATCGGGCTGGTCCTGGTGAGCGTGCTGGCGGTCCTCGCCGGGCTCGTGGTCGCCCGCTTCCTCTCGAACCGGCGCGGCGCGGGCTGGATCACCTTCATCGGCCGCAACACGCTCCCGGTGTACGTGGTGCACGTCCTCTTCGTCTCGCTCGCCACGAGCGCCCTGCTGCTCTTCGACGGAGAGCGCTGGCTCGACGTCATCGGGCCGGTCGTGCCGCTCCTGGTCTGCGGGATCGGCGTCGCGGCAGCACTGGGCTACTGGCGCCTCACCCGCGACCTGCCCGTGCTGAAGTACGGCTTCCAGGCGCCCGCCTGGTTCTCCGGCTCCCGCTCGCGCGTCGACGCCGGCTGACCGCGGGGCGCCCGCCGACGGCGCCTCGGCATCGGCCCCGGGAGTCTCTTGAACAGTTTCCCAGAACCGATCTCGCGGATGTGCGCCTGGGAATCCGCTGAAGGCCCGTGAGAGGAAGTCTCAGCGCTCCGTCGCCCGCCTGATCGCTCGGCGTCGAGAGGCCGGCGGCGGCTGGTCCGACGGAGGCGAGCCCCGCTCGGCAGTCGCCGCGCGGGGGACTCCCTCGACGTCGAGAGGGACTGTCTCGACGTCGAGCGACCGGTCGGCGGGATCGCTCGGAGGGGCGTCCGGGGCCACCCCGGAAAGGGTGCCGCCAGGAGCTCGCGGAAGGCCGCACATCCGCCCCAGTACTGGGATCGGAGGCCGTCGGACCCCTTCCGCCGACCTACTCTCGGAGCTGTGAACGAACTCCTGGACCCGCTCCTGCTGTCGAGATGGCAGTTCGGTCTGACGACGATCTACCACTTCCTGTTCGTGCCGCTCACGATCGGCATGGCGCTCACCGTCGCGATCTTCCAGACCTGCTGGGTGCGCACCGGGAAGGTGCACTACCTGCAGCTGACGAAGTTCTTCGGGAAGCTCTTCCTGATCAACTTCGCGATGGGCGTCGTGACCGGGATCGTCCAGGAGTTCCAGTTCGGGATGAACTGGAGCGACTACTCCCGCTTCGTCGGCGACGTCTTCGGGGCCCCGCTGGCGTTCGAGGGCCTGCTCGCCTTCTTCCTCGAGGCGACCTTCATCGGCCTCTGGATCTTCGGCTGGGACAAGCTGCCCGAGAAGCTGCACCTGGCCACCATCTGGCTGACCACGCTCGGCACCACGCTCTCGGCCTACTTCATCATCGCCGCGAACGCGTTCATGCAGAACCCGGTCGGCTTCCGCATCAACGAGACCAAGGGCCGCGCGGAGCTCACCGACATCTGGGCGCTCCTCACCAACAAGGTCGCTCTCGCCGCGTTCCCGCACACGATCTTCGCCTGCTTCATGGTCTCGGCCGCCGTCATCATCAGCGTCGCGGCCTACCACCTCTCGCGGAACCAGCACCTCGAGACCATGCGCCCCGCGCTGAGGTTCGGCGCCTGGATGATGCTCGTCAGCGGCGGCCTGACCCTGTTCACCGGCGACTCGCTCGGCCTCGCGATGGTCGACACGCAGCCGATGAAGATGGCGGCCGCGGAGGCGCTCTACAGGACCTCCACGGGCGTCGACGCCTCCTTCTCCGTCTTCACCTGGGGCACGCCGGACGGCTCGAGCGAGCTGTTCTCGATCCGCATCCCCTACCTGCTCTCCTTCCTCTCGACGCACACCTTCACCGGCACGGTCGAAGGCATCAACGACCTCCAGGCGCAGTACACCCAGGTCTACGGACCCGGCGACTACACGCCGATCATCTGGGTCACCTACTGGTCGTTCCGCTGGATGATGGCCCTCGGCGTCCTGGCCATCGGCATCGCCGCGGCCGGCCTCTGGTTCACCCGGAAGGGCCGCGAGCCGAAGCAGTGGATGTGGAAGGTCGCGATCTGGGCCGCCCCGCTGCCGCTGATGGCGATGATCGTGGGCTGGGTCTTCACCGAGATGGGCCGCCAGCCGTGGCTCGTGTTCGGACTGCTGAAGACCGCCGACGGAGTCTCGCCCGGAGTGAGCGGCCTCGAGGTCCTGATCTCGCTGCTCGCCTTCACCGCGATCTACGGCACGCTCGCCGTGGTCGAGTTCCGCCTGATCAAGCGGGCCGCGCAGGCCGGCCCCGACGACGCTCCCGAGGTCGACGAGGAGAGCGGTCGCCCGCAGCTCGTCGGCACCGTCTACTAGGAGGCACCCCTCATGGATCTCGCCGTTCTCTGGTTC
This sequence comes from Rathayibacter sp. AY1F8, assembly GCF_002932165.1. Taxonomy (NCBI): domain Bacteria; kingdom Bacillati; phylum Actinomycetota; class Actinomycetes; order Micrococcales; family Microbacteriaceae; genus Rathayibacter; species Rathayibacter sp. AY1F8. Next base: position 3,169 of record NZ_PSVB01000039.1, read on the forward strand.
TGGATCGTCGCGTTCTTCTTCATCGGCTACTTCGTCCTCGACGGGTTCGACTTCGGCGTCGGCATGTCGCTCCCGTTCCTCGGGCGCGACGACACCGACCGCCGCGTGCTGATCAACACGATCGGCCCGGTGTGGGACCTCAACGAGACGTGGGTGATCGTCGCCGGCGCCGCCCTGTTCGCCGCGTTCCCGGAGTGGTACGCCACGCTCTTCAGCGGGTTCTACCTGCCGCTTCTGCTCATCCTGCTCGCGCTGATCGCCCGCGGCGTCTCGTTCGAGTACCGTCACCAGCGTCCGGAGGCACAGTGGAAGCGGCGCTTCGACACGATGATCGTCGTCGGCTCCGCGGTGCCCGCCTTCCTCTGGGGCGTGGCCTTCGCGAACATCGTGCAGGGCGTCCCGATGGACGCCGACCACAACTTCACCGGCACCGTCCTGGACCTGCTGAACCCCTACGCGCTCCTGGGCGGAGCGACGACCCTCCTGCTCTTCTTCACGCACGGAGTCGTCTTCGTCGCCCTGAAGACGGAGGGGGAGATCCGCGAGCGTGCGCGCCGCCTGGCGACCCGCGCGGGGCTGCTCACCGTGGTCGTCGCCGCGGTCTTCCTGGCCTGGACCAACCTCGGCCAGGGGAGCACCGCCTCCTGGGCGCTCTCGGCGGGCGCGGCCGCGACCCTCGTCGGCGGCTGGCTCGCCATCACGCGGGGCCGGGAGGGACGCGCCTTCGCGCTGCTGGCCGGCACCATCGCGCTCGCCGTGCTCGCCCTCTTCGCGACGCTGTTCCCCGCGGTGATGCCGGCCTCGAACGTCCCCGCCTACGGGCTGACGATCGAGAACGCCTCCAGCACGCCCTATACGCTGACGGTCATGAGTTGGACCGCCCTGGTGTTCGTGCCGCTCATCGTCGGCTACCAGGCCTGGACCTACTGGATCTTCCGCAAGCGCATCAGCCGCGCGCACATCCCGGTCGACGCCCACTGACGTGAAGCCCCTCGATCCGCGCCTGCTCCGCTACGCCCGGGCGGCCCGCGTGTTCCTCCTGCTCGGCGGGGTGCTCGCGCTGGCGAGGACCCTGGCGATCGTCGCCTTCGCGTGGCTCGTGGCGCAGCTGGTGGCCGGTGCGGTCGACGGGAGGAGCGCCGACGATCTCGCGCCGCTGCTGGCCGCCCTGCTCGCGGTCGTCGCGGCGCGGGCGGCTCTCGCCTGGGCGACCGAGGTGAACGCGGTGCGCGGAGGAGCAGGAGCGAAGGCGCAGCTGCGGCAGGCGGTCCTCGCCGCACTGGTCGAGCTCGGCCCGGCGGGCCGCTCCGAAGGGGGCTCGGGCGGGGTCGTCGCGCTGCTGGGCGGCGGACTGGACTCCCTCGACGGCTACTTCGCCCGCTACCTCCCGCAGCTGATCGCCACCGCGGTGGCGACGCCGCTCCTGACACTCGTGGTCTTCCTCGCCGATCCGCTCAGCGCGGTGTTCCTGGTGGTGACCCTGCCGCTCATCCCGGTGTTCATGGTGCTGATCGGCTGGGCGACCCAGGCCGTGCAGGCGCGGCAGTGGGAGCGGCTGCAGGCGCTCGCGTCCGGCTTCGTCGACACCGTCGGCGGCCTCGCAACACTCAAGATCTTCGGGCGGGCCGAGCGGCAGGCGACGCGGATCCGCGCGCTGACCGAGGACTACCGCGTGCACACGATGAAGGTGCTGCGGGTGACCTTCGTCAGCGGCTTCGTGCTGGAGCTCGCCGGCTCGCTCTCGGTCGCGCTGGTCGCCGTCTCGATCGGGCTGCGGCTCGTCGACGGCTCGCTGGGGCTGGCCGTCGGGCTGTTCGTCCTGGTGCTGGCGCCGGACGTGTTCCTGCCGGTGCGCCAGGTCGGTGCCGAGTTCCATGCGGCGGCGGACGGGGTGCAGGCGGCGGACCGCGCCTTCGCCGTCCTCGAGCGCGCGGCGGCCCTGCCCGCTCGCGGGAAGGCCCCGGCGGCGACGGGGGCGCTCGAGCTGCGGGGTCTCGCGGTCGACGACGGACGCGGGCGGACGCTCGCTCCTGTCGACGCGGTGCTCCCCGTCGGGTCGATCACCGTGGTGACCGGGCCCAGCGGGTCCGGGAAGTCGACGCTGATCGCCGCGCTCGCGGGCTTCGTGCCCTTCTCGGGCACGCTGCTGCTCGGCGGGTCGCCGGTCGCGGATCTGCGTTCGACGCTCGCCTGGGCGGGCCAGCGGCCCGACCTTCTCCCGGGGAGCGTCGCCTCCGCCGTCGGGCTCGGAGCACTCTCGCCGGACCCCGAGCGCGTGCGGCGGGCCCTGGCGATCGCCGCCGTCGACGTGGACCCCGAGCGCCGGCTCGACGCCGAGGGGACGGGCCTCTCGGGCGGGCAGAGCGCCCGTGTCGCCGTCGCCCGCGCTGTGCACCGCCTGCTCGAGCGCGGGTGCGCGGTGCTGGCCCTGGACGAGCCGACCGCCGCCCTCGACGACGAGTCCGAGCGGGCGCTGCTCGCCGGACTCAGGTCGCTGGCGGAGAGCGGGACGATCGTCGTCGTCGCCAGCCACCGGCCCGCGACCGTCGCGGCGGCCGACGCCGTGATCGCCCTGGCGCCGGCGGAGGCGGTCGCGAGGTGAACCGCTCCGACGTCCTCCGCGCCGCGATGCCCGGGCCGCGCCGCTTCCTGCCGGGTCTGTCCTTCGGGCTGCTCTCCTCCTCCGCCGTCGTGGCGCTGCTGGCCTGCTCCGCCTGGCTGATCGTCCGCGCGGCCGAGCAGCCGCCGATCCTGTTCCTCTCCATGGCCGTCGTGGGCGTGCGGGCGTTCGCGCTGGCGCGGGCCTTCTTCCGCTACCTCGAGCGGCTGACCGGCCACGACGCCGCCTTCCGCGCGCTCGCGGAGCTCCGGGCGGGCGTCTACGAGCGCCTGGTGCCGGTCGCGCCGGACGGGCTGGGCCGCGTGCGCCGCGGCGACCTGGTCTCCCGGGTGGTGGCGGACGTCGACGCCCAGCAGGACGTGCCGCTGCGCGTCGTGCAGCCGCTGGTCGTCGCGGCGCTGGTCGCTGCGGTCTCGGTGGTCGGCGTCTGGCTGCTGCTGCCGGCGATGGGCGCCGTGCTGCTGGCGCTGCTGGTCCTCGCCTTCGCCGGTGGGGCCCTGGGCGCCGGCCGGCTCTCCGCGCAGGCGGATCGCGAGCTGGCGCCGCTGCGCGGGGAGCTCGCCGAGCGCCTCAACCTGCTGGTCACCCGCCTCGACGTGCTCATCGCCTTCGATGCGGCGGGTGACGCTCTGGCGGACGTGGCACGCGCGGAGGAGTCGCTCGCCCGGGCGGCGCGTCGGCGGGCGGCCTCCGCCGGACTGGCCGCGGCCGTCCTCGCCCTCTGCTCGGGCGGTGCGGTCTGGGCGGGCCTCGCGCTCGGGATCCCGGCGATCGGCGACCTCGGCGGTCCGGCGCTGGGAGTCGTCGCGCTCGTGCCGCTCGCGGTCTTCGAGGTCGCCGCCGCCGCGCCGCTCGCCGTGCAGGCGGCACGCACCGCGCTCTCGAGCGCTCAGCGCCTGGCCGATCTGGACGCCGAGGCGGCGTCGCCGGCGCTCGCGACCGACGCGGACGTGGACCCGGATGCCCCGGCTCCCCGGGGCGCCGGCATCGTCCTGCGCGACCTGTCGGTGAGCTGGCCCGGCGCGCACACGCCCGCGCTGCGGGGCGTCTCGCTCGACCTGCCGGAGGGTGCGCGCGTCCTCGTCACCGGCGGCAGCGGCTCCGGGAAGACGACGCTCGCGCACGCTCTGGTGCGCTTCCTCGACCACTCCGGCAGCTACCTCCTGGGCGGGGTCGAGGCGCGGACGCTGCCGCAGGCGGAGGTGCGGAAGCGGGTCGGACTCGTGGAGCAGCAGCCGTACCTCTTCGACGACACGATCCGGCAGAACCTCCTCTTCGCGCGGCCCGAGGCCGATGGCGCCGTGCTCGAGGCGGTGCTCGAGCGGGTCGGGCTCGGGCCCTGGGTCGCTGCACGCGGCGGGCTCGACGCGCGGGTGGGGGAGCGGGGCTCGCTCGTCTCGGGCGGCCAGGCTCAGCGGATCGCCCTCGCACGCGCACTCCTGGCCGATTTCCGCGTCCTGGTGCTGGACGAGCCGACGGCGTCGGTGGACGCTCCCGTGGCCGACGCCCTGCTCGGGGATCTGCTCCGCGCCGCCGAGGGGCGGACGGTGGTCCTGATCGCGCACCGGGTCGATCCGGGCCTGGAGTTCGACACGCGGATCCGGGTGGCGGACGGCACGGCGGCTCAGGAGTACCGGGCCGCCTGAGCAGGCGTCCGGCTCCGCGGGGCGGTCGGTCCGAGCGGCCGTTCAGCCGTGCTCCGTCCGGACCGAGGCCCGCGCCAGGGAGGCCGCGCGCGCCAGGCGCCCGCCCTCCGCCTCCCAGCGGTCGAGGACCGCGTCCGCCCGGGTCCGCGCCGCACCGCGCAGCCCGGCCAGGAGCGGAGCGACGACGTCGCGGGCCAGCGGGTCGCTCAGCTCGTCCACGCGGGAGTCGCGGACGAAGCCCTCGAGCCGGGTGAGGTCGGAGCCGCGCAGCCACTCGGCTCGGGACTGCAGCAGCACGACGGCCGCCAGCCGCGGCTCGAACACCGCCTGCTCCCACAGCTCGGAGGAGAGGGCGGTCACGTCGTCGTGCTCGAGCGAGCGGAACTTCCTCAGCGCGTCGCGGACGGTGCCGCGGACCGCCCCGACCGAGGCGCCGGTCGAGTCGAGCCCTGATCCCAGGCGCTCGCGCACGTCCTGCGCGCGCCAGACGTCGCCCTCGTACTCCAGGGCCGAGCGGATGAAGTCGCCGGGGTCGCTCACCCGTCCATCATGCGTCGCGCGTCAGCCCCTGCTGGCCCAGACGGCCCGTCCGATGCCGTCGTACTCGACGAGGCGGCCGTCGTCCTGCAGCACGAGGCGGTAGGGCGCGACGACGCCGCTCTGGCCGATGCCGAAGGAGATCCTCGGGAACCGCAGCCAGAGGATCCGGGAGTCGGCCACGTCGAGCCGGCCCTCGGAGCTCATCGAGAAGGCGGCGCCGGAGGCGGAGGAGGTGTTCGTCGCCCAGTCCGCGCCGTTCGGCCCGTAGACGACGAAGTTGCCGTCGCGCTGCATCTCGGCCCGCCACTGCCCGCTCGTCGAGGTCAGCCGCGTGCCCGCGACGACGAGGCCGCTCGGGGAGAGCGAGTCGCGCACGACGAGCGCAGCACTGCTCCAGAGGACGCCGGAGTCGTCCGCGATCCGGAGATCGCCCTCGCGGAGGACCATCGTGGCGCCCGGCTCGCCGGACGTGCCCGAGGCCCAGACGGGCGCGCCGTCCGCGGTGTAGACCACGGCGTTCCCGTCGTCCTGCATCCGGAGGACGTTGCCCCGGCCGCGGGTGCCGCTCGCCCAGAGAGCCCCGCCCTGCCCGTAGACGACGAGGTTGCCGTCCGCCTGCATCACCGCCGTGGTGCCTCCCGGGGTGGCGAGCCGGTTCCCCGCGTAGAGGGTGCTGCCGCGGCGGAGGGTGTCGGTGCGCGGCTCGTCGATCCGGCCGCCGATGCTGCTGGCCCACGCGGCCGAGCCGCTGCGGCGGTAGATGACGAGATTGCCGTCGTCCTGCATCCGCAGCTCGCCGCCGGGGTCGGCCACCGTGCCGCTCGCCCAGACCGGGCGCCCGTCCGCGGCGTACACGACGAGGTTGCCGTCGTCCTGCATCCGCAGGCTGTCGCCGCGCCCCTGCGTGCCCGAGGCCCAGGTGGGACGGCCGCCCGCGGCGTAGACCACGGCGTTGCCGTCGGTCTGCATCACGAGGGAGGAGGCGCCGTCGGGGGACACCAGGCGCTCGCCGCGCGCGAGCTGCTCGCCGGCACGGAGGACCGCGGCGGAGGCGACGGCGGAGGACGCCGAGGGCGGGGCCTCGACCGCGGCGGCGGGCAGCGAGCCCAGCAGGAGCGCGCCCGTGGCGGCGAGCGCCGCGAGGGAGGCGGTCAGGGAGCGGCCGGAGGGGAGGTGCGTCATCGCAGGGGTCCTGTCGGGGAGGGCGGCGGGGTCGGGGGAATCGTCCCACGGCGGGGGAGACGACGACGCCCCCCGGTCCGGGGACCAGGGGGCGTCGTGGCGGAGGGGCGTCAGCCGCGGCTGGCCCAGACCGCGCGGCGGCTGTCGTACTCGACGAGGTTGCCGTCGTCCTGCATGACGAGCTTGTAGGGGCCGACCGACGCGGCGGGCGGGACGACCGACCATCCGCTCGTCGTCTCGGTGCCCACGGCGATCTGCCCGCTGGTGTCGAGGGCGAAGAAGCCGCCTGCGCGGGTGGTCTTCGACGCCCAGATCGGGCCGTTCTTGCCGTAGACGACGAAGTTGCCGTCCGCCTGCATCACCGCTCGGTAGACGCCGTTCGCGGAGCGGAGGAAGCTGCCCGCCTCGAGCGAGTTCGCCGCGTAGAGGGTGGTCGAGGGGAAGGCGGCCTGGCTGGTCCAGATCACGTCGTCGGACGGGTTCACGATGATCAGCGAGCCGGCGTTGTTGATGCCCAGGCGGAGGTCCTTGCCGCGCGTGCCCGAGAACCACTTGACGGAGCCGTCGGAGCCGTAGACGACGGCGTTGCCGTCCTTCTGCATGGTGATGCGGTTGCCGGAGCCGCCGGGGCCGGTGCCCCAGACGGCGCCCTGGGGGCCGTAGCCGACGAAGTTGCCGTCGTTCTGCATGACGGCGCTGAAGCGGCCGTCGGCGGAGGTGAGCTGGTGGACGGGGCGGAGGGTCTGCTCCGTGAACAGCGTGTCGGTCACCGGCTCGGCGATGACGCGGCGGACGCTGCTCGCCCAGGCGGGCGAGCCGTTCTCGCGGTAGACGACGAGGTTGCCGTCGGGCTGCATGATCACCGAGGCGCCCGCCTCGTTGATCGTGTTCGTGCTCCACACGGGGCCGCCCTTGGCGGAGTAGACGACCATGTTGCCGTCGGTCTGCATGACCAGGTGGTCGCCGCGGCCCTGGGTGTTCGTCGCGAAGGTGGGGCGGCCCTGCGGGTCGTAGACGACCGCGTTGCCGTCGGTCTGCATCCGGAACGAGTAGCCGTTCGTGCCCGAGACGATCCGCTGTCCGGCGGCCAGCTCCTCGCCGCCGACGAGGGCGTTGTAGTAGCTGACGGCCGCGCGGGCGGTCTGCTGGGCGGCCTCGGGCGACTCGCTCGCGGGAGCGAGGCCGGTCGGCGCCTCCTCGGAGGAGGACAGGGGCTTCTGCGGGTTCTCCGCGGCGAGGGCCGGGGTCGCGCCGAAGAGCAGGGCACCGGTCGCGACGAGCGCGATCAGCCCGGAGGCGAGGGGGCGGGGGGAGGG
>NZ_PSVB01000004.1:0-213345 GCF_002932165.1 Rathayibacter sp. AY1F8
CCCGCCCGACCCCGTCGCCCCCGCCCGGCCCCGCGTACACTGGAGCGTCCTCCCGGCCGTCCGTCCTCTGGAGCCCCCGTGACCACGCCCCCCTTCGATCCGCCGTCCGAGCGCGACATCGCGGTCGTCTCCGCCCAGCTGGGCCGTCCCGCCCGGGACGTCGTCGGGATCAGCGCCCGCTGCGTCTGCGGCGACCCGACGGTGGTCTCCACGAGCCCCCGCCTGTCCGACGGCACGCCGTTCCCCACCTTCTACTACCTGACCCACCCCGCCGCGACGGCCGCGATCTCGCAGCTCGAGGCCACCCAGGTCATGGTCGAGTACAACGCGATGCTCGCCGAGGACGAGGAGCTGCGCGAGGCGTACGCCGCTGCGCACCGGGCGTTCCTGGCCGACCGCGAGAGCGTCGGCTCCGTCCCCGAGATCGCGGGCATCTCCTCCGGGGGCATGCCCTCGCGGGTGAAGTGCCTCCACGCCCTCGCCGCGCACGCCCTCGCGGCGGGCCCCGGCGTCAATCCGATCGGCGATCTGGCCCTGGCCCGCGCCGACTGGTCTCCCGAGCGCTGCGCCTGCAGGCCGCTCGACGCGTAGCCGCTCCTACCGGAGCCACGGAGGCGCCACCACCGGCGCGCTCTTCGCTAAGCTGATTCCCAGTCGGGGTCAGTGCTGCCCACCGCATCGAGAGCGGGCACTTCGCATTGCGTGAGGGTGTTCGCATTGTCCATCCCTCTTGGAGAGTCAACCGTGCCCAGAATCCTGATCGTCGGAGGCGGCTACGCCGGCTTCTACACCGCGTGGAAGCTCGAGAAGCAGCTCCGCCCGCACGAGGCAGAGGTCACGATCGTCGACCCGCTGCCCTACATGGCGTACCTGCCCTTCCTCCCCGAGGTCGCCGCGGGGTCGATCGAGCCGCGCCACGCGATCGTGTCGCTCCGCCGCCACCTCAAGAAGACCGCGATCCTCGCCGCCAAGGTGACGAAGATCGACCACGCGAACCGCACCGCGACGATCACCCCGACCGTGGGCGAGCCCTACGAGTTCGAGTACGACCAGATCGTCGTCACCGCCGGCTCCGTCTCGCGCACCTTCCCGATCCCGGGCGTCGCCGACAACGCGATCGGCCTGAAGACGATCGAGGAGGCGACCGCGATCCGCGACCGCATGCTCACGAACTTCGACAAGGCCGCGTCGCTCCCCGCCGGCCCCGAGCGCTCGCGCCTGCTGACCGTCACGGTCGTCGGCGGCGGGTTCGCGGGCATCGAGGTCTTCGCCGAGCTGCGCTCCTTCGCGAGCGCGCTGCTCAAGCGCTACCCCGAGATCGACTTCGAGGAGACGCAGTTCCACCTCATCGAGGCGATGGGCCGGATCATGCCCGAGGTCGCCCTCGAGACGAGCCACTGGGTGCTGAAGAACCTCGACCAGCGAGGCGCCACCGTGCACCTCGACACGCAGCTCAAGTCGGCCGAGAACGGCGTCATCCAGCTGTCGACGGGCGAGAGCTTCGAGTCGGACCTCATCATCTGGACCGCGGGCGTCATGGCGAACCCGTCGATCAAGAACTCCGACCTGCCCATCGAGGAGCGCGGCCGCCTGCGCGTGCGCGCCGACCTCCGCGTCGGCCACGACGACGTGCTCGTCGAGGGCGCCTGGGGCGCCGGCGACGCGACGGCCGTCCCCGACCTCACCGGCGGCGGCGTCGGCGGCTTCTGCGTGCCGAACGCCCAGCACGCCGTCCGCCAGGGCAAGCTCATGGCCAAGAACATCACCGCGGTCCTCCGCGGCGAGGAGCCGGTCGACTACGTGCACAAGAACCTCGGCGCGGTCGCGGGCCTGGGCATCGGCATCGGCGTGTTCCAGTCCGGCAAGATCGCCGTGAAGGGCTTCCCCGCCTGGGTGATGCACCGCGGCTACCACGGTCTCGCCATGCCCTCGTGGGAGCGCAAGTTCCGCGTGGTCTGGGGCTGGTGGAACAACCTCTGGCTCGGCCGCGACATCGCCTCGATCGAGGCCCGCGAGTACCCCCGCGGCTCCTTCGAGACCTACGCGTCGCGTCCGCGTCCGGCGGCCCCGGCCGCCGAGGCTCCGGCCGCGCAGGCCCCGGCGCAGATCCCCGGCCAGGCCGGTGCTCCGGTCCCGGTCGGCGGCGAACCCGCCAAGTCCTGACACCGCCGCCGGGAGGGTCGCTCCACCCGGTGGTCGCCCCCATAGCCCAATCGGCAGAGGCAGACGACTTAAAATCGTCTCAGTCTGGGTTCGAGTCCCAGTGGGGGCACTCCGTCCGACGTGCCGCTCTCTAGGCGGCGCGGGCGTGCGCGCTGCGTCGAGCGGGCTCGAGCAGCCCGGCCTCGAGAGCCTGGGTGATCTCGCCCGGGGTGCAGTCGGCGCAGAGCACGACGAGCTCCTCCTCGGTGTCGCGGCCGCCGGAGCGGTCGAGGACGACGGCGTCGGTTCCGCAGAGTGCGCATTCGATCATGCGGGTACCGTACGTCCGACCTCCGACATGCGCGCGGCAGTGCCCCGGCGCGTCTCGCCCGGATCCGACAGGGCGCCGGGTGCGCCTCCAGACCGGTCGTCCTTCCGGCCGGAGGGGCCCGGTGTTCGGGAATCGGACGAGGATCCCGCGCGCCCGCGCCGCCTCGCCTAGAGTCGTCACCGGGCGGTTCCGCGCCCGGGCGCCCGCGTCCGGATGCGAGCCGCCCGGTCCACGGCGGGCGCCGGAACGGTCCCGCTTCTCGTGCCCGCGGGCACCGTCATGCACCGCCCGGCGACGGGCGGCCGGGAGGCCCCCATGGGGAAGCTGCTCTACGGAGCCTCGGGAGTCGAGATCGAGTTCGACGACCGCACGCTCACGCACGTCCAGATCGTCATCGCCAACAAGCTGCGCCGCCGCGAGAGCTTCTTCTTCTCGTGGCGGGACGACCCCGCGGTCGGCGACGGCCGCTCGAGCATCTGGCTCGACCCCTCCGTGCCCCTCTACTTCAAGTACTTCGGCGGACGGGTCCCCTCGATCAACCGCACCTGGATCGACCTGCTGACCGTCTCGGCGAACTCGTCCGGCGGGCTGCAGCTCGTGCAGGAGCCGGACGCCGCCCCCACCCCGCCGCCGAAGGGCGAGCAGGGCGCCTGACCCCCACCCGCCACGCCCCGGAGAAGAGCCCCATGCAGCGCGACGTCTCGGCCCACCTGACCCTCGACGTCGCGGCTCCGGCCGCCCTCGTCCTCTCGATCGCGGTGGCCGACGCGTACGGGGCGGAGGAGTCGCTGACGCTCACCGTCGACGGCCGCCCGCTCGCCGCTCGCGAGGTGATCGACCAGCACGGCACCCGGCTGCACGTGCTCGACGCGCCGGTCGGGCACCTCGTCGTGGACTACTCCGCGCGCGTCCTGGGACGCCTCGATCCGCTCGAGGGCGACGAGGTGGACCGGCTGCGGTACCTGCGGCCGAGCCGCTACGCCGAGTCGGACGTGCTGTGGGCGACGGCCCGGGCCGAGTTCGCCGGCCTCGCCGGGGCGGACCTCCTGCACGCGGTGAGCTCCTGGGTCGGCACGCGGCTGGCGTACGTCCCCGGCTCGAGCCTTCCGACGGACGGGGCCGAGCGGACGCTGCTCGCCCGCCGCGGCGTCTGCCGCGACTTCGCGCACCTCGTCGTCGCCCTCCTCCGGGCGCTGGACGTGCCCGCCCGACTGGCGGCCGTGTACGCCCCGGGACTGCAGCCGATGGACTTCCACGCGGTCGCGGAGGCCTGGATCGAGGGGGAGTGGCGGGCGGTCGACGCGACGACGCTCGCGCCGCGGTGGAGCCTCGTGCGGATCGCGACGGGACGCGACGCGGCCGACACCGCGTTCCTCGGCGTCTACGGCGGCATAGCGACGCTGCGCGAGCTGACCGTCGGCGCCGTGGCCGACGTGCTGCCGGGCGACGACCTCGACCGGCCCGTCTCGATCGGCTGAGCGGGCCCCCGAGCCCGGCTACTCCGACTCGACGAAGCGCCGCCAGGCCCAGATCGACGTGCACACCGCGCTGAAGGCGACGACGGCGAAGAGCACCGGACCCGCTCCGCCGTCGGTCGACCAGGACGCGATGGTCGGGGTGAGCAGCACGAACAGCACGGTCGTCGCGAGGAGCGTGAGCCCGAGCCAGAGCAGCGGGGACCAGCGCAGGATGCTGCGGCCGGCGGAGCGCCCGACCGGGAACAGCAGCACCACGCTCGAGCCGACCGAGATCAGCGTGGTCGCGCTGAGCACCTCCGCGGCGAGCACGGAGCCGAACGAGCCGTCGGGCGGGACCACGGCGGAGGCGCCCCAGGCGAGTCCGGCGAGACCCAGCAGCGAGACGACGCGGACGGCGGAGAGCTTCGCGCGGTCGACGGCGGACGCGCCCTCGGGGAGGACGAGGCCGATCACCACGCCGAAGAGGAGCGCCGGGTCCAGTCCCGCGAAGCGCGAGACGAGAGCGGCCGCCGCGACCAGGAGCAGCGCGCGCGGAGCGGCGACGACGCCGATCCCGCTGACGCCGATCCGCCGGCCGACCAGCGCGGGGACGGCGGCGGCGACCGCGTTGACCACGGCGACGGCCACGATGACGGCGATCAGCAGGCGCAGGTAGGCGGGCTGGCCGTCGACGCGTCCCGAGAGCAGGACGAGGCCGGCTGCGCAGCCGATCATCCCCACGACCATCAGGCGCGGCGAGGCGGGACCGGTGTCCGGCTTGTCGTCGTACTCGACGGCGGCGCGATTGCGGCCCGTGAGGTGCCAGCTGCGCTCGGCGCGGGGCGCCCGCCCGGCCGCGGCGAGGCGGGCCGGCACGACGACCAGGGCGAGCGAGAGCAGAGCGAGCGCGAGGGAGCGCATCCAGTCGGCCATCGAGACGACGGGCGATCCGGCGGACAGCGCGGTGGTCATCCCGGTCGCCGCGCTCCAGCCGCCCGGCTCCGATCCGGCGTCGGGGGCGGGCTGCGGCGGCACGTCACCGCCGTCCTGGTCGGGAGCCGGGACCGGTGCTGCCGTGGGCTCGGCGGTCGGCTCGTCCTCGGGCGCGGGCGCGGCCTCTCCGGGGCGGACGGGCGACGGGGACGCGGTCGGCGCCGCACTGCTCGGAGCGGGAGACGCGGCGGCCCCGGGCGCGGTGGCCGCGGCTCCGGGGGCGGCCGGCGTCGTCGCGCTGGGCGTGCCGGTGGGAGCGGTCGTCGCCGCCGCGAAGGTCACGTCGATCCAGGGGCTCGGCGGGCTGTAGTTGCCGGCGCTGTCCCCGGCGATGGCGGAGACCCGGTGCGCGCCCGCCGTGATCGTGCCGCCGGTGCAGCTCCAGGTGCCTCCGCTGACCGCCGCGTCGCAGGTGTTGACCCGGTCCACGTACACGTAGGCGCGAGTGCCGTCCACGCCCGTCCCGGAGTAGGACGCGCCGCTGAGCGGCAGGGCGGCGCCGTTCGACGGCGAGGTGAGGGCGGGGGCGGCAGGAGCAGCGGTGTCGACCACGAGGGTCACCGGCGCGCTGGCCGGCGAGGCGGCGCTGCCGGCGAAGGAGGCGGTCTGCGTCGCGGTGACGCGGTAGCTGCCCGGCGCCGGAGTGGGGGCGAGCTGGCAGAACCACGCGCCGCCGGAGTCGGCGGTGGCCAGGCACGCGGCGCCGCCGTTCGAGACCGCGGCGACGCTCGCGCCGGGGTAGGCCGTGCCGCGGACCGAGCCCGCCGAGGTCGCCGAGCCGTCGACCGACTCGATGACGGGGGCGCTGAGGACGGCGATCGGGACGGCGGCCGAGGTGGTCCCGCCGCCGGCGAGGAGCTCCACCGCGACCAGGGTCGCCGGCCCGTCGTCGAGGGAGACGGCGCAGCTCCAGCCGCCGTCGGGGCCCGCGGTGGTGATGCAGAGGGGGTCGCCGCCGCCGCGGAGCCCGATCTGCACCTGGTCCCCGGCCGTCGCCGTGCCGGTGACCGTCGTCGCTCCCGTGCTGAGGACCGCGCCGGAGGAGGGAGCGGTGATCGCGAGAGCGGCGGCCTGCGCGGCCGGCGCGGCCAGCCCGGAGACGGAGGCGACGGCCGCGAGGAGCACCAGCAGCAGGGCGGCCGTGCGCCGCGGGGATCGGCGGAGTCGGGGCACCGGCACGACCGGTGAACCCCCCGGTACTGCCACGTCGACGCCCGATTTCACGATGCGTCCATTGCACGGGGGCAGGGGGGAGCTGTCAAGCGCGCCGCACCACTGTTCCCGGATGTACACCATCCGGAGGAGGCGTCTCAGTCGGTCGGGGGAGTCGGGGAGATCCGGGAGAGCGCTTCCGCGAGAATATACCCGTCGATCAGATCCGGAGGACAGTGGAATGCGCGAAGACGAGGCCCGCGGGCGCGATCGGCGGGAGGTGCGCGTCGAGGCTGCGCGCTTCGACGATCCGCGCGAGCTGGGCGCACTCCTGCCGCCGGGCCTGCGCATCGGACTGGCGCAGAGCGCCTTCCAGACGGAGGGCTCCCTCGAGACGGGCGGCCGTGGCCGGTCGGTGTGGGACGACTTCGCGCTGCGACGGGGGACGATCGCCGAGGAGGCCACTCCCGAGATCGCGACGGACTTCCTCCTGCGCTGGCGCGAGGACCTCGCGCTGCTGATCGATCTCGGCGTCGACGAGCTCCGGCTCTCGGTCTCGTGGCCCCGGCTGCAGCCCGACGGCCGCGGGCCGATCGACCGCGGAGGGCTCGGCTTCTACGACCGCCTGCTCGACGGGCTCGCCGAGACGGGGATCCGGGTCGCGCTGACCCTGCACCACCGCGACACCCCGTCGGCGCTCAGCGGCGGCTGGATGAACCGCGACACCGCGTTCCGGTTCGGCGATCTCGCCTTCGAGCTCGGCGGGCGGTTCGGCGACCGGGTCGCCGACTGGATCACCCTCGACCAGCCGTCGACGGTGATGCTCGAGGGCTACGCGCTCGCGCGGCAGGCGCCGGGCGCCGGCCGGCTGTTCAGCGCCCTGCCGGCGCTGCACCACCAGCTCCTCGGGCACGGCGTGGCGCTGGAGGCGCTGCGGGCGGCGGAGGTGACCGGGAGGATCGGCCTCGTCGACGCGCTCGCGCCCGTCGAGCCCGTCTCCGACGACGACCGGGACCGCGCCTTCGCCTCCCTGGCGGACGTCCTGCGGAACCGCCTGGTGGCCGACGCCGTGCTGACCGGGTCCTACCCGGTCGGACCGGAGGAGCTGCCGCCGTTCCTCGGCGCCCTCGCGCAGGCGGATCCGGTCGACCTCGCCCGCATCTCGGCTCCGCTCGACTTCTACGCGGTCGCGCCGCTGCCGCCGCTGCGGATCGTGGCGGGCCGCGACCCGGCGCTGCCGACCGGGGTGGGCGCTCCTCCCGCGCTCCCCTTCCACACGGCGCCCTGGCCGGAGCTGGACCGCACGGGCGACGGCTCGCCGGTCGCACCCTGGGCGGTGGTCTCGGTGCTGCGGTCCCTCGTGGAGCGCTACGGCGACGCCCTGCCGCCGCTGGTGGTGACCGCGCTCGGCGCGAGCTACCCCGACGAGCCCGATCGCGAGGGTGCGATCGTCGACACGGAGCGGATCCGCTGGCTCGGGGCGCACCTGGCAGCTCTCGCCGAGGCCGTCCACGACGGACTGCCGGTGGAGGCCGTGCAGCTCTGGACCCTGGTCGACGCGTTCGAGTGGCAGCACGGCTACAGCCGCCCGCACGGGCTCGTGGCCGTCGACACGCGCAGCCGGGACCGCGTGCCCAAGGCGTCGTTCGACTGGCTCCGGCGCGTCCTCGACGCCCGCTCCTGACGCGGGGGCGTGCGAGACTGCCGCCGTGCGCAGCATCCTCGCCCTCGCCTCCGTCCTCCACGCCGACCCCGCCCCGGTGCTCGCCGCCCTCGCGGACGTCCTCGCCGCCGACGGCGCGTACGAGCGGCGGGGGAGCGGGCTCGAGCGCCGGCTCCCCGTGCTCGGCGTCGAGCAGTGGCGGGTCCTGGCGGACGAGGAGGGGGCCCGGGTCGAGTGCGAGCTGGTCGCCGCACCCGCCTCGTCGGCGCTCGCCGGGGTCCTCCTCCGGCGACGGATCCGCGAGGCGCCGGACCGGTTCCGCGCGGTCGTGACCGCGGTCGCCGACGCGGTGGAGTGACGCTCCGGGGACGCCCGCGCGGGTCCGCTCCGCAGCCCGCTCTCCGCTCCGCCCGCCGCCCCGCCTCCACCCCGCGCCAGCGCCCCCCGAACGGGGAATGCGCGGGCGCTCGCCGCTGTTGTCTACCGATGACGGGACGGGGCTCGGCGCCCCGCCCACCGGACAGCTCGGAGGAGCCAGAGGCAGATGGCAGGAACAGGGATGAACAAGGGTCGAGGGGCGCGCGGCAGTGACGACGAGATCGTCTACCGCCGCCACGCGAACGGACGCGGCATGGTCGCTCCCGGATCGCGCGTCTCGGCGACCGCGTACGTGGAGACCGGCGCCTACGTGGAGCCCGGCGCGACCGTGGGCGAGCGCGCCTGGATCGGCGCGGGCAGCTGGGTCGACCGCGACGCCATGATCGGGCACAGCGCCTTCATCGGCGCGAACGTGCACGTCGGGCCCGAGGCGATCATCGGACCGGGGGCGCGGATCGGGAGCTACTCCCGCATCGGACGCTCGGCCGTGATCGCGACCGGCGCCCGCATCGACCGCGACACCGTGGTGCCCGACGGCGCCCGGAAGGGCATCGACGAGGCGAGCGAGAGCGGCCGCCGCGCGGCCTGACCCCCACGACCCTGTTCCGCCGGCTCCCCGGAGCGGCGGAATAGGGTCGTTCCATGTTCGAACTCCACCACCTCAGCGCCCAGGAGCAGTGGGACTGGCTGCAGCGCGGAGAGGTCACGCCTCTCGAGCTCGCCGATCACTACCTCGCCCGGATCGAGCGCTGGAACGGGGAGCTGGGCGCCTTCGCCACGGTGACCGCCGATCGGGCGCGGGAGCGGGCATCAGCGCTCGGCACCGGGCCCGGCACCGCTCCGCTCTGGGGCCTGCCGAGCGGCGACAAGGACCTCTGGCGGCGCGCGGGCGTGCGGACCGCATTCGGATCCCGGCTGCGCGAGCACCACGTGCCCACCGCCTCCGACGAGATCGTCGAGGTGCTCGACGCGGCGGGAGCGGTCAGCCTCGGCAAGACCGCGACGCCCGAGTTCGGGATGCCCTCCTACACCGAGACGCGCATCGGCCCGCCCGCCGTCACGCCCTGGGACACCCGCCTCGGGGCCGGCGGATCCAGTGGAGGAGCGGCGGTCGCCGTCGCCGCGGGACTGCTGCCGTTCGCCCCCGCCTCGGACGGCGGCGGGTCCATCCGCATCCCCGCCGCGGCCTGCGGCCTGGTAGGACTGAAGCCCTCCCGCGGACGTGTCGCCGCGCTCTCCGGCATCGGCGGAGTCGGCGGCCTGACGGTCGCCGGGCCGATCACCCGCTCGGTCGCCGACGCGGGCCTCCTGCTCGAGGGCATGCTGGAGCGGACGAACGGCCGCCTCCCGCAGCGCTGGTCGCTCGGCGCGCCCGGTGACGGCGACGGCTCGTTCCTCGGCGCCGCGGTGCGCGGAGAGGGGCGCTTCCAGATCGGCGTGCTGACGGACTCGCCCTGGGACGAGGAGTACGAGATCGCTCTCGCTCCGGAGGCGCGCGCCGCGCTGGACGAGGGGATCGCCGCGCTGGCCGCGCTCGGCCACGGGCTCGAGGAGGCGTCGCTCCCCCCGAGCGCCCCGTACCCCGCCGCGTTCCGGACGCTGTGGCAGAGCGGCGCCGCGACCCTGCCCGTCGAGGGCGCGGACCTCGATCTGCTGGAGCCGCTGACCCGCTGGCTGGTGGAGGAGGGACGCCGGCGCTCCGCCCGCGAGATCGTCGGGGCGGCGTCCTGGCTCTCGGGCTACGAGCGCGCGGTGATCGCGGCGTTCTCCGGCGTCGACGCGGTCCTGACGCCGTCGCTGGCGATGACGCCGCGTCCCGTCGGCTGGTACGACCTCGATGATCCCGAGCGCAATTTCGAGCAGCAGTGCCTCTACACGCCGTACACGTCCTTCGTGAACGTGAGCGGCCTCCCCGCGATCACCCTTCCGCTGAGCACCACGGAGGAGGGCCTGCCGATGGGAGTCCAGCTGATCGGGCGACCCGGCGGCGAGGCGACACTGCTGGCGATCGGCGCGCAGCTCGAGCGGCGGGCGCGCTGGCAGAGGCGGCACCCGCCGCAGTGGTGACGGGGGAGGCTGCAGTGGTGACGGGTCCGGGCGCGGCCGCACGGCGGATGGTCAGGGTCCGGCTCTGGTCACTGAGGTAAGCCTTGCCTATACTCGAACACGATGTGCATGTTCGAGGACCGCGACGGCTCCGCGCCGGTCGACGTGAAGCAGTTCCTGATCGCGGGCGACGAGACCGTCGTGCCGTGGATCCAGAGCATCCTCGACGCCCTTCCCGCGAACGCCCGCGGCCAGGTCTTCGTCGAGGTCGACGACGCGCGCGGACTGCCGCCGCTCGCCGCCCCCGGACGGGTCTGCGTCACCTGGCTCGGCCGCTCCGAGCGCTCGGGCGCCCCCGGCACCGGTGAGCGATGCTCCCGCGGAGTCGCACTCGACCGCGCGGTCCGGGCCTGGGTCGGCGAGATGTCGGTCGTCGACGGCGACTACCCGTGGGCCGACGGCCGCCACGACTTCTGCGCCTGGATCGGCGGGGCCGGCCCCGTCGTCGCCGAGCTCGCCGCCGACGTCGAGGCGCGCCTGCGCACCTCCGCCGAGCACGCCGCGCGCTGACCGTCCGCCGGGCGTCCCGGCTGAGTGTTAGGCAAGGCTTACCTTCTGTGCGAGACTGAGGCGATGCCTCTGACGACCGCCGCCCCCGCCCGACCGGCCTACCGGCCGTACCTCGCGACCGTCGCCGCAGCGACCCGGATCGCCCCGCACTTCATCCGCGTGACCCTCACCGGCACCGGCCTCGACCACGTCGGCTGCACCGGCCCCGACCAGCGCATCAAGCTCGTCGTCCCCACCGCAGCCTCCGACGCCCCCGCCTTCCTCGCCTCCGTCTCGGACCCCGACGGACCCGACGGACTCGACCCCGACTGGTACGGCCGCTGGCGACAGCTCCCCGACGAGCTCCGGAACCCGCTCCGCACCTACACCATCCGCGCCGTCCGCCCCGAGGACGCCGAGGTCGACATCGACTTCGCCGCCCACGGCGACACCGGACCGGCCTCCGCCTGGGTCGAGAGCGCCCGCGCCGGCGACCAGATCGTCATCATCGCGCCCGACACGCGCTCCGACCTCCCCGGCGGCGGAGTCGAGTTCCACCCCGGCGCCGCCACCTCCCTCCTCCTCGCCGGCGACGAGACGGCCGTCCCCGCCATCGCCGCGATCCTCGAGAGCCTCGACGACGACGCCACCGGAGCCGCGTTCCTCGAGGTCCCCACCGCCCACGACCGCCTCCCGCTCCGCCACCCCGCCGGCGTCGACGTCACCTGGATCGTCCGCGCCGACGCGGCAGCCCCCGGAGCGGCCCTCGGCGACGCGGTCCGCGCCTGGGCCACCCGCTTCCTCACCGCCCACCACCGCGGCGTCGACGTCAGCGACATCGACGTCGACCACGAGATGCTCTGGGAGGTCCCCGACGAGAGCACCGACCCCGGCCTCTACGCCTGGATCGCCGGAGAAGCCGGCGCCGTGAAGCTGATCCGCCGCTGCCTCGTCACCGAGCTCGGACTCGACCGGAAGCGGGTGGCGTTCATGGGGTACTGGCGCCTCGGCCGCCAAGAGTCCAACTGACCCGGAGCGCCGCAGGGCGACGTTCTGCGGCGTTGTCGTCGGGCGCGATACCGCCGGTATCGCTTCCTCCTCCGCCTTGCAGAACGACGCCCTGCGACGCTCCGGGCGCTGCTCGTAGAGGATCGGCGCGCCGGGGGCGCGGCCGCAGAGGATGCGGCGCGCCAGGGGCGCGACCGCGGGGGACGATGCTGATCGAGTGGATCTCGCAGAGGGCGTCTCGAGATCCACTCCCGACGGACGTCGCGCGTGATCGAACGGTCCTCGGGTGCCTGGCGAGCCGGGCGACCGCGCCCGGACATGCTGATCGGGCAGCCCTCGGAGAGGGAGTTTCGAGATCCACGCCCGACCGATCTCGCGGCTGATCGAGCAGCTCGCGGGCACAGACCGAGCCCGACGACCGCGCACAGACCTGCTGATCGGGCAGCCCTCGGAGAGGGTGTGTCGAGATCCTCCCGGCGAGCGGGTCGGGTACTCCGCGCCGCCCCCGCGTCGAGTCGGCGGCGGCGGGGAGCGGCAGCGGGCTACAGGGTGGGGGAGACGCCCACGAGGCGGCTGGAGAGGGTCCAGAGGTCGTGGGCGAGAGCGCGGTCGCGGGCCTGGGGGTTCAGGGAGCCGTGCGGTGTCAGCTGGTCGAAGTAGGTGCCGCTGGCGGCACCGACGTCGGGCTCGGAGGCGAGGGTGATCAGCGGCACCGCACCCGCCTCGGCGGAGATCCCGAAGGAGCCGACCGAGAGGCTCGTCATCAGCTTCATCATCGTGCTGCCGGCGCCGAAGCTCGTCGAGACGACGCCCGGGTGGAACGAGTACGCGTCGACCGACGTCGTCAGCAGCCGCTCCGCCAGCTCGCGGATGAAGAGGATCGTCACCAGCTTCGACGTGCCGTACGCCCGCCAGCCGCCGAGCCACGGACCGCGGCGGTTGTCGAGGTCGTCGAGCCTCAGGCGACCGAAGCGGTTCGCGAGGCTCGCAGTGGAGACGACGCGGACGCCGGCCCGCTCCCTCGAGGTCTCGATCATCCGCGGGAGCAGGAGCCGCGTGAGCAGGAACGGCGCGAGATGGTTGCTCTGGATCGTCCGCTCGTGGCCGTCGACCGTCTCGGCGCGGTGGGAGACGAGCCCGCCCGCGTTGTTCGCCAGCACATCGATCCGCTCGTAGCGCTCGAGGAGGCCGTCGGCCAGGGCGCGGACGTCGTCGAGCCGGTCGAAGTCGGCCAGGAACGCGTCCCCTCCCACGTCGGCGGCGACCGCGCGGGTGCGCTCGGGGTTCCGCCCGACCACGGCCACGTGGGCACCGGCGGACGCCAGCGCTCCGGCCGCGACCCGGCCGATGCCGGAGCTCGCTCCGGTGAGGACGACGACGCGCCCCGTCATGTCAGTGACCACGGAGATATCCGCCCTTCTCGAGACCGGCTTCGATCTCGAATCGATTGCGCAGCGGATCGCGACCCGCCACCGTGTACGCGAACGGGAACCACATCCCGTAGAGCCGCCACTGCTCCTTGTGCACGGCCTCGTGCTCGAGGACGCTGTCGGAGACGTTGGTGCCCGTGAGGTAGCTCGTGCCGACGCAGGACCCCCCGCGGCCGAACGCCCAGGAGGGCAGACCGGTGAAGACGACGAGGCCGTGGCTGCGCCGGATCGGGCCCGTGCTCCACAGCGCGCCCCAGGCGAGGCCGACCGCGCACGCGAAGAGGTAGCCCGGCCGGGTGATCGCCGGATCCAGGGCCACCGTCGCGACGGCTCGACGGAGCGCGCTCACGCGCTGTCGCGTCCGTAGGTCTCGAGCAGCCGCAGCCAGACCTCGCTGATCGTCGGATAGGAGGGGACCGCGTGCCAGAGGCGCGAGAGCGGCACCTCGCCGACGACGGCGATCGTCGCGGAGTGGATCAGCTCTCCGACCTCCTTGCCGACGAAGGTGACGCCGAGGACGACCTTCCGGTCCTCGTCCACGACCATCCGCGCGGTGCCCGTGTAGCCGTCGGCGGCGAGGGCGGCGCCGGCGACCGAGCCGATCTCGTAGTCGACGACCCGGGTGCGGTAGCCGGCCTTCTCGGCGGCCGCGGCGGTCAGGCCGACCGACGCGACCTCGGGGTCGGTGAAGACGACCTGCGGCACGGCCTCGTGGTCCGCGGTCGCGACGTGCGCTCCCCAGGGGGCGTCGTGGACCTCGGCACCGGTGGCGCGCGCGACGATCACGTCGCCGGCCGCACGGGCCTGGTACTTGCCCTGGTGCGTGAGCAGTGCGCGGTGGTTCACGTCGCCGACCCCGTAGAGCCACGGACGCCCGCCGCCGAGGGGAGCACCGTCGCCGCCCAGCACGAGCATCGTGTCGTCGACCGTCAGCGAGGAGCCGGGCTCGAGGCCCACCGTCTCGAGGCCGACGTCGCGGGTGTGCGGGGCGCGGCCGGTCGCGGCGAGCACCTGGTCGGCCTCGATGACGTCGCCGCCCTCGAGCGTCACCGCCACGGTGCCGTCGGACCGGCGCTCGACCGAGACGGGCGAGTCGCCGAGGCGCAGGTCGACGCCGAGCTCCTGGAGCGCCGAGCCGACGAGCTCGCCGGCGAAGGGCTCGAACGGCGCGAGGAGTCCGCTGCGGGCGACGAGCGTGACGGAGGAGCCCATGCCGGCGTAGGCGGTCGCCATCTCGGTCGCGACGACTCCGCCGCCGATGACGACGAGGCGCGGCGGCACCTCCTCGGCCGAGGTGGCCTCGCGGCTCGTCCAGGGGGATGCCGCGCGCAGGCCCGGGATGTCGGGGACGACGGCGGTGGTGCCGGTCGCGACGGCGACGGCGGAGCGGGCGCGGAGCACGCGCACCTCGCCGTCGGGTCCGGTCACGGTCACCTCGCGCTCGCCGCTCAGGCGGCCGTGCCCGCGGACGAGCTCGATGCCGGCGCCCTCGAGCCACTGCACCTGGCCGTGGTCGTCGAAGTGGCTGGTGAAGGAGTCGCGGCGGGCCAGGAGCGCGGGCACGTCGACTCCTCCGCTCACCGCCTGCGCCGCGCCGGGGAGATCACGGGCGGCGCGGAGCGCCATCGGCGGCCGCAGCAGCGCCTTCGAGGGCATGCACGCCCAGTAGGAGCACTCGCCCCCGACGAGCTCGCTCTCGACGACGGCCGCGGTGAGGCCGCCCTGGACCGCGCGGTCCGCGAGGTTCTCGCCCACCGGCCCTGCTCCGATGACGATGACGTCGAACTCGTCCGTCGTGCTGCTCATGCTGTCTCCCTGGGGTTCTCGGAGGCGTCGAGCCCCGTCGTCGGTGGGTGCCCGGCGCTCAATGCGCCGGCACGATCTCGGCCCGCCAGCCGTCGTAGCGGCCGCCGTGGCTCTCGACCGCCTCGATCACCTGGCGGAGGAACGCGGTGGTCGACTCCTCGTCGACCGCGGCGTGGTGGCTCGCGACGAGGACCTGCCTCAGCCTCAGCCGCGAGATCGCGATCTGGAAGCCGGAGGCCACGAGGACGCGCCCGGCCCGTCGTGCGGTGCTGCGGCGGGAGAAGACGGCGAAGTGGTCGACCTCGCGCAGCTCCCACACCTGGTCGCCGTAGCGGAGCCGGATCTCGAGCTGCTGCGCGGCGCGCTCCTGCTGCGCCTCGAGGGAGGAGCCGCCGGGCGCCGTGACGGTGGTGCTCTCGTCGCTCATCGTCCGGTGAACTCCGCCGTCGTGCGCTGGAGGAAGGCCTCGGTGCCGATGCGCGCATCCTCGGACGCCGCGAGACGCGCGAGCGCCCCGGGGAGCGCGGCCGCGGCCTCGGCGTCGGACGCGGCGACCGCGAGCCGGGCACTGGCCAGGGCGGCCTGCACGGCGAGCGGCGCCTGCGCGGCGATCCGGGCGGCCAGCGCCCAGGCCGCCTCGGCGACCGTCCCGTCGGGGACGACCTGCTGCACGAGGCCGATGCGGTGGGCCTCCTCGGCGTCGAAGAGGTCGCCGGTGAGGATCCAGCGCATCGCGTCGCCCCAGCCGACGGCGCGGGGGAAGCGCAGCGTCGCTCCGCCGAAGGGCAGGATGCCGCGGGCGACCTCGATCTGGCCGAAGCGGGTGGACCGCTCGGCGAGGACGACGTCGCTCGCGAGCGCGAGCTCGATGCCGAGCGTGAGGCAGGTGCCCTGGAGGCCGATGACCACCGGCTTGCTCACGGGGCGGGTGCGCAGGCCCCAGGGGTCGAGACCGCCCTCGGGCACGAAGTCGAGGCCGTCGGAGCCCAGGCGGGGCCCGATGTCGGCGAGGTCGAGCCCGGCCGTGAAGTGCCCGCCCTCGGCGAGGACGACGCCGGCGCGCAGCTCCGGGTCGCGGTCGAGCTCGCCGTACGCGGACGCCAGCTCCGCGAGCAGCCGCAGATCGGCGGCGTTGCGCTTCTCGGGCCGGTCCAGCACGATCGCGAGCACGGTCCCGCGCCGCTCGGTGCGCACGCGCGGTCTCTCGTCGCTCATCGTTCCTCCGCTCGGTCCCGTCCGACCATCTTGCCGGGTGCCGCCGACACGCGCTCGGGCTTGCGCGCCGATGGCAGGGCTCTCTCAGGCCCCGCGGGACAGAGCGCCGAGGAGGCGGAGGATCGTGGGCAGGTCGTCCTCGGCCGCGGTCGGCGACGACGGGGCGAACGAGGTGACGCCGGCGCCCGCGAGCGGGAAGCGGGACCGGAGGGCGTCGAGGCTCGCGACGAGGCGCGAGGCGGGAACGCCGAAGGGCACCGGGTCGAACAGCCCGGCGAGATCGGCGGGGTCGAGCACGTCCAGATCGAGGTGCACGTAGACGGAGGCGGCACCGGTCGCCTCGACCGCCGCGACGAGCGACTCCGGGTCGAGGGCGTCCGCGGGCAGCACCGCGGCGCCCCGCTCGACCAGCCGCTCGAGCTCGCCGTCGTCGGCGGAGCGGACACCTCCGAGGACGACGCGCTCGTCGGCCACCCGCTCCTCGGCGCCCGCGCTCAGGAGGCCGACGCCGCGTCCCAGCGCGGCCGAGAGGACCATGCCGCAGAAGGCGCCGCTGGGGGAGGACTCGGGAGTGTGCGCGTCCGGGTGGGCGTCGAGCCAGACCAGCGCGACCGGGCCCGGTGCCGAGCGCACGGCGTGCCCGATCGCCGCGAACTCGACGCCGCAGTCGCCGCCGATCGTGATCACGGGACCGGTGCGGCCCGAGAGGGCCTCGCGCACCCGCTCGGCGACGGTGGCGACCGAGGCGTAGCGGCGGATGCCGGTGTCCTGGGCGTCGCCCGCCTCGGCGGGGATGTCGAGGGTCGTGGTGGCGGAGGAGGGCAGATCGCCCCGGATCGCCTCGGCTCCGTCGACGAGGCGCATCGCGCGCGTCGACGCCGAGCCCTGCCACTGGGGGACGACGAGGAAGGAGGCCATGTCCCTCACTATGGCACGCGCGCCGGTGCCGGGTGCCTGCGTGCTCAGGCCGCGGGCAGGCCTCCGGGGACGGCCGCGGGGCGGAGCGACGGGGGTGCGCCGTCGAGGTCGACCAGGGCCTCGTCGAGTGCGGAGCGGGCGCGGTCGGCGGCGGCGCGGGCCTCGTCCAGAGCGCCGGCCGGATCGCCTGCCGCACGGCGCACCGCGGTGTCCAGCTGCCCGAGCGTCTCCTCCGCGAGGATCCGGGGTGCCGCGGTGATGCGCTCGCCGTGCACGGCGGCCAGGAGCAGCACCGACTCGGCGCCGAGCCGGGCCGCGGTGCGCGCCGCCTCGAACAGGAGGAGCTGGCGCTCGGCCTGGGCTCGCGGCTCACGGTACCCGGAGACGACGGCGTCCAGAGCGGAGTCGGCGTCGAGCAGCAGGACCAGCAGCGCGGCCGGATCGTGGCGGGCGCCGGCCGACCGGGCGTCGTCGGCGTCGAGGAGGAGCGACCGTGCCGCGGCGCACGCGACGGCCACGTCGGCGGCGGAGGCGAGCTGCGCCGAGGTGCGCAGGTCCGAGAGGGTGGCGGCCCGCTCCAGGTCGTCCCGCACGGAGCGCTCGACGCCGCTCAGCTGCACCTCGGCGCGGGTCACGAGCCCGACCAGCGAGTCGACCGCGTCGAGCAGGGCGCCGGGATCGGGGGAGCCGCCGGCGGCGACGTGCTCGACGGCCTCGCGCAGCGGTCGGACCCGGCGCTCGGGAGTGGTCCCGGCGAGGACGGAGACCTCGGAGCGCGCCTGCTGCACGCGCTCCGGGAGGGACGGGCTCGGCGAGGTCACTCCGTGATCGTACGGCCGGAGTGTGACACCGCGTGACACGGCGGTTCGACCAGCGGCGGCGGCGTGCCCAGGATGGAGTCATGACCCGCTCGCTCGCCATCGTCGAGGTCGCCCGCGTGCGACCGGGCCGCGAGGAGTACCACGCCTACGTGCAGATCCTGAACGGCCGCATCCTCGCCCTCGCGCACGAGCGCGGCTGGCGGGCGGAGCGCTTCGCCGCCGAGGAGCTGGGCACGGAGGAGCTGCTGGCGCGCACGGCGGGGGCGGATGCCCTCGTCCTCGCGGGCGGCGAGGACATCGCTCCCGAGCAGTACGGCGCCGACCGCGGCTACCCTGCCGAGGGTCCCCACGCGGAGCGCGCCGACGCCGCCCAGATCGCGCTGGTGCACCGGGCGCTGGCCCGCCGGACCCCGCTGCTGGGCATCTGCCGCGGCCTGCAGATCGTCAACGTCGCGCTCGGCGGCACGCTGGTGCAGGACCTGGGGCCGGAGGCGGAGCACGTCAACGCGGCGGCCCCTGCTCACCAGCGCATGCACCGGCACGAGGTCGGGCTCGCGGCGGGCTCCGTGCTCGGCGGGCTCTTCGGGTTAGAGGCGCTCGCGGTGCAGAGCGCGCACCACCAGGCGGTCGACCTGCTCGCTCCGGGGCTGCGGGTCGTCGCCCGGGCGGAGGACGGCGTGATCGAGGCCGTCGAGCACGTCGCGGCCCCCCTCGTGGGCGTGCAGTGGCATCCCGAGGACCCGGACGCTCCCGCCGGTCAGCTGGCGACGCTGCTCGACGGGCTGGCGCTCGCCGCCGCCCGCGGGGAGTTCGCGCTGCCCCTCGCCGCCTGAGCGGCCGGGGCTCCCCGCGGGCGACCGTGCTCAGCGGGCCAGTCGGGCCATCCACGCCTCGATGTCGTCGGCCGAGCGCGGGATGCCGGCCGAGAGGTTCTCGGCGCCGTCGGCGGTGACGAGCACGTCGTCCTCGATCCGGACGCCGATGCCGCGCAGCTCCTCCGGGACCGTGAGGTCGTCGGGCTGGAAGTAGAGGCCGGGCTCGATCGTGAAGACCATGCCCTCCTCGACCAGTCCGTCGAGGTACATCTCGCGCCGTGCCCGGGCGCAGTCGTGCACGTCGAGCCCGAGGTGGTGGCTGGTGCCGTGGACCATGTAGCGGCGGTGCTGCTGGTTGTCGGCCTCGAGCGCCTCCTCGGCGCTGACCGGCAGCAGGCCCCACTCGGCGGTGCGCCGCGCGATGACGGCCATCGCCGCGGCGTGAACCTCGCGGAAGCGGATGCCGGGTCGGACGATCGCGAACGCGGCGTCGGCCGCCTCCCGCACCGTCTCGTGAACCTGGCGCTGGGCGTCCGTGTAGCGGCCGTCCACCGGGAAGGTGCGCGTGATGTCGGCGGTGTAGTAGCTGTCCTGCTCGACGCCGGCGTCCAGCAGCACCAGCTGGCCGGGGCGCACCGGCCCGTCGTTGCGCGTCCAGTGCAGGATGCAGGCGTGGGGGCCCGCCGCGGCGATGGTGTCGTAGCCGACCGCGTTGCCGTCGGCGCGCGCGCGTCCGTTGAAGACGCCCTCGATCAGGCGCTCGCCCTTCTCGTGGGCGATGATGCGCGGCAGGTCGGACAGGACGTCCTCGAAGCCGCGGCCCGTCGCGTCGACGGCGGCGCGCAGCTCGGCGATCTCGTAGGCGTCCTTGACCAGGCGGAGCTCGGCGATGTCGCGCTCGAGCGCCGCGTCGCGGTCCGCCCGCTCGTCGGCCTCGACCGCGTCGAGACGGCCGGTCACCGCCGGGTCGGCCTCGCGCAGCACGGCGAGGGGGACGCCGTCGTGCGCGTCGAGGACCGCGTCGAGCTCGGCGATCCCGCGGGTGGCGAGGCCGAGATCGCTCGCGACCTGCGCGAGCGACGGACGCGGCCCGATCCAGAACTCGCCGATCTCGGGGTTGGCGTAGAACTCGTCGGAGTCGCGGCCCGCGCGCTCGCGGAAGTAGAGCGTCGCGCTGTGGCCGGACCCGGCGGGCTCGAGGACGAGGACCGCGCCGGGCTCGGAGTCGGAGCCCCAGCCGGTGAGCCAGGTGAAGGCCGAGTGCGCACGGAACGGGTAGTCGGTGTCGTTCGCGCGCTGCTTGAGGCGGCCCGCCGGGACGACGATGCGCACGCCGGTGTGCAGCGCGGAGAGGCGCTCGCGGCGGGAGGCGGCGAAGGACGCCTGCTCGCGCGGAGCAGGCAGCGGCTCCTCCCGCTCGGCCCAGCCGGACGCGATGAAGTCGCGGAAGCGGTCGGAGGCGGGGGTCGTCGAGCGGTTCGCGGTGGCGCGGGGGCGCGGGGCGGCGGCGGGGTCGGGAGTCTGAGCGGCGGTCCGCTCCTCCGTGTTCGTCATGACTCCCATTGTCCTCCTCCGCACGGCCGCGGGGGCCGCACGGGCCGGGCGGGGGAGGAGGACGGGGAGTCGGTGCCGGGGAGGAGCGTCAGGACGCGTCCTTCACCATCCCGCGGACCGAGAGCTGGACGACCAGCGGCCGGTGGTCGCTCCCGGCGTCGTCGCGGTCGTCGACGACCTGGTAGCCCGAGACCTCCCAGCGTCCGGAGAAGAGGACGTGGTCGATCGGGGCGCCGAGCGCGGGCGGGACCGAGGACGGCCAGGTGCCCAGGGCGGCGCCGCCCGCGACGGTCCCCGCGTCGCGGCAGCCGCCCAGCGCGGCCGAGCCCGGCAGCCCGGTCCAGTGGTCGACCGTGGAGTTCAGATCGCCGAGGACCACGACGTCCTCCTCCGCGGAGCAGAGCGCGGAGACCGAGAGCAGATCGCTCCGCCACTCCGCGAGGCGCGAGGGGATCGGCGCCATGGTGTGCACCGCGGCGAGGACGGGGCGCTCGGGAGTGTCGGGGCGTGCGACGAGGGACGGTGTCGATCCGGTGACGACCGCGGCGGTGTCGACGCTGTAGCCGCCGAGCGAGGGGGAGAGCAGCAGGGCCGCCCCGTCGTCGGCGCCCGACCCGGCGTAGTGGAGGGTCATCGACATCCCCTGGGCGCTGAGCGCGTTCACGACGTCCTGCGCGTGCGTCTGCGAGACCTCGAGGAGGGCGATGCCGTCGACCGCGCTCTCCCGGGCGAGCGAGGCGATCGTGTCGACGGGCACGCCGTCGTGCAGCACGTTCCAGGTCGCGAGGCGCACGTCGGCGAGGCGGTGGGCGCGCGGAGCGGCGGAGTCGTAGCCCCGCGCTCCCTGCACTCCCGCGAGCACGAGCGCGAAGACGACGCCGAGCGCTGCGAGGGCCAGCGCGAGGCGCCTGACCGGAGCGACGAGGACCGCGATCACGACCAGGACAGCGGCGAGCCCGACGGCCGCCGCGCCCGTCGCGAGCCGGAACGGCACCAGCTGGGCGAAGGGGGCCTCCCGGGCGATCCCGAAGAAGCCGGGCGCCGCGACCACCAGCAGAGCGATCGCCACGATCGCCGCCACCGCGGTCTTCACCAGTCTCGTCCCCATCGCCGCCTAGGCTACTAGGGCATCGGAGGGCTCGCAGGCGGCGCGTCTACGATGAGCGCATGCATGTCGACGGGGGCCGTTACGACCTCCACACCCACTCCGTCGTCTCCGACGGCACCGAGGCTCCGGCCGTCCTGGTGCGGGCCGCGGCTGCGGCCGGGCTCGCCGGAGTGGCGCTCACCGACCACGACACGACCGGCGGCTGGGCCGAGGCGCTCGCCGCGGCCGAGGAGGCGGGCATCGACCTGCTGCCCGGCATGGAGCTCTCCTCCCGCGTCGGCTGGGCCAGCGTCCACGTCCTCGCTTACCTCGTCGATCCGGCGGATCCGGGGCTCGTGGCCGAGACCGCGCGCATCCGCTCGGCCCGCACGCACCGCGCGGAGGCGATCGTCACCGCGATCGCGGCCGACTACGACCTCACCTGGGACGACGTCCTCGCCCAGACCAGCCCGGGCACGACCATCGGGCGTCCGCACATCGCCGACGCGCTCGTCGCCCGCGGCCTGGCCACCGACCGCTCCGCGGCCTTCGCGGGGATCCTCGACTGGCGCGGCGGCTACTACCGCCCGCACTACGCGCCCGACCCGGTCGACGCCGTGCGCCTGGTCCGCGCGGCGGGCGGGGTCCCGGTCATCGCGCACCCGGCCGCGAGCGCCCGCGGGATCGCGGTCGAGTCGATCCTCCCGCAGCTCGTCGACGCCGGCCTGTTCGGCCTCGAGGTCGAGCACCGCGAGAACACGGCCGACGGCAAGCGCCGCCTGCGCGAGCTCGCCGAGCAGTACTCGCTCGTCACCACGGGCTCGAGCGACTACCACGGCACGGGCAAGCCCAACCGCCTGGGCGAGAACACGACTGCGCGCGCGACCGTCGACGCGATCCGCTCCTCCGCCCGCTGAGTCGCGGAGAGCCGCTGACAGGCGGAGAGCCGCCGGATCACCGTGACCGCTGAGGGGCGGAGAGCCGCTGAGTCGCGTGGGGACACCGCCGAGTCGCGGGAGAGCCGCTGAGACGCCGAGAGCCCGCCCTCCCGCGACGGATCGCGGGGGGACGGGCTCGGGGCGCGGAGGCTCAGGCCTGCGCGTCGGGGCGCGGCGAGCGGCGGCGCGACCGGGTGCGGCGGCGCGGCTCGCTGTTGCCGTCGTGGTGCTCCTTGCTCTCGCTCGAGGGAGCGGGGCCGGTCTGCTGCGGAGCGGTCGAGTCGGCGGAGTCGGAGCGGGTGCGGCGACGCGGCGGCCGGTCGCCCCGCTCGGAGCGCTCGCCGCGGTCGGAGCGCTCGCCCCGGTCGGGTCGCGCGTCGGCCTTCGCCTCGGCGGGGATCGGGGTCGGCTTCAGCCGTCCCTTGGTCCCCGCGGGGATGTCGAGGTCGGTGTAGAGGTGCGGCGACGACGAGTAGGTCTCGACCGGGTCGGGCTGGCCGAACTCCAGCGCCCGGTTGATGAGGGCCCACTTGTGCAGGTCCTCCCAGTCGACGAAGGTCACCGCGATGCCGGTCTTGCCCGCGCGCCCGGTGCGGCCGACGCGGTGCAGGTAGGTCTGGTCGTCGTCCGGGATCGTGTGGTTGATCACGTGGGTGACGTCGTTCACGTCGATGCCGCGCGCGGCGACGTCGGTGGCGATCAGGATGTCCTTCTTGCCGGCCTTGAACGCCGCCATCGCGCGCTCGCGCTGCTCCTGGTTGAGGTCTCCGTGCACGGCCGCCGCGTTGAAGCCGCGGTCGTTGAGCTCCTCGACGATGCGGGCCGCGGCGCGCTTCGTGCGGGTGAAGATGACGGTCTTGCCGCGGCCCTCGGACTGCAGGATGCGCGCGATGACCTCGTCCTTGTCGAGCGAGTGCGCCCGGTAGACGATGTGCTTGATGTTCGCCTGCGTGATGCCCTCGTCGGGGTCGGTCGCGCGGATGTGGATGGGCTTGTTCATGAAGCGGCGCGCGAGCGCGACGATCGCGCCCGGCATCGTCGCCGAGAAGAGCATGGTGTGGCGGGTGGGCGGCGTCTGCGCGAACAGCTTCTCGATGTCCGAGAGGAAGCCCAGGTCGAGCATCTTGTCGGCCTCGTCGAGGACCATCACCTGCACGTTGGCGAGCGAGAGCAGGCGCTGCCCGGCGAGGTCCAGGAGGCGGCCGGGGGTGCCGACGACGATCTGCGCGCCGGCCTTCAGCTGCTCGATCTGGCCCTCGTAGGCCTTGCCGCCGTAGATCGAGACGATCTTGGTCGGCCGGTTGGAGGCGGCCAGCTCGATGTCCTCGGTGACCTGCACGGCGAGCTCGCGGGTCGGGACGACGATGAGCGCCTTGACGCCCGGCTCCGGGTCGGTGCCGAGGGCCTGGATGAGGGGGAGGCCGAAGCCGAAGGTCTTGCCGGTGCCGGTCTTGGCCTGGCCGATGATGTCCTGCTTCTGCAGGGCCAGGGGGATCGTCTGCTCCTGGATGGGGAACGGCTCGAGGATGCCCTTGGCGGCGAGTGCGGCGACGATGTCGTCGTCGATGTTCAGATCGGAGAAAGTCACGGAGTGAAGCGCCTGTCGTGTCGAACGGTCTACGCCCCTGTACGACTCCGGGCGCAGGGTCACCGATCCAACGCCGGTGACATCCCGGCGAGTCTACTGCTCCCGGCCCCGCCGGCCCCGGAACCCCGCTCCTCCGGCGCCCTATGCTGAGGAAATGGCTGCCTGGTTCCGACGTCGACGTCCCCTGCTCGAGGTGCCCCGCCTGACGCCCCGCGGGGAGTCGAGCCAGAAGCGCGACCGCGTCGACCTCGCCGACCTCACCCCCGAGGTGCTGCCCTACCTCGGCCAGGTCGCCTACCTCCAGCTCGCGGTGTTCGAGGTGCTGGCGCGCGCCGTCGCCGAGACCGACGACCTCGCGGACAAGGAGGCCATCTCCTCCGCCGCCGGCACGGCGCTCGCGAAGCACCACGCGGTCGTCGCCGAGCTGCGCCGCCGCGACGTGGAGCCCGGCGAGGCCATGACTCCGTTCCGCCCCGCGATCGACACCTTCGAGCGGCTCACCCGCGGTGCGGACCTCCACGAGACGCTGCTCTCGGCGTACATCACGGCGGGCCTGCTCGACGACTTCTTCATCCGCCTCACCGGCGGGCTGCCCACCGACGTGGGGCCGCGCATCGCGCAGACGCTCGGCGCGGACACGGGCGTCGACGGCGTGATCGCGATCCTCCGCCGCGAGATCGCCGCGGACGAGCGCCTGGGCTCGCGCCTGGCCGTCTGGGGCCGCCGCCTGGTGGGCGACACCCTTCTCGTGGCGCGCTCCGCGCTGATGGGGTCGGGCAACCACGACTCCGACGAGTCGCGGATCGAGCCGGTGTTCACCGAGCTCATCGCCTCGCACACGCGTCGGATGGACGCGCTGGGGCTCACGGCCTGACGGTTCGCGGCGTCGCACTGCCCCGGAATCCGGAACGACGGAGGCGCGGAAGTCCGAGGACTCCCGCGCCTCCGGCTCGGATCAGGGGGCGACGCGTCCCGAGAGCATCGCCTGCAGGGAGGCCTCGTCGCGGCGGGCGCGGCTGCGCCCGAGCGAGAGGCCGACCGGGACGACGACTACGGCGGTCGCGACGAGGGACAGGACCCAGATCAGGCCGCCGTCCCACGGCAGGCCCGCCCAGGTCAGTGCGACCCAGACGACTGCGGCGACGAGGCCGCCGATCGCCGGGACCAGCACGGAGCCGTGCAGGTGCCGGTGCGGCAGCCCGTAGCGCGCGGCGAGACCGATCAGGACCCCGAACAGGGTGATGAAGAGGAGCTCCACGACGTGTCCGCCCGGGACGCTCTAGGCGACGAAGCCGACGCGGCGCGACTCCTCGGAGCCGACCTCGACGAAGGCGATGGTGGCGGTCGGGACGATGTAGATCTTGCCCTTCTCGTCGCGGAGGCGGAGGACGGCGGTGCCGGCCTCGAGAGCGGTGGTCACCGTCTTCTCGACCTCGGTCACGGACATCGACGACTCGAAGTTGAGCTCGCGCGGGGTGTTGACCATTCCAATACGGATTTCCACCAGCAGTGCCTTTCGGGAGGGGACGAGGGTGTCAGGATACGGGACCGCGCTCGGACGACCGCGCCGGTTTCGCGGTGAGCGGAGCGGGCGGCCGGGGCTCCCGGCGGGGACGGGCGGGAGTGTCGGACCCGGTGGCTACCGTGGTCGTGTGACCGCTCCCGCGACCCCCGCTCCCTCCACCGCAGCCTCCGTCGGCGAGGCGCTCCCGGGCGAGCCCGCGGTCGTGCTGGACGACTCCCAGCGCGCGGTGCTCGCGCTGCCCGAGGGCCGCAGCGCCGCCGTGCTCGGGGCGCCGGGGACGGGCAAGACCACGACGGTCGTCGAGCTGGTCGCCGAGCGCGTCCTCGAGCGGGGGTACCCGCCCGAGTCGGTCGTGGTGCTCGCGGCCAGCCGCACCGCCGCCACCGCCCTGCGCGACGTGCTCGCCCTGCGGCTGGGAGTGCCGACCCGGGGCCCGCTCGCCCGGACCGCGACCTCGCTCGCGTTCGAGGCGGTCACCTCCTCCGCCAAGGAGCGAGGCCTCGAGCGGCCGACCCTCCTGACCGGCGGCGAGCAGGACGCACTCCTGTCGGAGCTCGTCGAGGGCCACCTCGAGGAGGGGACCGGCCCGCGGTGGCCGGAGGAGTTCAGCCCCGAGGTGCTGCGGCTGCGGACCTTCCGGACCGAGCTCCGCGAGTTCGGGATGCGGGCGACCGAGCACGGGCTCGACTCGGACGCGATCCGCGCCCTCGGGATCGACGCGGAGCGAGGGGAGTGGAGCGCGGCGGCCGACGTGCTCGACGAGCTGCGCGAGGTGGTCGAGTGGATGGCGCCCCAGGCGGGGACCCGCCTGGACGCTGCGGAGTTCGCGGCCTATGCGGCCGAGGCGATCCGCGCGGGCGAGGGCGGCGAGCGGATCGACGCGCTGCGTCTGGTTGTCGTCGACGACCTCCAGGAGGCGAGCGAGTCGACGCTCGTGCTGCTGCGGGCGCTGACGGAGCGCGGGGTGACCGTGATCGCGCTGGGCGATCCGGACGTGGCGACCAGCGCCTACCGCGGCGCGGCCTCCGACACGCTCGGCCGGTTCGCCGCGAGCATCGGCGCGTCCGACGTCGAGACGCTGGTGCTCGCGCGCGTGCACCGCCACTCGGCCGCGCTGCGGGCGGTCGTGTCCGCGGCCACTGAGCGGATCGGCACCGCGGCGGCCGGCCGGCAGCGGGCGGCGGTCGCGGCTCCGGCCCCCGAGGCGGGCCCGGCGCCCGTCCTGGTGCTGCACGCCCCGACGGCGGCGCGGGAGGCGGCGACGGTGGCGCGGCTGCTGCGCGAGCGGCGGCTGCGCGACGGAGTGCCGTGGCGGCGGATGGCGGTCGTCGTCCGCTCCGGAGCCGCGGTCCAGCCGCTGGTGAAGGCGCTCGCGGTGGCGGAGGTGCCGACCCGCTCCGTGCTCGCCGGACGGGCGCTGCGCGACGATCACGCGGCCCGGGCGCTGCTCGTGCTGGTCGGCGTCGCGATCGGCGAGCGGCCCCTCGACGCGGAGCTCGCGGCGGAGCTGCTGCTCGGCCCGTTCGGCGGGGTCGACCGGCTGGGGCTGCGCAGGCTCCGGCTCGCGCTCCGGGCGGAGGAGCTGGCCGGCGGCGGCATCCGCGCGAGCGACCCGCTGCTGGTCGAGGCCCTCGCCGCGCCCGGCCGATTCGCGACCATCGACTCCGCTCCCGCCCGGCAGGCCGAGCGGCTGGCCGTGACGATCGACCGGGTCCGCCGCCTGCACGAGGAGGGGGGCTCGATCGAGGAGCTCCTGTGGTCGGCGTGGGAGTCCAGCCGCGTCGCGTCCTCCTGGCGCGAGCTCGCCCTCGGCACCGGCCTGACCGCCGCCGAGGCCAACCGCAACCTCGACGGCGTGGTCGCCCTCTTCAGCGCCGCGCGCCGGTTCGTGGAGCGGGCGACCGGGCACTCCGCGGTCGGCTTCGTCACCGAGATCCTCGAGGCGGAGGTCCCCGAGGACACGCTCGCTCCGCGCTCCGTCGAGGACGCGGTCCTCATCGGCACGCCCTCCTCCGTCGTCGGCCTCGAGTTCGACGTCGTGGTGGTGGCGCGACTGCAGGACGGCGTCTGGCCCAACCTCCGCCAGCGCGGCTCGCTGCTCGATCCGGACGGCCTGCTGCGGCACGCCCGCGGCGAGGGCGGACTGCCGCTCGACGCCCGCAAGGCCACTCTCGACGACGAGCTCCGGATGTTCGCCCTGGCCGCCTCCCGCGCCCGGCGGCAGCTGGTGCTCAGCGCCGTCGCGGGCGAGGACGAGACGCCCTCCCTCTTCTTCCGGCTCACCCCGCCGGACGCGCCGCGGCTCGATCCGGCCTCCGCAGTGCCGCTCACGCTGCGCGGGGCGGTGGCGGCGCTGCGCCGGACCGCCACCACGCCGGACTCGACCGAGGCTCCCGCCGCCATCCGAGGGCTCAGCGCCCTGGCGCTCGCGGAGGTCCCGGGCGCCGACCCCTCCTCCTGGTCCGGGGTGCTCGAGCCCTCGACCACGGAGCCGCTCTTCGACGTCGGCGACCCCGAGCGGCCCGTCTCCGTCTCGCCGAGCCGGCTCGAGGCCTTCGAGCGGTCTCCTCTGGACTGGTTCGTCGACGCCGTCTCCGGCTCCACGACGAGCACGGCGATGGGGGTCGGCACCCTCGTGCACTGGGTCCTCGAGAACGCCGAGCGGCCCGATCCGCAGGAGCTGTGGGCGGCTCTTGAGTCGCGGTGGCCCGAGCTGGTCTTCGAGTCGCCCTGGCTGGGGGAGCGGCAGAAGCGCGTCACACGGCGGCTGATCGACGGCCTCGCGGGCTACCTCGCCGACTTCGAGCGCGGGGGAGGCGTGGTGCTCGGCCGCGAGCAGCAGTTCGAGCTCGACGTCCCGCCCGCCCGGGTGCGGGGCTCGATCGACCGCGTCGAGCGCGCGGCCGACGGCTCCGTCACGATCGTCGATCTCAAGACGGGCCGCAGCACCCCCCGCAAGGACGACATCGCCGAGCACGCGCAGCTGGGCAGCTATCAGCTCGCCGTCGCCGAAGGGGCGATCGAGGCGGCCGACCCGGCCGACGGGGGAGGCGCGAAGCTGCTCTTCGTGGCGACGGGCGTGCGCGGGAAGCCGTACCGCGAGGTGGTCCAGGAGCGCTTCGGCGAGGAGGAGCTGGAGCGGCTGCGCGATCGCGTCCGCGCCGCGGCCCTGGGCATGGCGGCGGCGGGCTTCTCGGGCCTGCTCGACGCGACCCCGTTCTCCCCCGGCGACGCCCTGCGGTACCGCATCCACGCGGTGCCCGAGGTCCCGGGGGACGGACTCCTAGCGATCGACGAGGTCGACGAGACAGAGGACCCGGAGGACTCCGAGGAGCCGGGTCCCGATGCGCCGGCCGATCCATCCGGCCCCGCCGACCCCGACCCCTCCGCCGTCCTCGAGGAGGAGCTGCCGTGATCGACGCCCTGACCATCGCCGAGCGCCTCGACCTGCGCCCGCCCACCGCCGAGCAGCGCGCCGTCATCGAGGCGCCGCTCGAGCCTGCCCTGGTGGTCGCCGGTGCCGGCAGCGGCAAGACCGAGACGATGGCGAACCGCGTCCTCTGGCTCCTCGCGAACGGCCACGCGGCGCCGTCGGAGGTGCTCGGCCTCACCTTCACCCGCAAGGCGGCGGCCGAGCTCGGCGAGCGCATCGGGCGGAGGATCGACCAGCTCGGCGCGGCGGGCCTGCTCCCGCTCGCGCCCGGGCAGTCGGCGCCCGACCCGTTCGAGGCCGCCACCGTCTCGACCTACAACGCCTTCGCGAACACGATCTTCCGCGACAACGCCGCCCTGATCGGCCGCGAGGGGGACGCGACCGTGCTCTCCGAGGCCTCCGCCTGGCATCTCGCGCGGGGAGTCGTGGCCGACACGGCCGATCCGCGCATCCTCGAGGTGGAGGCGGGGATCGACCGGCTGACCGACCTCGTCGTCTCGCTCGCGCACGACCTCGCCGACAACCTCGCCGATCCGGCCGCGGTCGCCGCGTTCGCCGAGGACTTCCTCCGCCTGGGCGAGCTGCCGCGCGGAGGCAGCGGCTCGGGGCTCTACCGCGAGCTCGAGAAGGCGCTACAGGCCGTGGGCGCGCTGCCGGTGCTGACGGCGCTCGCCGAGCGGTTCCAGGAGGCGAAGGCCGAGCGCGGCTTCGTCGAGTTCTCGGACCAGGTGGCCCTCGCGCTGCGGATCGTCGACCGGGTGCCGCGGATCGTGGACGAGCACCGCGCGAGGTACCGGGTGGTGCTCCTCGACGAGTACCAGGACACCTCCGTGCTGCAGACCCGCCTCCTCTCGCGGCTCTTCGCCGGGCAGGGAGTGATGGCGGTGGGCGACCCGCACCAGTCGATCTACGGCTGGCGCGGTGCGAGCGCCGAGGGGCTCGGCCGCTTCGGCACCGATTTCGGGGGAGCGGGCCGCTTCTCCCTCAGCACGAGCTGGCGCAACGGCCGCCGTGTGCTGACCGCCGCGAACGCGATCGTGGAGCCGCTGTCGGCGGGGAGCGCGGTCGCGGTCGACACGCTGAGCGCGGGGCCTCAGGCCTCCGAGCACCCGGTCGAGCTCACCTTCCCCGAGACGATCGAGGAGGAGGCGGACGACGTCGCCGCCTGGTTCGCCGGGCAACTGCGCGAGAACGCCGAGCCGCCGTCGGCCGCGGTGCTCTTCCGGGTGCGCGCGCACATGGACCGCTTCGCCGCCGCGCTGGCGAAGCACGGCGTCCGGTACCACATCCTCGGCATCGGGGGCCTGCTGCGGCAGCCCGAGATCGCCGACCTCGTCGCCGCGCTCACCGTGGTCGAGGACCCGGCCGCCGGCAGCGAGCTCGTCCGCCTCCTGGCCGGCGCCCGCTGGCGTCTGGGCGTCCGCGACCTCAAGGCGCTGCGCGACCTCGCCTCGTGGCTCGCGGCGCGCGACCACGCCCACCGGCTGCTCCCGGAGGAGGTGCGCGAGCGGATGCGCGCGTCCGTCACCGAGGGCGAGGGCGGCTCGATCGTCGAGGCCCTCGACTTCATCGCGGCGCGCCGCCCCGGCGACGACGGGCGGATCGACCACTCCGCGCTCGGCGGATTCAGCGCCGAGGGCCTGCGGCGCCTGCACGAGGCGGGCGCCCTGTTCGCCCGGCTGCGCGCCCGGGCCGGGCTCGACCTCCTCGACTTCGTCACCCTGGTCGAGCAGGAGCTGGGCCTGGACATCGAGGTCGAGGCGAACGAGTCGCGCGGGGACGGCCGCGCCAACCTCGAGGCCTTCCGCGAGGCGGTGGCCGGGTACCTGCAGACGGACGACCGCGGCGCCGGCACCGGCTCCTCCCTCCGCGGATTCCTCCGCTGGCTCGTCCTCGCGGACAAGCGCGACGGCCTGGCCCCGCGACCGGAGGACCCGGAGCCGGGGACGGTGCAGCTGCTGACGATCCACGGCTCCAAGGGTCTGGAGTGGGACCTCGTCGCCGTCCCGCGGATGGTCGACGGCGAGCTCCCCGGCACGCCGGTCGAGGGCTTCCGCGGGTGGGTCAGACTGGGCGCGATGCCCTACGCGTTCCGCGGCGACGCCGCCGAGCTCCCCGATCTCGCCTGGCGCGGCTGCAGCACGCAGAAGGAGGTCGTCGACGCGATCGGAGCGTTCGGCGACACCCTCCGCGAGCGCAACGAGGCGGAGGAGCGGCGTCTCGCCTACGTGGCCGTCACGCGGGCGCGTCACCACCTCCTGCTCAGCGGCTCGTGGTGGGCCGGCCAGGCCAAGCCGCGCGGACCGGGCGTCTTCCTCCGCGACCTCGAGGAGGCCGGCACGATCCCGCCGCTGCCGACCGAGCCCGCGAACGAGGAGAACCCGCTCGAGCGGGCCCCGCGCACGTTCCGCTGGCCCCACGATCCGCTCGGCTCCCGCGGCGACCGGGTCCGCGCCGCCGCCGCCCGGGTCCGCAGCGCCGAGCCCGCTCTGCTCGGAGCGCGCGGCGACGACATCCGCCTGCTGCTCGCCGAGCGGGCGGTGCGGCTGGCCGGGGGCGAGCGCACGCCGCTGCCCACCCGCATCCCCGCCTCCCGGTTCAAGGACATCGTCAGCACGCCGGACGAGGTCGCCGCGCAGCTGCGCCGGCCGATGCCGGAGCGCCCCTACCGGCAGACCCGGCTCGGCACGACCTTCCACTCCTGGGTCGAGAACCGCTTCGGCGTCCAGGGCGGGGCGGAGGCGGTCGACACCTTCCCCGACGAGCTCGACGACGCCGGCCCCGCGTCCGTCGAGCAGGAGCGGCTCGACGCCCTGATCGCCACGTTCGAGCGCTCGGAGTGGGCCGACCGGCGCCCGGAGGCGGTCGAGATCGAGATCCACCTCCAGCTCGCCGGCCACGTCGTCGTCTGCAAGCTCGACGCGGTGTACCCGACGGAGGACGGCGTGCAGATCGTCGACTGGAAGACCGGGCGGGCGCCGAAGGACGCCGCCGACCTCGAGCTCAAGCAGTTCCAGCTCGCGCTGTACCGGCTCGCCTACTCGCGCTGGCGGGGGGTGCCGCTCGAGAGCGTCGACGCCGTGTTCTACTTCGTCGCCGACGACCTCGTGCTGCGGCCCGAGCGGTTCTACTCCGAGCGCGAGCTCGCGGAGTCGCTCTCCTCGGCGACGGGAGCGAGCCCGCGGCCGTGAGCGGAGGAGCTCGTGCGGGCTCCCGGCGTGCGGTTGAGCAGCTCCTCGACCTCTGAGACCGCCAGCACCGGGCCGGTGTCGGTCGAGAGGGGCGCGGAGAGGTCGCCGAGCACGCTGTCGACCAGCGTGTCGAGCATGGCGACCGCGTCGTCCACGATGGCGGAGTCGTCGGTCTCGGTGCCGTGCAGCAGCCAGCGGGCGAGTTCGAGCTCGGCGTAGAGCTGGGCGCGCTGGCGGATCGTGCGGTCCACTGCTCCCGCGCGCATCCGGGAGTAGGCGGAGAGCGCCGTCTCGGAGCCCGGGGCGCTCAGCAGCCAGTGCAGGTCGCGGGCCGGGTCGCCGACCCGCAGCGCCGCCCAGCCGAGCACGGCCGCGACGACGTCGCCCGAGCGGAGGAAGGAGTCGGCGGTCATCGAGCCGTTCACCACGGTCGGGTCGAACTGCCAGAGCGCCTCGTCGGAGGAGGCCGACTCCCAGCGCGCGACGAGCGCCGCCGGGACGTGGCCGGTGTCGGCCGCGCGCTCGATCACCGCGACCGTCTCGTTCACGCTGTCGCGCGCGGTCGCGATCGGCAGGCCCGCCTCCTGGACGAACGACACCGGGAGCGAGTGGATCGCCCCGACGGCCCGGCCGATCGAGTCCGCGAGCCCGCTCTGCGCGGCCACATCGTCGATGAGGACGCGATCTCCCTCGAGGTACTCGTAGACGACCGCGCGGGTGCCGTCGAACGGCGTCTGACCCACGCTCTCCTGCAGATCGAAGGGCAGGCGGCTGCGGATGCCGGCGGTCAGCGCCCGGAGCGCGACGAGGTCGCCGAGCTGCTCCTGCTCCGCGAGCGCGGACGTGGGCACGCGCACGACGAGGCGGGCGCCTTCGCGCGTCGTCAGCAGGGCGGAGTCGAAGTCGCCGTGCGTCGAGGAGGTGAAGGGGCGCGCGGAGCGGACGTCGAGGCCCTCGACGGCCGAGGTGGCCAGCGCGGCTAGAGTGAGATGGGATCTGGCCATGGTTTCCAGGGTAGGCGGCTCGTGCCCGGCCGGCCCGCCGCCACGCGCTGTCCCGCCGATGCCGTCGAAGGCCCGCGACAGCGGTCCTCGCGGCCCCCGTCACGAAATGAGCCCCGGATGTCACTGCCCTTCGCCGATCGCCTCCCGCTCTCGCGACAGGCGGCCGACCGCGACGGCGTCGGACGCTCGCGGCCCGCGCTCTTCGACGAGCTGCTCGCCGATCCCGCCACCCGCGTGCTCGTCCTGCACCACGACCGGACCCTGGTCGAGGCCGACCGCCTCCTCCTGCGCCGCCCCGAGGACGTGACCGCCGGCACCCTCCGGATCTACCTCGGCCGCACGCTCGCCGAGGCCCCCGGCGAGCCGGTCGGAACCCCCGTCATCGCGACCGTCCTCACCGACGCGGCCGCCGCCGAGCTCGAGCCCGACGAGGAGCGGTGGAGCGGCCTGCGCCCGATCGCCGAGCGCCTGAGCGACCGCGACGCGGGCCTGTTCACCGAGGCTCTCGCCATCGCGAACTGGCACGCCTCGCACGGCTACTCGCCCCGCAACGGCGACCCGACCGTCGTCGAGCAGGGCGGCTGGGTCCGCCGCTCGCCCACCGACGGCAGCCAGGTCTTCCCGCGCACGGATCCGGCGATCATCGTCTGCGTCCTCGACGCGGACGACCGCCTCCTCCTCGGCTCGAACGCGATGTGGGGCACCGGCCGCTTCTCCCTGCTCGCCGGCTTCGTCGAGCCGGGCGAGTCGCTCGAGGCCGCCGTGATCCGCGAGATCGGCGAGGAGTCGGGCATGCGCGTCGTCGACCCGCAGTACCTCGGCTCGCAGCCCTGGCCCTTCCCCGCCTCCCTCATGGTCGGCTTCATCGCCCGCCTCGCCGAGGACCAGTCCCCGGAGGATCTGCTCCCGGACGGCGAGGAGATCGTCGAGCTGCGCTGGTTCACCCGGCAGCAGCTGCACGACTCGCTCGAGTCCGTGCTGCTGCCCGGCCGCTCGTCGATCGCCCGCGCGATGATCGAGGACTGGTATGGAGGCGAGCTGGAGAACGGCCCGATCGCGTGACCCTGCTCGACGGACTCGACGAGGGGCAGCGCGAGGCTGCGGAGGCGCTGCTGGGGCCGGTCTGCGTCCTCGCGGGAGCGGGCACCGGCAAGACCCGGACGATCACGCACCGCATCGCGCACGGAGTGGCGACCGGCGTCTACACGCCCGGTCGCGTCATGGCCCTGACCTTCACCAGCCGCGCCGCGGCCGAGCTGCGCTCGCGCCTGCGGGTGCTCGGCGCCGGGGGCGTCCAGGCCCGCACGTTCCACGCAGCGGCTCTCTCGCAGCTCGGCTACTTCTGGCCGCAGCTGGTGGGGGGCACGATGCCCCAGCTGCTCGACGGCAAGGCCCGCCTGCTCGGGCACGCGGCCGAGCGGCTCCGCCTGAAGCTCGACACGGCGACGCTCCGCGACCTCTCGGCCGAGATCGAGTGGCGGAAGGTGTCCGCCCTCTCGCTCGAGCAGTACGCCGTCGCCGCCCGCACGCGCCCCCTGCCCGGACGGCTCACCCTGGAGCAGACGGTCGCGCTCGTGGACGAGTACGAGGGGCTGAAGGACCAGCGCCGCCAGATCGACTTCGAGGACGTCCTGCTCGTGACCGCCGGGATGCTCGAGTCCGAGCCCGCGATGGCGATGCAGGTGCGCGAGCAGTACCGCTTCTTCGTCGTCGACGAGTACCAGGACGTCTCGCCGCTGCAGCAGCGGCTCCTGGAGCTCTGGCTCGGCGACCGGAGCGACCTCTGCGTCGTCGGCGACGCCAGCCAGACCATCTACTCCTTCGCGGGTGCGCGGGCCGACTACCTCCTCGACTTCCCGTCCCGCTGGCCGGCCGCCACCGTGGTGCGCCTGGAGGAGAACTACCGCTCGGCCGTGCCGATCGTGCAGACCGCGAACCGCCTCATGCGGGGCAGGCCCGGCGCCCTCTCGCTCCACGCCGTCGCCGCCGCCGAGGCGCCGGAGCCCGCGATCGACGCCTACCCGGACGACATCGCGGAGGCGCGCGGGATCGCGGCGCGGGTCGCGGCCGACATCGAGGCGGGGGTGCGCCCCTCCGACATCGCGGTCCTCTTCCGCACCAACAGCCAGTCGGCGGTTATCGAGCACGCCCTGCACGAGCGGGGAGTGAGCGCGCACATGCGCGGCGGCAAGCGCTTCTTCGACCTCCCCGAGGTGAAGCAGGCCGTGATGCAGCTGCGCGCGGCGTCCGTGTCGATCAGCGGCGAGCCGCTGTTCAAGTCGGTGAGCGACGTCCTCCGCTCGCTCGGCTGGAGCGCCGAGCCCCCGTCGGCGCCCGGTGCGGTGCGCGACCGATGGGAGTCGCTGGACACGCTGGCCCGCCTCGTCGACGAGGCCCCTGCCGGTTGGACCTTCCGCCAGTTCACCGACGACCTGATCGCACGACAGCAGATGCACCACGAGCCGGACCGCGGCGCGGTCACCCTCGCCACGCTGCACTCGGCGAAGGGCCTCGAGTGGGAGTCGGTGCACCTGATGGGGCTCGCCGAGGGCCTGCTGCCGATCTCGTACGCCGCCGGCCTCGAGGCGATCGACGAGGAGCGGCGCCTCCTCTACGTCGGCATCACCCGGGCCCGC
Source organism: Rathayibacter sp. AY1F8 (assembly GCF_002932165.1). Classification (NCBI taxonomy): domain Bacteria; kingdom Bacillati; phylum Actinomycetota; class Actinomycetes; order Micrococcales; family Microbacteriaceae; genus Rathayibacter; species Rathayibacter sp. AY1F8. The sequence continues at coordinate 35,681 of NZ_PSVB01000004.1, forward strand.
CGGCGCCTGCGCCTGTCATGGGCGCGCTCGACGGTCGGCCGCCTCACGCGGAGGGAGCCGTCGCGCTTCCTCGAAGAGCTCGGCACGCGCACTCGGGGTGCGGCTCCCGCTCCCGCACGGTGAACGCTCCGGAGGCGTCGCTGTAGACCCGCTCGGCCGCGCGCAATCCTCGCCAGCCCGCGAGCAGCCGCCGCAGCACGGCGTCGGCGGCCGCCACGGCGATCGCGGCGCTCGCGAGCGGCGTGCGGGTGGGGGCTGAGCGGCCGAGCACCTGGATCACGAGGCGCGCGCGATCCGGGTCGAGGTCCATCCGGTCCCGCTCGGCGCAGTGCAGGCACGGTCCCGAACCCGGCTCGACGAGGGGTCCGAGGCGCACCGATTCGTCGCCGAACACCACCGCCAGGTGCGGCACATCGGCCGCGAGCCAGTGCGCGGCGCGGGCGGGGGCGACCGCGAAGTCGGCGATCAGCACGGCGAGGTCCGGCGTCCCGTCGTCGGCGACCAGCGAGCAGCCCTCGCTCCGGAGCAGCGTGCGCAGTGCGTCCGGTGCCGCGCCCGTCCCCTCGACGACGACCCGCGGTGCCGGGGGAGGGTCGCCGGGCTCGACGCTGCGCAGCAGGACCGGCCGGAGCGCCTCGAGCACCTCGTCGACCCGCGCCTCGCTCGCTCCGGCGCGCGCCGCGATCAGGCGGACGGTGCCGGCGCTGGTGCCCACGCGGAGGGCGTCGAGCAGCAGCTCCTCCGGGTAGCCGACGCCGTCCAGGACCGCGTGCGGCCGGTCGAGGCCGAGCTGCACCGCGGTCGCGGAGCGCCAGAGCAGGGGGAGTCGGGGATCGAGCCGGAGCACCATCCGGCGATCATGGCCGAGACCGGCCCGGCGCCGCGCGAGTTGTCCACAGGTGGGCGCCGGACGGGGGGGTCAGACGGGGCGGTCGCCCGTGGGGGAGGAGCCGCGGTCGTCGTCGTCCGGCGAGCCGGCGTCGTCGGTCGTGTCCGGAGCGTCTCCGGAGGCGCCGTCGCCCTCGCGCGGCATCGTGCCGTTCAGCAGGTCCTCCAGCGCGCGGTCCATCTCGTCGGGCTCCGGGGTCTCGCCGCGGGCCTCGGCCGTGAGCCGGGCGACGAGCGCGCTCGGGTCGTCCAGGTCCTCCGAGCCGGGGAGCAGGTCGGGGTGCGACCAGAGGGAGTCGCGGGCCTCGGGCCCGACGGCGTCGGTCACGGCCTGCCACATCGCGGCGGCCTCGCGGAGGCGGCGCGGGCGCAGCTCCAGGCCGACGAGGGTCGCGAAGGCGGACTCGGCCGGGCCTCCGGAGGCGCGACGGCGGCGGACCGTCTCGGCGATCGCCCCGGCGCTGGGCAGGCGGGTGGTCGCCGCCGCGGTGACGACGTCGACCCACCCCTCGATGAGGGCGAGGACGGTCTCGAGGCGGCCGTGCGCGGCGAGCTGCTCCTCCGTCTTCGGCGGGATGAGCGCGCCGGAGGTCATCGCGTCGCGGAGCTCCTCGGGGTTCGACGGGTCGAAGCCCTCAGCCAGCTCCTCGAGGCGGGTGGTGTCGATGCTGATCCCGCGCGCGAAGTCGGTGATCTGCGAGATGAGAGCGAGACGGAGCCACTTGCCGTGCCGGAAGAGGCGGGCGTGCGCGAGCTCGCGGACCGCCAGGTACAGCCGCACCTGGTCCAGCGGGATGTCGAGGCCCTCGCCGAACGCGGCGACGTTCTGCGGCAGGATCGCCGCGTCGTTCTCCTCCAGCAGCGGGATGCCGATGTCGCCGCCCGAGACGACCTCGGCGGCGAGCTGCCCGACGACCTGGCCCAGCTGCAGGGCGAACAGGGTGCCGCCGATCCCGCGCATCATGCCCTCGGCACCGGCGATCATCGCCTGCATCTCCTCCGGGGCCTGCTCGCGGAGCACGCGGGTCAGCGCGTCCGAGATGCTCAGCGCCACCGGCTCGGCGAGCTGGGTCCAGACCGGCATCGTCAGGGAGATCCACTCGAGACGGCTGATCGAGCGCGGCGTGCGGCTCAGCTCGGAGACGTACGCGACCTCGTCGAGCCAGAGCGCGGCGACGCCGAAGGCCGCGTCGATCGGAGCCCGCACGGAGTCGGACACCGGCGCGGACTCGGCGCGCGCGAGCTGCTTCGCCTGCTCGAGCGAGAGCGTCCAGTTGACGCCGCCGTCGCTGTTCTGCTGCATCGCGCTCTGCAGCTGCGAGAGCAGGTTCTGCAGGGCCACCGGGTCGTTCGGCAGTCCCGCCGCTCCGGCGAGCTGCGAGGGGTCGACCGGGCCGTTCCCCGAGAGGAACTGCCGCAGCATCTCCCGGAACTCGTCCTCGGAGCCGCCGCCCGCTCGGTCCGCACTGTCGCCATCGGCCATCGGGATCAGCCCTCCGTCGCTCACGTGAATCCGGTCGCCGCACCGCCTCCGCGGCCCTGCACAGGGCGCCGGTTCCGGCGCGACTCCCAGTCGTGCAAGCTACGTTAGCCCGAGCGCCCGGGGCCTCGGCGTGCAGAGCACCGCTCGGGCCCAGCCCGCTTCCGCCCGCCGCGAACATCCCGGCGGAGCCGCTCCACCCGTTGCCAGAAAGGCCCCCGTGTCGCTGTTCTCCGACGACCCGCGCCCCTCCTCCTCCCCGCGCCGCCCGTGGGTCGGACCGGTCGTCCTCCTCTCGGGTGTCGCCGTCGTGGTCGGTCTGGGCGTCGCGCCCGCCCCCTACGTGATCGAGCAGCCCGGCCCCGTGTTCGACACCCTGGGCAGCAGCAAGGACGTGCCCCTCATCTCGATCCCGGACCGCACCACCTATCCCACGGCCGGCACGCTCGACATGCTTACCGTGTCGGTCGTCGGCAACCCGCAGAGCCTGCCCACCTGGGTCGAGGTCGCGAGCGCCTGGTTTGACAGGACCAAGGCGGTCGTCCCGGTCGACGCGATCTTCCCTCCCTCCTCCACGGTCGAGGAGCGCGACGAGGCGAACCAGGCCGAGATGACCGACTCCCAGCAGGAGGCGATCGCCGCCGCGCTCACCGAGCTCGGCTACCCCGTCGAGCAGCGCGTCTCGGTCGTGCAGGTGCCCGAGGGCTCCCCGGCCGAGGGCGTCCTGGAGGCGGGGGACGAGATCCTCGCGGTCGCGGGCACCCCGGTCGCCGACGCGACCGCCCTGCGCGCGACCCTGCAGACCCTCGGCACCGGCTCCCCGGTGCAGGTCAGCATCGAGCGCGAGGGCGTCCGGCAGGAGGTGGAGGTCACGCCGCGCGACTCGAACGGCGCCGCCGTCATCGGCGTCCTCCCCGGAGCGGCCTTCGACTTCCCGTTCGAGGTCGACATCCAGCTGGACGACGTGGGCGGGCCGAGCGCGGGCATGATGTTCGCCCTCGGGATCATCGACAAGCTCACCGAGGGCGAGCTCAACGGGGGGCGGAGCGTCGCCGGGACCGGCACGATCGACGCGGCCGGCGAGGTCGGCGCCATCGGCGGGATCCGCCAGAAGCTCTACGGGGCGGAGGGCGCCGGAGCCGAGTACTTCCTCGCCCCCGCGACCAACTGCAACGAGGTCGTCGGCCACGTCCCCGACGGGCTCGACGTGCTCGCGGTCTCGACCCTCGACGACGCCCTCGCCGCACTGAAGGGCATCGCCGCGGGCGACACCTCCGGGCTGCCGGACTGCAGCACCGCCGCTCCCCTCGACTGATCCCGCCCGCCGACCCCGGGTCGACGCCCAGGTGAGCCGGACAGCCGTCGCATAGCATGGGTGGCCTCCCCTCACATCTCGACAGCAAGAGGCCCTCACGTGAGTTCCACAGCAACCGAAACCCCGCCGCGGAAGAGACGGAGCGTCCTCGCCGTCACTGTCGTGGTGGTGGCCGTCCTGGTGGTGGCGTTCTTCGTCTTCGCCGGTCTGTACACCGACATCCTCTGGTACGACCAGCTCGGCTTCCTCTCCGTGCTCACGACGCAGTGGGCGGCGGCGGGCGGTCTCTTCGTCATCGGCTTCGTCGCCATGGCGGTGCCGGTGTTCATCAGCCTGATGCTGGCGTACCGCCTCCGGCCGGTCTACGCGAAGCTCAACTCGCAGATCGACCGCTACCAGCAGGTCGTGGAGCCGCTGCGGCGCCTGGCCACCTTCGGGATCCCCGCGGTGCTCGGCCTCTTCGCCGGCGTCTCCTCCGCCACCCGCTGGCAGACGAGCCTCACCTTCTGGAACCGCACGCCCTCGGGCACCACGGATCCGCAGTTCGGCCTCGACACGTCGTTCTACCTCTTCGAGCTGCCCTTCTACCAGAGCATCGTCGGCTTCGCGTCGGCGGTCCTGCTGATCTCGGCGTTCGCGACCCTCGCCACCGGCTACCTCTACGGAGCGATCCGGGTGAACGGCCGCGAGATCCGCATCTCGAAGGCCTCGCGTATCCAGCTGGCGGTCATCGCCGCCCTCTACCTCGCCGTGCAGGCGGTCAGCCTCTGGCTCGACCAGTACGCGACGCTCGCGCAGCAGGGGCCCCGCATCACCGGCGCCACCTACTCCACCGTCAACGCGACGATCCCGGGCCTGCAGATCCTGGCCGGCATCGCGGCGCTGGTCGCGATCCTCTTCGTCGTCACCGCCTTCATCGGCCGCTGGCGCTTCCCGGTCATCGGCACCGCGCTGCTGATCGTGTCGAGCCTGCTCGTCGGCTCCCTCTACCCGTGGATCGTGCAGAAGTTCCAGGTCGAGCCCAACGAGCGCACGCTCGAGCAGCCCTTCATCCAGAACAACATCGACATGACGCGCCAGGCCTACGGCGTCAGCGACGTCGACGTCATCCCCTACGACGCGACCACCGACGCGGAGCCGGGCGCCCTGCGCTCGGACGCCGAGACCACCGCGAACATCCGCATCCTCGACCCCGCCGTCGTCACCGACGCGTTCTCGCAGCTGCAGCAGTTCCGCCAGTACTACAAGTTCGGCGACACGCAGAACGCGCTCGACGTCGACCGCTACTCCATCGACGGATCGACGCAGGACGCCGTGGTCGGCGTCCGCGAGCTGAACCTCAACGGCCTCGGCACCAACCAGACCTGGTACAACCAGACGCTGGTCTACACCCACGGCTACGGCCTGGTCGCCGCGTACGGCAACCAGCGATCGGCCGACGGCGAGCCGGTGTTCATCGAGTCCGGCGTCCCGACGACGGGCGACCTCGGCGACTACGAGCCGCGGATCTACTTCGGCGAGAACTCCCCGCCGTACTCGATCGTGGGCGGCAACGACTCGCGCGACATCGAGCTCGACTACCCCTCGGGCACCGACGGCGCGCAGCAGACCTACACGACCTTCGACGGCGAGGGCGGCCCCGCTCTCGACAACGTCTTCAAGAAGCTCGTCTACGCGATCAAGTTCCAGTCCGAGCAGATCTTCCTGTCGGACGGCGTGAACGACGACTCGCAGATCCTCTACGACCGCGATCCCGTGCAGCGCGTCCAGAAGGTCGCGCCGTACCTCAAGCTCGACTCCGATGCCTACCCGACCGTCGTCGACGGCCGCGTGAAGTGGGTCGTCGACGGGTACACCACCTCGGCCGACTACCCGTACTCGGAGGTGCAGAGCCTCTCGCAGGCGATCGCCGACACGAACACGCAGCAGCAGTTCCCGACCGACGACGTCAACTACATCCGCAACTCGGTGAAGGCGACCGTCGACGCGTACGACGGCAGCGTCACGCTCTACGCGTGGGACACCGAGGACCCGATCCTGCAGACCTGGCAGAAGATCTTCCCGACCACGGTGAAGCCCGTGAGCGACATGTCGGGCGAGCTGCTCAGCCACGTCCGGTACCCGGAGGACCTCTTCAAGGTCCAGCGCGCGGTCCTCGGCACCTACCACGTCACCGACGCGGGCTCCTTCTACTCCCGCGAGGACGCCTGGGCGACGCCGAACGACCCGACGAGCGGAGCCGCGACCACGGCCGCCGCGACCGGCACCAGCCTGCAGCCTCCGTACTACCTGACGCTGCAGACGCCGGATCAGGACGTGCCGTCGTACTCGCTCTACTCGACGTACATCCCGGCGAGCGTCCAGGGCGCGCAGGCCAGCCGCAACGTGCTGACCGGCTACCTCGTGGCCGACTCCGACGCCGGCTCGACGGCGGGCTCCGTGGCCGACGGCTACGGCACGCTCCGCCTGCTCGAGCTGCCGAAGGACGACACGGTGCCCGGCCCCGGCCAGGTGCAGAACGCGTTCACCACCGACCCGACGGTCGCGAACGAGCTGAACATCCTCTCCCGCGGCGACACCACCGTCACGAGGGGCAACCTGCTCACGCTGCCGGTCGGCGGCGGCCTGCTCTACGTCCAGCCGATCTACGTGCGCTCCAACGGAGACACGAGCTTCCCGCTCCTGCAGAAGGTGCTGGTCGCGTTCGGTGACGACATCGCCTTCGAGGACACCCTCGACGCGGCCCTCGACAGCCTCTTCGGCGGCGACTCGGGAGCCGACGCGGGCGACACCGGCACGCCGACGACTCCGGACGCGGGCACCGGCACCTCGGGCGGCGACACCGGAGGCGACGCGGGCGGCACGACCGGCGGCACCGGCTCCACGCCGGCCACGGGCGACCAGACGGCGCTGCAGCAGGCGCTGAACGACGCGCGGGACGCCCTCACGGCTCGCGAGAACGCCCTCAAGGCAGGCGACCTCACCGCCTTCGCGGCGGCGGACGAGCAGCTGACCGAGGCGCTCTCGCGGGCGCTGCAGGCCGAGGGCGGCCAGTAGCCCGCATGGTGCAGGTCGACCGCGGCGAGCACCTCCGCTCGGGGGAGTGGCTCGAGCTGAACCGCACGTACTGGGAGGAGCGCACCGGCGAGGGTGCGCTCCACCCGGAGCTCGTCACCGCGGCGCTCCTCGACCCCGGTCCGAGGATCCTCCAGCTCGGCTCGGGCGACGGGCTCGACGCGCTCGAGCTCGCCGAGCGCGGCGCCCGCGTGGTGGGCGTCGACTTCTCGATGCCCGCCGTGCGCCGAGCACGCGCCGGCGCCGCGGACAGGGACCTCGCCGGCTCCGCCCGCTTCGTCTGCGCGAACCTCTACGAGCTGCGGCACATGCTGCCGGAGCCCGACTCGTTCGACGTCGTGCTCTGCAGCGCCGGCGTCGTCTCGTGGCTCCCCGACCTGGAGGAGTGGGCGCGGCTGGTGGAGTGGTTCGTCGCCCCCGGCGGCGCGGTGCTCGTCGTCCCGTCGTCGTCCGCTCTCGTCGACGCCGACGTCCGCACCTGGTCGCGCACCTCGTCCGAGCTCGCAGCCGCCCTGACGGCGGTCGGGCTGAGCGTGGACGGGAGCGCCGTGCTGCGCGCCGCCAAGCCCGCCTGAGACCGGAGCCCGCTCCCACCGCCGCGTCGATTTGCACCGGCGCCGGAACGCGTGTAATGTCTCTTCTTGTGCCGCGGGGTGGAGCAGTTCGGTAGCTCGCTGGGCTCATAACCCAGAGGTCGTAGGTTCAAATCCTGCCCCCGCAACAAGAAAGCGAAAGCCGGTCCTGAGAAGGGCCGGCTTTCGTCGTTAACGCGGGTCGCGGACGTGATGCCCGCGACTGACAGTGCGTGGGCGGAGACCTCAGTCGCCCTCGATCACGCTCAGCACGTTGCCCGCCGGATCGTGGAACCAGCAGATCGTCGGCCCGTGGCCGCGCATCACTCCGTCCGCATCGGTCGGCAGCGACGGGTCGTCGTAGATCGCCGTGGTGACGCCTGCCGCGTGCAGCTCGGCGACCGCCGCGTCGACGTGCTCCACCGAGAAGTTCAGGATCGTGAACGACGCCGGCTCGTGGTCCGGCTTCGGGTACGCGATCGCGCGGCCTCCGCCCGGCAGCCGGATGTCGAGGATCCCCATCGCGTTCAGCTCGACCTCGAGCCCGAGCACTCCGCCGTAGAAGGCCCGCGCCGCCTCCACGTCGTCCACGCTGAAGCCGCTGAAGGCCCTCTCGCTCCGGATCATCGCCGTCCTCCGTCCCGCGGCCGCCCCGTCGCGCCCGCTCCGCTCCGGACGCTACTCCGGTCGCCCGTCCGCGTCACCGTCGGATCCGCCCGCGGCGCCGCCGACCGCGAGCCGGTCTCGCGCGACCCGCATCCGCGGACCGGCCTCCCGACGCTCCGCGCCGACGCGTGTGCCGGACCGGCCCGCACGTTAGGCTCGACCCCGATGCGAGGGGTGCTGCTGTGAGGGACGAACGCGGAGACGACGGCTCGAACGAGGGGCTCGGCGACCGCCCGACCCGGCGGAGCCCGCGGCAGGCGCCGCACGCGCTGCCCGCGGCACGCGTCGCCACTCCGGTCCTCACGCCCGTCCGCCCCGTGCGGCGCCGCCGGGGCCGTGTCTTCCGTGCGACCGTCAGCACGGTCGCCCTCGCCGCCATCGCGGGCCTCGTGGCGGTCTCCGCGCTCCCCGCCTACTCCTTCGACCCGGCACCCGATTCGCAGGCCGCCGTCGAGGCCGCCGCCCGCGTGCAGGCGCTCGGCAACCAGAAGCTCACCGTCGCGCCGACCGCTGTCCAGGAGCAGGTCATCCGCGACTCCTTCACCGCACCGACCCAGGCCCAGCTCGACGAGGCGGCCGCCCAGGCGCGCGCGCTCGCCGCCGCCGAGCAGGCCGCCCGCGACGCCGAGACCGCCCGCCTCGCCCAGGAGGCGCAGGCCGCGGCAGGCACGACCGGCGCGGACGGCGCGGCCGCGGGCAGCGGCGGCACCAGCACCTCGGTCACGCCCCGCGAGGAGGGCGACGACTACCCCTGGCGCGACCAGCTCACCGACGACCAGGGCGGCGGCCTCTCGCCGCTGCGGTACTACTACCGCGAGTGCGTCGACTTCGTCGCCTGGCGGATCAACCGCGACCAGGGCTCGACGAGCGCACCCTTCAAGTGGACCTGGGGCAACATGACCCCGGGCGGAGGCAGCGCCTACGCGTGGGCCGGCCAGTGGGCCTCACACGGCTGGGTGACCAGCAGCACGCCCGTCCCCGGCGCGGTCGCCTGGTTCACCGGCAACCACGTCGCCTACGTGCAGGCCGTCAACTCCGACGGCACGGTCTCGCTCGAGGAGTACAACTGGGGCAACGACCACGCGTACCACAAGCGCACCATCCCGGCCTCCCAGGTCGCCCTCTTCCTCTACCCGCCGAGCTGATGACCGGCGCCGTCGGCATGGCCGTGGCGCAGTTCGCCCCCTCGACGGACCGGGAGGCGAACATCGCGACGATCGGGCGCCTGGCCCGGATCGCCGCCGAGCGCGGCGCGAGCATGGTGGTGCTGCCGGAGTACAGCTCCGCCTTCACCGATCCGCTCGGGCCCGAGCTGGTCGCGGCGGGCGAGGCGCTCGACGGCCCGTTCGTCACGGCTCTCGCGGCCCTCGCGCGCGAGCTCCGGATCCACCTCGTGGCGGGCATGGTCGAGGCGGTGGACGGGCGCCGCATCGCGAACACGCTCGTCGCGCTCGACCCCGAGGGCGCGCTCGTGGCCCGCTACCGCAAGCTGCACCTGTACGACGCCTTCGGCCAGACCGAGTCGGAGTGGGTCGCCGCGGGGGAGATCGCCGCACCCGAGACGTTCGAGGTCGGCGGCCTCGTCGTCGGGCTGCAGACCTGCTACGACCTGCGCTTCCCGGAGGTCAGCCGCTGGCTGGTCGACGCCGGGGTCGACGTCATCGCGGCACCGGCCGAGTGGGTGCGCGGCCCGCTCAAGGAGGCGCACTGGCGGACGCTGGTCACCGCCCGCGCGCTCGAGAACACGGTGTACCTCGTCGCAGCCGACCAGACCCCGCCGATCGGGGTCGGCACGAGCATGATCGTCGATCCGATGGGCGTCGAGACCGTCACCCTCGGCGAGGTCGAGGATGTCGCCGTCGCCTGGGTCTCGCGCGAGCGGATCGACGCGGCGCGCGCGAAGAACCCCGCTCTGGCGCTGCGGCGCTTCCGGGTGCTGCCGCTCTGACCGCCGCCCCCGGCCCGACGGCGCCGGGCATCCGACCGAATCCGCTGAGGCCGGCTCCTCAGCGCGCCATGCGGGCGAGGCCCGCGACCGCGGTCTCCAGCACCTCGAACCGCTTGCAGAAGGCGAAGCGGACGAGCGAGCGGTAGGGAGCGGCGTCCTCGGGGCGGCAGAACGCCGACACGGGCACCGCCACCACTCCCGCGAGATCCGGGAGCGCTCGGCAGAGCTCGACCCCGTCGTCGTAGCCGAGCGGTGCCGCGTCCGCGACGACGAAGTAGCCGCCCGAGGAGGGCGCGACGCCGAAGCCCGCAGCAGCCAGGCCCGTCGACAGCAGGTCCTTCTTGGCGGCAAGAGTCTGCGCCGCGCCGGTGAAGAAGGCGTCCGGGAGCCCGAGCCCCAGGGCGACGGCCCCCTGGAACGGCGAGCCGCTGACGTAGGTGAGGAACTGCTTCACGGCGAGGACGGCCGTGATCAGCTCGCGCGGGCCCGTGACCCAGCCGATCTTCCAGCCCGTGGTGCTGAAGGTCTTGCCCGCCGAGGAGACGGAGAGCGTCCGCTCGAAGGCTCCGGGAAGGGAGGCCAGCGGGACGTGCGGAGTGTCGAAGCGCAGGTGCTCGTAGACCTCGTCCGTCAGGATCACGGCGTCGTGCCGCTCGGCGAGCCGCACGATCAGCTCGCGGGTCACGGCCGGGAGGACGGCACCGGTCGGGTTGTGCGGGTCGTTCACCAGGATGACGCGCGTGCGGTCGCTCACCGCGGCGGTCAGCTCGTCGTGGTCGACCGCGAAGGAGGGGCCGCGCAGGAGCACGGTGCGGTGCACCCCTCCGGCGAGGGCGATCAGGGCTCCGTAGGCGTCGTAGTGGGGCGTGAAGGTGACGACCTCGTCGCCCGGCTCGAGCAGGCCCAGCAGAGCCGCGGCCAGGGCCTCGGTGGCGCCCGTGGTGACGAGGACCTCGCCGTCGGGGTCGAGGGCGATCCCGGAGAAGCGCAGCCGGTGCGCGGCGATCGCCTCGCGCAGGACGGGGAAGCCGGGACCCGGCGGGTACTGGTTGAGCCCGGACGCGATGGCGTCGCGCGCGGCGTCGAGGATCTCGCGCGGGCCGTCCTCGTCCGGGAAGCCCTGGCCGAGGTTCACCGCTCCGGTGCGCAGGGCGAGCGCGCTCATCTCGCTGAAGACGGTGGCGGCGACCTCGCCGCCGGGGCCGAGGAGGCCGGCGCCCGCCGCGGCGCGGGACCAGGATCCGGGAATGCTCACGTGCCCAGTGTGCCCGCTCGAGCAGTCCGGCCGGTTTCATTTCCCGCTCGCAGGCCCGTCATAAGAAACCCCCAGGTACGATCGCCAAGCTATCCCCGCTTGGAAGGAGCAGCACCCATGACCGAGAGTCACGAGGGTCCTCGTCAGCCGGAGGAACCCACCACGCCGACGGAGTCCGGCGCCCGAGAGGCGACCGAGCGCACCCCCGGCGAGAGCTCCGGAGCGTCGTCCTCGACCACCGGGCCCACCGAGCCGATCCACCGGGGCGGAGCGCACCGCGAGAGCGAGAACCCGACCGTCCCCTACCCCTCCTCCTCGGCCCCCCAGCCGCCGTACACGCCGAACGCGACGGCCGGCAACGAGGCGCAGCCCGTCTCCCAGCCCGCCCGCTACGGGCAGTACGCGCCGCCCGCCGCGAACACCCTGCACGGCTCCGAGGAGCCGCCCTCCTCGAGCCCCTTCGGCCCGGGCGCCGAGTACACCCCCGCCCCCACCGCCACGAAGCGCCGAGCCGGAGTGGGCGTCGTCGCGGCGCTCGCCATCGGCGCGGTCGTGGGCGGAGTCGCGGGAGCCGGCGTGTTCGGCCTCTGGTCCGCCTCCAACGGCGGCGGGACCCGCGTGGTCTCCGCAGGCGGCTCGCAGACGATCACGGTCAACAATGCCGAGGACGCGACGACCGCCACCGCGGTCGCCGCCAAGGCCACTCCGAGCGTCGTCACCATCGCGGTGAGCGGCAGCTCGTCCGCCGGCACCGGCTCCGGCATCGTGCTCTCGAAGGACGGCTACGTCCTGACCAACACCCACGTGGTCACCCTCGACGGCGAGATCGCGAACGGCACCGTCTCGGTCACGACCAGCGACGGCCGGATCTTCGACGCGACCGTCGTCGGCACCGACCCGACCCTCGACCTCGCCGTCATCAAGCTGACCGGCGCGACCGACCTCAGCCCGATGACGTTCGCGGACTCCACCAAGATCAACGTCGGCGACACGGCGGTCGCCATCGGCGCCCCGCTCGGCCTCTCCGGCACCGTGACCGACGGCATCGTCAGCGCGCTCAACCGCAGCATCCAGGTCGCCTCCTCGGCGGCTCCGGACGACTCGGGCGACAGCTCGAGCGGCGGCACCGAGAGCCCGTTCAACTTCGACATCCCGGGCCAGCAGGCGCCGACCCAGGCGAAGAGCACCATCTCGCTGCCCGTCATCCAGACCGACGCGGCGATCAACCCGGGCAACTCCGGCGGCGCGCTGCTCGACAGCGACGGCGAGCTGATCGGCGTGAACGTCGCGATCGCGAGCGCCGGCCAGTCCTCCTCGAGCGGCCAGTCCGGCAACATCGGAGTCGGATTCGCGATCCCCAGCGCGATCGCCGAGCGCATCGCGAAGGAGATCATCGCGAACGGCTCCGCCTCGCACGGCCTGCTCGGCGCGAGCGTCTCCGACTCGACCGCGGACGTCCTCGGCGCCCGCATCGAGGAGGTCTCCGGAGGCGGTGCCGCGCAGGCGGCCGGTCTCACCAAGGGCGACATCATCACCGCGATCGACAGCACTCCGATCACGAGCGCGTCCGACCTCACCGCGCAGGTCCGCGCGCAGGCCGCGAACGCCGCGGTCGAGCTGACCTACGTCCGCAACGGCCAGAGCTACCAGGCGAAGGCGACGCTCGGCCAGATGGCCGCCGGCTGACCCTCCGCCGCCGCGCACAGCCCCTCGAGGATCCGTCCCCGGGGGGCTGTGCTCCGCCACCGCGCACAGCCCCTCGAGGATCCGTCCCCGGGGGGCTGTTCCGCGTCCGGGCCCGGCCCGGGGCGCGGCGCTCCCCGCTGGTAGGGTGGTGGATCCCTGCGCCCGCGCTCCTCCCGCACGAACTGGACCCATGCAGCACGAGATCCCGGAAGACGACCTCTCCGACCTGCCCGGCGTCTCCTACGTCATGCCCGTCCTCAACGAGGTCGCCCACGTGCGCGCCGCGGTCGACTCGCTGCTGCATCAGGACTACACCGGCCCCTTCGACGTCGTCCTCGCCGTCGCCCCGAGCATCGACGGCACGGAGCAGCTCGTCGCCGAGCTGAGCGCGGCCGACCCGCGGATCCGCGTCGTGCCGAACGAGGTCGGCTCCACTCCTGCGGGCCTCAACGCCGCGATCCGCGCCTCGCGCCACCCGGTCGTCGTCCGGGTCGACGCGCACTCCGTCCTGCCGCCCGAGTACGCGCGCACGGCGGTCGAGGCGCTGCAGCGCTCCGGAGCGGCGAACGTCGGCGGAGTGATGGCGGCGGAGGGCCTCACCCCGTTCCAGCGCGCGGTCGCCCGGGCGTACGGCTCCCGCATCGGCCTGGGCGGCACGCCCCACCACGTGGGAGGCGAGGAGGGCCCGGCCGACACGGTGTACCTCGGCGTCTTCCGCCGCTCCGCCCTCGAGCGCGCCGGCCTGTTCGACGAGCGCTTCAAGCGCGGGCAGGACTGGGAGCTGAACCGGCGGCTGCGCGAGCGCGGCGAGGTCGTCTGGTTCACTCCGCGCCTCACCGTCACCTACCGGCCGCGACCCTCGATGCGCGCGCTGCTCCGGCAGTTCCTCTCGACCGGGATGTGGCGCGGCGAGCTCACCCGGATGTTCCCGGCCTCGCGGTCGCTGCGCTACTTCGCTCCGCCCGTGCTCGTCGCCATGCTCGCCATCGGGCTGCTCGTCGGGCTGGCGGGAGTCGTCCAGGCGCTCGCCGGAGCCGCGCCCTGGCTCCTGCTCGGGTTCGCGGTGCCCGCCGCCTACCTCCTCCTGGTGGCAGCGGCCACTCTCGTGGTCGCGCGGCCGGACGGCGCGCGTGCGATGCTGTGGTTCGCCGTGGTCATCCCGGCGGTCCACGTGGCCTGGGGGACCGGCTTCGTGCTCGGCTTCGCCGGGCTGACCAGCAACATCTCCGCCCACCGCCACCAGCCGCGGTCCGACTCGCCGAGGGGCGCATGACCACGACGACGAGACCCCGCTCCATCGCCGAGCTGCGCGCCGTCGCGCAGCCCCCGGAGGTGCGCGGGCGCCGCAACGCCGAGCACTGGACGGCGTCGCTCTACCTGCGCCGCTTCTCGCCCTACCTGACCTGGCTGCTGCTGAAGACCTCGATCTCGGCGAACGGCGTCACCGGGCTGATGATCCTGGTCGGCTGGAGCGCGGCGGCAGCCCTCCTGATCCCGGGGATCGCCGGAGCGGCGCTGGCGCTGCTCCTCGGCCAGCTGCAGATGCTGGTGGACTGCTGCGACGGCGAGGTCGCGCGCTGGCGCCGCACGTCCTCGCCGGCGGGCGTGTTCCTCGACAAGGTCGGGCACTACACGACCGAGGCGCTGATCCCGATCGCGCTCGGGCTGCGGGCGGCGGGCGTCCCGTTCGAGGCGCCGGCGGACTTCCTCTGGACCACGATCGGCTTCGCCCTGGCCCTGGTGATCGTCCTCAACAAGGCGCTCAACGACATGGTGCACGTGGCGCGCGCGAACGCCGGTCTCACGAAGCTGGCGGACACGAAGGGCGAGGCGGTGCCGTCCTCGTCCGGGCTGGCGGGGCTTCGCCGCGCGGCCCGCTTCCTGCCCTTCCACCGCCTCTACCACTCCGTCGAGCTGACGATGCTGGCCTTCGCGACCGCCCTCGTGGGCCTCGTCGTCGGAGCGGGCACGGCCGACCGGGTCCTCGTCGGGGCGCTGCTGCCGCTCGCCCTCCTCGCCCTGGTCGGCCACTTCGTCGCGATCATGGCGTCCAAGCGTGTCCGCTCCTGAGCCGCGGGTCGGCGTCGTCGTCCTGACGCAGGGGACCCGGCCCGACGACCTCGCCGCGGGGCTGGCCGGCGTCCTCGCGCAGGAGGGCGTCGAGCTGGACGTCGTCTGCGTCGGCAACGGCTGGGAGCCGGACGGCCTGCCCGAGGGAGTGCGCGCCCTGGCGCTGCCCGAGAACCTCGGCATCCCGGCGGGCCGGAACGCCGGAGTCGACGCCGTCGCGGGGGAGTACCTCTTCTTCCTCGACGACGACGCCCGGATCCCGTCCCCCCGCTTCCTCGTCGACGCGGTCGCGCTGCTCGCCTCGAACCGCCGCATCGGCCTGGTGCAGCCCCGCGTCGACAGCACGGACGGCACGCCGAGCCCGCGGCGCTGGATCCCGCGGATCCTCAAGGGCGACCCCCGCCGCTCCGGCCCCGTCTTCTCGGTCTGGGAGGGAGCGGTCGTGCTGCGGCGCGACGTGTTCGTCCGGACGGGCGGCTGGGCGGGTCCGTTCTTCTACGCCCACGAGGGCATCGAGCTGGCCTGGCGGGTCTGGGACACGGGTCGCTCCGCCTGGTACGCGGGAGAGCTCGTCGCCCAGCACCCGGTCATCCAGCCGACCCGGCACGCCGACTACTACCGGCTGAACGCGCGCAACCGCGTCTGGCTCGCCCGCCGCAACCTCGCCGCACCTCTGGCGCTCGTCTACGTGGGGTCCTGGACCGCGATCCAGTGCCTCCGCTGGCGTCGCGACCCGGCCGCCCTGCGCGCCTGGTTCGCCGGCTGGCGGGAGGGATGGCGCTCGGATCCGGGCGGCCGGCGCGTCCTCTCGGCCCGCACGGTGCTCCGGATGGCGTTCGCCGGGCGTCCGCCGATCGTCTAGCATCGGGGAATCCGCCCCCGCCGGGGCCCCCGAAAGGACGACGGTGTTCGATTCGACCCAGCTCTCCCCGCCCGAGCGCGCCGAGGCGGAGGCGACCCCTGCCGGACCGGACCTCCTCACGACGGTCCGCGAGCGCCTCGGCGCCGTCGACGACGAGTTCTCCGGCCGCCTCGACGAGCACCTCCCGCGCCTGGTCGATCTGCTCGCCACGGTGTACGCCGGCCGCGACGACCTCGAGGACCAGCTCGTCGCGATCGTCGAGCTCGCCGCCGCCTCCTGGGAGGAGCGGCCCGAGGAGCTCCGCGCGCTCGACCGCGCCCGCGAGCAGCACCCGACCTGGTTCCTCTCGAACAAGGCTCTGGGCGGGGTCTGCTACGTCGACCGCTACGCGGGCGACCTCGAGGGGCTGCGCGCCGAGATCCCGTACTTCCGCGAGATCGGCCTGAACTACCTGCACCTGATGCCGCTCTTCGATGCGCCCGAGGGCGAGTCGGACGGGGGCTACGCGGTCTCGAGCTACCGGCGCGTGCGACCGGGCCTCGGCGACATGGAGCAGCTCCGCGGGCTGGCCTCCGAGCTGCGTGAGCAGGGCATCGCACTCGTGGTCGACTTCGTCTTCAACCACACCTCGAACGAGCACGAGTGGGCGCAGCGCGCGCTCGCCGGCGAGCAGCGCTTCGAGGACTACTACTGGATCTACCCGGACCGGGAGCAGCCCGACGCCTTCGAGCGCACGACCCGCGAGATCTTCCCGGACGACCATCCCGGCTCCTTCGTGCAGCTGGAGGACGGGCGCTGGGTCTGGGCCACGTTCCACCGCTACCAGTGGGACCTCAACTACTCCAACCCCGAGGTGTTCCGGGCGATGGCGGGAGAGATGCTCTTCCTCGCCAATCAGGGCGTCGACGCCCTGAGGATGGACGCGGTCGCGTTCATCTGGAAGGAGCTCGGCACCACCTGCGAGTCGCAGCCGCAGGCGCACCTGCTGCTGCGCGCGTTCAACGAGGTCTGCCGCCTGGCCGCTCCGGCGCTGCTGTTCAAGTCCGAGGCGATCGTGCACCCCGACGAGGTGATCGAGTACATCGACGTCGAGGAGTGCCAGCTCTCGTACAACCCGCTGCAGATGGCGCTCACCTGGGAGGCGCTCGCCACCCGCGACGTCCGTCTCCTCTCGCAGGCCCTCGAGCGCCGGCACGCCCTCCCCGAGGGCACGGCCTGGGTCAACTACGTGCGCGGGCACGACGACATCGGCTGGACCTTCGCCGACGAGGACGCCGCCGAGCTCGGGATCGACGCGGCCGGCCACCGCCGGTTCCTCAACGACTTCTACACGGACCGGTTCGACGGCACGTTCGCCCGCGGAGTGCCGTTCCAGGAGAATCCGCGCACCGGCGACCGCCGCGTCTCGGGCACCACCGCGTCCCTCGCCGGAGTGGAGGCGGGCGACGCCTACGGGATCGACCGCGTGCTGCTCGCGCACTCGATCGCCCTGAGCACCGGCGGGCTGCCGCTGCTCTACCTCGGCGACGAGGTCGGCCAGCTCAACGACCACGGCTACCTCGACGACCCGACGACGGCCGGCGACTCGCGCTGGGTGAACCGGCCGCGCCGCCCCGCGGAGCGCTACGACGAGCGCGAGGTCCCGGGGACGGCCGCGAGCGAGGTCTTCGGCGGGCTGCTGCACCTCATCGCCGTGCGCAAGGCCGTGCCGATGTTCGCGGGCACCGAGCTGAGCGTCTTCGACCCGGTCAACGACCACGTGCTCGGCTACCAGCGCCCCGGCGACGGGGAGTCGGTGCTCGTGCTCGCGAACGTGTCGGACGAGGTCCAGGAGGTCGCGGCCGAGCGGTTCGGCGGGTTCGCCGCGGAGGCGGTCGACCTGGTCACCGAGATCGCGGTCGACCTGCGCGAGGGCTTCCGTCTCGCTCCGCTGCAGTTCGTCTGGCTGAGGGTGACCCCGGCCTGATCGGCCCGCGCGACGCCCCCGGCGCGGGGGCCGTCGCCGGTACCCTGGGGCGGATGACTCCCGCTCCCCGTGCCCTGCTCGCCCGCCTCCGCACCGACGCGCGACTCGCGCGCAAGGTGGGCGGCGAGCTGCTCGCGGCCCGGCGGGCCCGCCACGCGGTGACCCGGCTGCTCGCGGAGCGCGGGCCGCTGCCCGAGGGCCGGTTCGAGATCGGCGTCTACTTCGCCGACGGCGACATCAACCTGTACCAGCTGCGGCAGTGGTACCGGCCGCTGGCCGAGCTGGCGGAGACGCACCCGGTCGTGCTGCTCAGCCGCAACGCCGGCGCCGCGGAGGTGCTGCTGCGCGAGAGCCCGGTCCCCGTCGCCTACGTCCGCTCCGTCGCCGACCTCGAGAGCACCATCGCGAGCCAGCCGCTGCGGATCGTGCTCTACGTCAACCAGAACGCCCGCAACTTCCAGATGATGCGCTACGGGCGCCGCTGGCACGTCTTCGTCAACCACGGCGAGAGCGACAAGATGTACATGACGACGAACCAGTTCAAGGCGTACGACTACAGCATGATCGCCGGGGACGCCGCCCTGGCCCGGCTGCGCCGCGTGCTCTGGGACTACGACTTCGACAGGCGCGCCCTCGCCATCGGCCGTCCTCAGGCGGACCACTTCGCCGGCGCCGTGCCGTTCACGCCCGACGAGCGCCGCGTGGTGCTCTACGCGCCGACCTGGGAGGGCGACCGCCCCGCCGCGGGCTACGGCTCGATCCGGAGCCACGGCACGGCCCTCGTGCGCGGGCTCCTGGCCGACCCGCGGTTCCGGCTCGTCTACCGCCCGCATCCCCGCAGCGGCGCGGTCGACTCCGACTACGCCGCGGCCGACCGGGCGATCGTCGCGATGATCGCCGCCGCCAACGCGGCCGATCCGCGCGCCGGTCACGTGCACGACACCGGTGCCGAGCTCGGCTGGCAGCTCGCCGCCGCCGACCTCGCGATCCTCGACGTGTCGGCGATGGTCTACGACCGGCTGGCCACGGGGCGCCCGCTGCTGGTCACCCGGCCCGTCAGCGCCGAGGCCGAGGTCGACGAGAGCGGCTACCTCGGCGACGCGGAGTGGCTGCACGCCGAGGACGCCTCCGCGATCATCGCGCGGATCGACAGCGCCGAGCACGATCCGGAGTCGGTCGAGCGGCTGGAGCGCTGGGTGCACCGCTACTTCGGCGACACGTCGCCCGGAGCGGCCACGCGGCGCTTCCACGAGGCGATCGAGCACCTGCTCACCGAGTGGGAGCGGCACGCCGCTCTGCACCGGGGCGACGGCGCGGTCGACGACCACGATCCGGAGGGCTGAGCGGGCGGGAGCACCGCTCGAACGGCCGCGTCAAGGGTGGGCCGGTCGCCGGGCGGCCTCCCGGCGCCCCGCTACGCTCGTCCCATGATGACCCCGCGCGCCTTCGCCCGCTCCCGCCGGCGCTGGTCGGCACCCGCCCAGCCCGCGGTCGAGCCGGACATCGTGGTCTCCGCCGACCCGGAGAAGCCGGTCTTCACGATCCGCTCCTTCCGCATCGGCCTGTTCGGCGCGCTCGGCGTGCTGGTGGCGCTCGTCCTGGGCGGCCTCGTCGTGCAGCTGGGCACGGTGCTGACCTACATCTTCGTGGCGCTGTTCTTCGCGCTCGGCCTCGATCCGCTGGTCTCCTGGCTCGAGAGCAAGCGCCTGCCGAGGCCGCTCGCGATCACAGCGGTCTTCGCCGCGGTGGTGCTGATCTTCGCCGGCCTGCTGGTCTACATCATCCCGATCCTGGTCGAGCAGCTGACGATGTTCGTCACGAGCGCCCCGCAGATCGTCACCGACATCGCCTCGCAGCAGTGGGTGCTCGACCTCGAGCAGCAGCTGCGCGGCGTGATCGACATCGACGAGCTGATCGAGAGCGTCCAGAGCTTCATCGGCAACCCCAACAACCTGCTCTCGCTCGGCGGCGGACTGATCGCGGTCGGGACCGGCATCGCCAGCGGCGTGACCGGCGCCGTCATCGTGCTGATCCTGACGCTGTACTTCCTCGCGTCGCTGCGCTCGATGAAGGCCGTCGCCTACCGCTTCGCCCCCGCCTCGCACCGCGCGAAGGCGCACGAGGTCGGCGACGAGATCACCGGCGCCGTGGGCCGCTACGTGGTCGGCCAGGTCTCGCTCGCCGGCGTGAACGGCGTGCTCACGTTCATCCTGCTGCTCTCGATCGGCGCCCCGGTGCCGGCGCTGCTGGCCTGCGTCGCGTTCCTCGGCTCCCTGATCCCGCTGGTCGGCACGCTCTCGGGCGCCGTGATCATCTCGCTCGCCTGCCTCCTGGCCTCGCCGCTGACCGCGCTGGTCGCCGCGATCTACTACCTCGTCTACATGCAGGTCGAGGCGTACCTCCTCAGCCCCCGCATCATGAACAAGGCCGTCTCCGTCCCCGGTGCGGTCGTCGTGATCGCGGCGGTGGCGGGCGGCACCATCGCGGGCGTGCTCGGCGCCCTGGTCGCGATCCCGGTCGCGGCCTCGGTGATCATCGTCGTGCAGAAGGTCGTCTTCCCCCGTCAGGACGCCAAGTAGCGGACCGCACCGCGACGGCCGGTCCGCTCAGCGCCAGGGCGGCACCGCGCCGTCGACCGCAGCGCTGAAGCGGCGGACCGACTCCGGGACCGCGACGCCCTCCTCCGCCGGCACCGGCGCGAGCGTGCGGGTGACCAGCGGCACGACGCCCGCCCAGACCCCGGCCTCCGGCTCGTCGCCGGCTCCGTACGCGCGCACCTTCAGGCTCGCCTCGGCCAGGGGGAGGCGCAGCACCAGCGTCGCCGCGATCTCGCGGGCGGAGCTCGCTCGCACCTCCTCGTCGCGCCCCGGGAGGAGGCGTGCCACCAGCAGATCGAGGGCCCGCGCCTTCTCCTCGCCCTCCAGCGCCTCGGCCCGGCCGATCACCATCGCCGAGCGGTAGTTCATCGAGCTGTCGAAGGTGGAGCGGGCGACGACCAGTCCGTCGACCAGCGTGACCGAGGCGGTGAGGAGCGAGTGCCGCGCCGCCTCCCGCAGCAGTCCTCCGCCGCTCGACCCGTGAAGCAGGAGGGAGTCGCCGTCGCGGGCGAAGAGGATCGGCAGCACGATCGCGGCGCCGTCCCGCACGACGGCGACGTGGGCGACGAGCGCCTCGTCGAGCAGGGCGTGCAGCTCGGCGGGATCGGTGCGCTGGCGGTCGCGGAGACGGGAGACGCGGGTGCGGTCGGTGACGGGGAGGCTGTCCATGTCGGAATCGTCCCGCGCCGACTGGATCTGCCAGGATGCCACTGGGCCGCGATCGGAGTGGTCCAGAGCGGAGCGGTCGATGGCGTCGGGCGATCTGGAGATCCCGCTCCTCCTCGGGCCGTCGCCGCGCGGCTCGGTCCGCGCCGGGCTCGCCGAGGCGCTGCGCCAGGCGGTGCTGGACGGGCGCTACCGGGCGGGCGATCCGATCCCGTCGAGCCGCGTGCTCGCCGAGCGGCTCGGCGTCTCGCGGGGCTCCGTCGTCGCCGCGGTGGATCAGCTGGTGGGGGAGGGCTACCTCGTCGCCCACCCGCGCGCAGCGGTGACGGTCGCCTCCGACGGACTGCTGGCGACGGCGCCGCAGGAGCCGCGGCCGGAGTCCCGGGAGACCGTCGTCCCGCCCGCCGCGGCGGACCTGAGGCCGGGCCGGCCGGACACCCGCGCCCTCGACACCCCGGAGTGGCGGGCCGCCTGGCGCCTGGCGCTCGCCTCGCCGCCCTCGGCGCCTCCTCGGGGTTCCGGGGACCCGGCCCTGCGGGAGCAGATCGCCGAGCAGCTGCGCCGGTCCCGCGGCGTCGACGTGCAGGCGTCGGACGTGGTGGTGACCAGCGGCACCGCGGGCGCCGTCGCGCTCCTGGCCCGCGCCGCCTCGGCCTCGCTCGGACGCGAGGTGCGCGTCGCCGTCGAGGACCCCGGCTACCCGGCCGTCCGGCGCCGCCTGCGCGCCGACGGGCACGAGGTCGTCGGCGTCCCGGTGCGCGGCGACGGCATCGACCTCGACGCTCTCGCGAGCTCCGGCGCGGACGTGGTCGTCGTGACTCCGTCGCACCAGTACCCGACCGGAGGCAGGCTCGCCCTCGCCGAGCGCCTGGAGCTGGTGCGCCGCGCGTCGGCCGGCCCCCTGCTCGTGGTGGAGGACGACTACGACAGCGAGTTCCGCTACGTCGGCGCCCCGCTGCCCGCGCTCGCCTCGCTCGACTCCGGCGGCGGAGTCGCCCATGTCGGGTCGTTCTCGAAGACCGTCTCGCCGTGGCTCCGCATCGCCTACCTGGCCGTTCCGCGGGCGTCCTGGCTCCGCGGGGCGCTGGCCGGCCTCGACGACGAGAAGGACGCCTCCGCCTCGGGTCCGACGCAGGCGGCGCTCGCGCAGTTCATGGCGAGCGGGGCGTTCCGGAGGCATCTCACGCGCTCGAGACGGCGCTACGCCCACCGCCGTGAGCTGGTCCACGCCTTCGGGGAGTCGGTGCCGTGGGGGCGCGCGAGCGGACTCGACGGGGGTCTGCACGTCGTCCTCTCCCTGCCCGCGCCTCTGGACGCGCACGCCGTCGCGGCCGCGCTGCTCCGGGAGGGACTGCTCGTCGCCACTCTGCACGAGTACGCCCTGTCGGGACGGGCTGCGACCGAGGCGCTGGTCCTCGGCTACGGCCATGTCGGCGACCTCGAGCTCGCTGCGGCGCTGGACCTCGTCGACCGGACCGTCCGCGCGCTCGCCGCCGGGGCCGTCCGTGGTATCCCTGGAGGATGACCCGCGACTCCGCCCTGCACATCACCGACGATCCCGACGCCGACGCGCTGCTCAGCCGCGACCCGCTGGCCCTGCTGATCGGGATGCTCCTCGACCAGCAGGTCGCGATGGAGACGGCCTTCTCCGGGCCCCGCAAGATCGAGGAGCGCCTCGAGGCGGAGGGCGCCTCCTTCGACGCCGCGTCGATCGCGGGCTTCGACGAGGACGCGTTCTCGGAGCTCTGCCGGACTCCGCCCGCGATCCACCGCTACCCGGCGAGCATGGCGGGGCGCGTGCAGGTCCTCTGCCGCGCTCTGGTCGACGACTGGGACGGCGACGCCGCGGCGGTCTGGACGCGCGACGAGCCCGACGGCCGCACGGTCCTCGCGCGTCTGAAGGCGCTGCCCGGCTTCGGCGAGCAGAAGGCGCGGATCTTCCTCGCCCTGCTCGGCAAGCAGCGCGGATTCTCGGGGGAGGGCTGGCGCTCGGCCGCGGGCGCCTACGGAGAGGAGGGCGCCTTCCGCTCGGTCGCCGACATCGTCTCTCCGGAGTCGCTGACGAAGGTCCGCGCCACCAAGCAGGCTGCGAAGGCCGCCGCCAAGGCGGAGAAGTAGGGCCGGGGGCGGCGGCCGGATGGATCGAGCGCTCGACGACGGTCCCGGTCGCCGTCTCCGCAGTCGCAGGCCGAGCAGCCCCACCCGATGATCCCCGCCGCCACCGCCCGGCTGCGCTTCCGCGAGATGACCGCCGAGGACCTCCCCGACATGGCGGACCTGCTCGGCGACCCGGTCGTGATGCGGTACTACCCCGCGCCGAAGGACCGCGAGCAGGCAGCCGCCTGGATCGAGTGGAACCGGCGCAACTACCGCGAGCACGGCTTCGGGCTGTGGATCGTCGAGACCCTCGACGGCGAGTTCGTCGGCGACGGCGGGTTGACCTGGCAGCGCGTCGACGGCGGGATCGAGCTCGAGGTCGGCTACCACGTGCGGGCCGGTCTGCACGGCCGCGGCTACGCCACCGAGGCGGCTGCGGCCTGCCGCGACCTCGCGATCGCCCACCGCCTCGCGGGACGACTCGTGGCGCTCGTGCACCCGGACAACGCCGCCTCGAGGCGCGTCGCCGAGAAGACCGGCCTCCGCGTGATCGCCGAGGACCGCGACGGCGGCGGACTCGTCCGCACCGTGCTCGGGATGCCGCTCGTCGGGCCCGGGCACCGGCCTCGGGAACGCTGACCGAACGCCTCCGACGGCTCCGGACCACCGCGCGCGGAGCAGGCCCTGGGCTGGAGCAGATCCTGAGCTAGAGCCGGTCCTCCAGCGTCGCGATCAGCGCCGCGCGGTCCTCGCGGAGGATCGAGGCCCCGCCCCCCGGCACGGTCCGCACCTCGACGCCGCGGCCGGCGAGGACGCCGCCCAGCGAGCCGTGGCCCAGCGGGTCCTCCGGCATCACGGCGAGCGTCGCCACGGGGAACGTCTCGGGGGCCTCGGCCGCACCCCGTGCCGTCAGCCCGACGGCGGAGTCCTGCTCCCAGAGCGCGTGGGCCGACACGTCGAGCTCGATCTGCTCGTCCGTCCAGATCGGGTGGCGGTGGCGGAGGGAGTCGGCGTCGCCCTTCTCGACGTGCGCGACCGAGCCGCCGCGGTGGAGCGCGCTCGTCAGTCCCCGGGCGTCCGAGAACGCGGGGTCGAGCAGGACGAGCCGGTCGGCGCCGTACTCGGGGGCGAGCCGGGCGGCGACGACGGCGCCGAGGCCGTGGCCGATGACGAGGTCGGGGGTCTGCAGCACCGAGGCGCGGACGTCCGACGCCCAGCGCTCCGGCGAGTACACGGGCGATGCCGGCGAGCCGCCGTGACCGGCGAGATCGGGGGCCACCACGCGGTAGCCGTGCTCGTGCAGCGTCGGGACCAGGGCGTACCAGATCCGGGAGTCGGAGCCGAGGCCGTGGAGGAGGAGCGCCGTCCGCTCGCCCGTTCCGCCGTAGTCGCGGACGAACAGCGCCAGCGGCTCGGCCGGCGCGGCGGCCAGCGCCTTCCGCTCGGCGCGGGTCGGCTCGAGCACGAGGGTGTTGCCGAACGCCTGCGGTGCCGGCCCGAACGCATCGCGCGCGCTGTGGATCACCTTGCGGCCGAGCATCGCGTTGCCGACGCCGCCCAGTGCCGCTCCGATCCCGAACGGCATCGCCCGGCCGACCAGGCCCGCGCCCTGCTGGGCGAGGAAGTGCTTGGCGAAGGACTTCTTCGCGCGGTCCGCCAGCTCGCCCACGAGGAAGGACGGCAGGCCCTTCGTGACCACCGAGCCCCAGTACTGGTTGAGGCCGCTGCCCCCGCCGACGGCCTGCCCGGCCACCTGGCGCACCATCTCGCTGCCGGAGGAGCCCATCATCAGCGTGAGCACGAGTACCCGCGCGCGGTCCGGGTCCTCGAGCGGGATCCCGTGCACCTCCGTCACCGACTGCGCGAAGAGCGCGCTCGCCTCCAGGAACCCCGCCGCTCCCGCGCCGGAGAGGGCCACCGAGGCGGCCGTGCCGATGCCGGGGACGACGGCGGTCGCCCCGATCGCCGCGCCTCCCGCGGCCACGCTCGAGAGGTACTGCCGCTCGAGCGACGTGATGATCTGCTCCGGAGTCGCCCCGGGACGCCGGCGCCGCAGCAGGCGGATGTTCGCCAGCACGGCCGGGCGCTGCACCGCGAGGAGCCGGTCGAGCAGCTTCGCCAGCTGCGCGTTCTCGGAGCCGTCGGCCTGCTCCACCTCGCCGGCCCTCTCCACGGCGCGCTCGCGCTTGCGGTCCTTCTGGGCCATGTCGTGCACTCCTGCGTCCTCGGGCGCCGCGTGCGGGAGGGGTCAGTCGTCGGAGACGGTGCCCTGGACGGGCGGGCCCTCGGCCGGCGCCGTGCTGCTCCGCGGTGTCGGCGCGTAGTCCTCAGCGTAACGCGCGAGCACCTCCTCGATCGGCGCGTCCAGCACCAGGCGGCCCTTGTCCAGGTAGAGGCCGCGCGTGCAGAAGCGGCGGAGGTCGCGCTCGTTGTGCGAGACGAAGAAGAGGGTGCGGCCGGAGGCGAGCAGCTCCTCGATCCGCGCGTAGCACTTCTCGCGGAACGCCCTGTCGCCGACCGCGAGCACCTCGTCCACCAGGATGATCGGCTCCTCGAGCCGCGACACGACGGAGAAGGCGATGCGCACCTTCATCCCGCTCGAGAGGTGCTTGTAGGGGGTGTCGAGGAAGTCGCCGATCTCGGCGAACTCGATGATCGAGTCGAAGCGCGCGTCGACCTCGCGCTTGGACATCCCGTGGAGACCCGCGGTCAGGTAGACGTTCTCGCGGACGCTCAGGTCGGCCACGAAGCCGCCGGTGATCTCGATGAGCGGAGCGACGCCCCCGCGCACCTCCACCGCACCCTCGTCCGGCAGCACGACGCCGGCGACGAGCTTGAGCAGCGTCGACTTGCCCTGACCGTTCCGGCCGACGACACCGATGGCCTCGCCCGCCCGCACCTGCACGTCGAGCCCGCGCAGCGCCCAGAACTCGCCGGGCCGCGAGCGGCGGGAGCGGCCGGCGAAGAGGTCCTTGAAGGAGCGGCGGCCCCGCCGGTTGCGGCGGAAGCGGATCCCGAGGCCGCGGCACTCGATGACCACCGGGGCGTCGGCCATCACAGCTCCTTCAGCACCGCGCGCTCGGAGCGGCGGAAGACGACGAGGCCCAGCGCCAGCACGAGCACCGAGATGCCCGCGGAGGCGAGGATGAGCGGGACGTCGAGCTCGCTCTCGAAGAACGCGGAGCGGTAGAGGGCGAAGATCCCGCTGAGCGGGTTGAGCGCCGCGAGCGGCCGGATCTGCTCCGGCAGGTTGGCCGTGGAGTAGATGATCGGCGACGCGTAGAAGAGGAACCGGAGGACGAGCTTCACGGCCCGCTCCAGATCGCGGAAGAACACCACGAGGGGGGCCACCAGCAGACCCACGCCGAGCGTGAGCACCGCCTGCAGCAGGATCGCCACGGGGAACAGCAGCGCCGCCCAGGTCAGGTGCGCGCCGGCGATCACGGCGAAGAGCACCAGCACCGGCAGGCTCGCCACGAACTCGATGCCCTTCGAGAGCACGATCCGCCCGACCCAGATGGTCCGCGGGATCGACGTCGACCGCACCAGCTTCGCCTCGCGGAGGAACGCGCGGGTCGCGTCGGAGGTCGCCTGGTTGAACCACATCCACGGCAGCAGGCCTGCGAGCAGGAAGACGATGTACGGGTCCTCGCCGACGGTCCGCTGGAAGACGACGGTGAAGACGAAGAAGTAGATGCCCGACATCACGAGCGGGTCGAGAACCGACCAGACGTAGCCGAGCGCGCTCGTGGCGTACCGGACGGTGAGGTCGCGCCTGGTGAGCAGCCAGAGGGAGTGGCGGTAGCGCCAGGCCCGGGAGCGCCGGTGGCGCAGGGCCGTCTCGGTCGCGAGGGTGTCGGCCGTGCTCACTGCGCGACTCCTCCCGTCGGCTCCGCCCGAGCCGGGGGAGGAGCCGGGAGCGTCAGACGAAGAGGTTCGCGCGCTCGAGGTCCTCGGCGAAGTCCACCTCGACGGCGTAGAGGTCGGAGATGTCCATCGGCTCGACGAGCAGGCGGTCCTGCTCGATCGCCAACTCTATGCCACGCTCGAAGTAGTCCTGGGCGTCGACCCGGGCGAGCTGGCGCACCAGCGCGGCCTTGTCGGAGGCGGACACGTAGTTGATCCCGACCGCCTCGCCGAGGCCGCCGCGCACCGTCTTGGAGAGCTCCTGGATGAAGCCCTCGGCGCTCGTCGTGTACTTGACCTCCTCGTCCGACACCTTCGAGGTGTTGACGGTGACGAAGGAGACGTCCTTCGCGATCAGCGCGGCCGCCCGGTCGAGGATGCGCGGGTCGAAGACGACGTCGCCGTTCATCCAGAGCACGCCGCCCTGCCCGCTCGCCTGCAGCGCGCGGAGGAGGCTCTTGGAGGTGTTGGTCTGGTCGTACTGCTCGTTGTAGACGAACGTCGCCGAGGGGAAGGCCTCGATGATGTGCTCGAGCTTGTAGCCGACGACGATGCTCACCGGGACCTTCGTGCCGAAGGCGTGGTGGATGTTGTCGAACTGCTGCTGCATGATCGTGCGCCCGTCGCTGAGCGGCGTGAGCGGCTTGGGGAGGGAGCGGCCGAGCCGGCTGCCCATCCCTGCGGCGAGGATGACGACGGTGGCGGGGCTGCTGCTCGTCGAACCTGTGTGCATCATCGTGTGTTCTCCTCGAATTAACCGCTGCGTCTCGATCTGATCGACTCCTCGGGTAGAGACCTAGTGTACAGTTCACGCCCCCCGGGGCCAGGGTGGTTGACCTCTCGCCGTGTCGCCGGGTGTCGGCGCGGGCGCCGGGGGCCTGCGGGCGAGTTGGTACCGTAGCCGGATGACGTCCGTGACGAACGCCGAGCCCGCTGAGGGTGCCGCGGATCCGGACGGCGCCTCGCCCGTCGTCTTCGAGCTGCACCAGCTGACCCGGACCTTCGGGAGGACGGTGGCGGTCGACCGCATCGACCTGGCCGTCCGCGCGGGGACCTTCTACGGGATCATCGGCCCGAACGGCGCGGGCAAGACCACCACGCTCTCGATGATGACGGGCCTCCTGCGACCCGACACCGGCCGCGTCCTCGTGCACGGCGTCGACGTCTGGAAGGACCCGTCGGCCGCGAAGCCGCTGATCGGGGTCCTGCCCGACCGCCTCCGGCTGTTCGACCGGCTCACCGGCGCCCAGTTCCTCGCCTACTCCGCCGCGCTGCGCGGCATCGACCTCGCCACGGCGAAGCAGCGCACGGTCGAGCTGGCCGAGGCGCTCGGCCTCTCCGACGCGCTGGAGCGCCTGATCTCGGACTACTCCGCGGGGATGGCGAAGAAGGTCGCCCTCGCGGCGGCGATGATCCACGCCCCGCGCGTGCTGGTCCTCGACGAGCCGTTCGAGTCGGTGGACCCGGTCTCGTCGGCCGCCGTGATCACCGTGCTGCGCCGCTTCGTCGAGGGCGGCGGCACCGTCGTCCTCTCCAGCCACGGGCTCGACTTCATCGAGCGCGTCTGCGACGACGTGGCCGTGATCGTCGGCGGGCGCGTGCTCGCCTCCGGGACGGTCGCGGAGGTCGCCGGCACCGCGACGCTGGAGGAGCGCTTCCTCGAGCTCGCGGGCGGCAAGCAGATCGCCGAGGGGCTGCAGTGGCTGCACGACTTCTCCGGCTGAGGATCGACGTCCTCCTGGGCGCGTTCCGCTCCGGGCCCGCGCGCTCGGCCGGCGCGGTCCTGGGCGTGCTCGTGGTCGTCGCGGTGACGGCCCTGCTGATCGCGGCGATCGGCGCTCTGCGCTCCTCGGACGCGGCGGCGGGCGCTCTCGTGACCGCCGGTGGCCTCGTCTCCGTCGGCTTCCTGGTGCTGCCCTTCCTGCTCGGCCCGCTCGACCCGATGGATCCGCGCGCGTTCCGCCTCTTCGGCCTTCCGCCGCTCCGCCTCGCCGGGGCGCTCGCCCTGGCCGGCCTCGTCTCGGTCCCCACGCTCGCCCTGCTGGTGGTCGGGCTCGCGAGCGCGCCGCTCGTCCCGGGCGCAGGCGCCTTCGCCGTGGTCGGCCCGCTCCTCGCGGTGGCGACGGCCTCGCTGTTCGCGCGGATCGGCCTCGCCGCCTCCTCCGCCCTCGTCCCCTCCCGGACCGCCCGCGAGCTGCTGGCCGTCCTCGGCCTGGTGCTGATGCTGGGCGGTCCCGCAGCCCTCGGCGCCGCCGCGCTGGTCGACACGGGGGACACCCCGGTGCTCGAGCGCTGGGGCGCGGCGATGGGGGCCACTCCGTTCGGCGCGGCGTGGATGATCGCCCCGGCCGCCCGGACCGGCGACGCGCTCGGCCCGCTCCTGCTGGCACTGGCGACGCTCGTCGCGGCGGGCGCGCTCTGGTGGCTCGTCGTCCGCCTGCTGACGGAGCGCCCCGAGCGCACGCACCGGCCGCCGCGCGGCCTCCGGCTGGGCTGGTTCGACGTCCTCGGCTCGACCCGGACCGGCGCGATCGCGGCGCGCAGCATCACCTACTGGCTCCGGGATCCGCGCTATCAGGCGTCGCTCGTCGCCGTGCCGGTGCTGCCGGTCGCGGCCCTGCTGCTGCTCGCGGTCGTCGGCGTCCCCTTCCCGCTGCTCTCGCTGCTCCCGGTCCCGCTGATCGCGCTGTTCCTCGGCTGGTTCCTGCACAACGACGTCGCCTACGACGGCTCGGCGTTCTGGCTCCACGTGGCCGCGGGCGTCCGCGGATGGTCGGACCGGCTCGGCCGCGCCTTCCCGACCCTCCTGCTCGGCGTGCCGGTCGTCGTGCTCGGCTCGCTGATCAGCAGCGCGACCTCGGGTCTCCCCGATGCGCTGCCCGTCGTGCTCGCGGTGAACACCTGCCTCCTGCTCGTCCCCGCCGGCGTCGCCAGCGCCGTCTCTGCACGGCTCGCCTATCCGGCTCCGCGCCCGGGCGACAGCGCGTTCACGCAGCCGCAGGCCCCCGGAGCCAGCGGCGCCGGTCCGCAGTCCCTGGCGTTCGGCCTGGGGCTGCTCCTCTCGGCTCCGGCCGTGGTGCTCGGCGTCCGGGCCCTGTTCGTCGACCCGGAGGCGGCGGGCGACGCCGTGCTCGTCGGCTTCGGCAGCGCCGTGGTCGTCTTCGCCCTCGGCGTGCTCCTCGGCGGCCGGCTGTTCGAGCGCCGCGCGACCGAGCTGGTCGCGTTCACCAGCCGCTACTAGCGCCGCCCGATCCGGAGCGCACGGCCGCGGGCCCGGGCTCCGCGCGTAGGATCGTCGGCATGATTCCGCGCGTCCAGAACAGCAGCACCGACCCCCTCGAGGGAGGCGGAGGAACCGCCACGCTCGACCGCGAGCTCGAGGAGCTCCTCAACCAGGAGTCCATCGAGCCGGGCGACCACGAGCGCTTCTCCCACTACGTGCCGAAGGACAAGATCCTCGAGAGCGCCATCACCGGCAAGCCGGTCCGCGCGCTCTGCGGCAAGAAGTGGCTCCCTGGCCGCGACCCGGAGAAGTTCCCGGTGTGCCCGGCCTGCAAGGAGATCTACGCGAAGATGAAGTGAGCTCCCGCCCCGCTCACTCGTAGCGGGTCGGGATGACGGGCTCGCCGCGGCCGAGCCGGAGCGCGTCGATCGGCAGCTCGAGGACCGCGTTCGCGTGGTGCGCGCGGGCGGCCGCCACTCCCTCGATGCCGAGGTGCTCGGGACGGATCGTCCCGTCCTCGATCAGGGGGACGAGCAGCGCCCGCTCGCCCTCGCCGACGGCGCCCTCGGGGCCGGCGCCCACGTGCACGACCTCGGCCTCGGCGATCCCGTCGTCGGAGAGCAGACGGCCGGCGGCCTTCCGTCCGCCGATCGACGCCTTCGAGACCGACTTCTTCGCCACCGCGACCCACTCGCCCGCGTCGTCCTCGTGCGCGACCAGCTTGTAGACCATGCCCGCCGTCGGGTGGCCCGAGCCCGTCGCCACCGAGGTGCCGACGCCGTAGGAGTCGACCGGTGAGGCCGCGAGCGCGGCGATCCCGTACTCGTCGAGGTCGTTGGTGACGGTGATGCGCGTGCCGGTCGCGCCGAGCGCGTCCAGCTGCTGCCGGACGGCGGCCACCTGCTGGGGGAGGTCGCCGGAGTCGATGCGCACAGCGCCGAGGCCGGTGCCGGCGACGCGGACCGCCAGGTCGACGGCGGCTGTCACGTCGTAGGTGTCCACCAGGAGGGTCGTGCCGGGGCCGAGCGCGGCGACCTGCGCGCGGAACGCCTCCTCCTCCGAGTCGTGGAGGAGGGTGAAGGAGTGCGCGGAGGTGCCCATCGTGGGCACGCCGAAGCTGCGGCCCGCCTCCAGGTTCGAGGAGGCGCCGAATCCGGCGATGTAGGCGGCGCGAGCCGCGGCGACGGCGGACCGCTCGCCGGCGCGGCGCGAGCCCATCTCGGCGAGCGGTCGCCCGTCGGCGGCCGAGACCATCCGCGCGGCGGCGCTCGCCACGGCGCTGTCGTGGTTGAGGACGCTGAGCACCAGGGTCTCCAGCAGCACGCCGTCGGCGAAGGGCGCCTCGACGATGAGCACGGGGGAGCCCGGGAGGTAGACCTCGCCCTCGCGGTAGCCCCAGACGTCGCCCCGGAAGCGGTAGTCGGCGAGCCAGTCCAGCGTGCGGGAGTCGACGACGCGGTTCTCGCGGAGCCAGGACAGCTCGTCGTCGCCGAAGCGGAAGCGCGAGATCAGCTCGAGGAGCCGGCCGGTGCCCGCGAGCACGCCGTAGCGGCGTCCGGGCGGGAGGCTCCGGGCGAACACCTCGAACATGCAGCGGCGGTCGGCGGTGCCGCTGCCGAGGGCGCCCTCGACCATCGTGAGCTCGTACCGGTCGGTGAGGAAGGCCGTGGAGTCCATCCGCTCAGTGTTCCACGGCCGCCGCCGCGCGGCCCAGGCGCGGGTGCCGGGGCTTGCGCACGCCGCCGGGCCCGGGAGCGGCGTGCGGCCGGGACCGGGCCGCAGGGCGCGGGTAGGCTGTTCCTCCGTGACGGACGCACCGCTGGGCATCTTCGACTCCGGAGTCGGCGGGCTCACCGTCGCCCGCTCCGTGATCGATCAGCTGCAGAACGAGTCGATCGTCTACCTCGGCGACACCGCGCACTCGCCCTACGGCCCCAAGCCGCTCGCCGACGTCCGCGCCTACGCCCTCGACACCCTCGACACCCTGGTCGACCAGGGCGCCAAGCTGCTCGTCATCGCCTGCAACACCGCCTCGGCCGCGATGATGCGCGACGCCCGCGAGCGCTACACGCTCGGCCGCGGCATCCCGGTGATCGAGGTCATCCAGCCCGCCGTCCGCAGCGCTGTCCGCGACACCCGCAACCGCCGCGTCGGGGTGATCGGCACGGTCGGGACGATCCGCTCCCGCGCCTACGACGACGCCTTCGTCGCCGCGCCGGACCTGCAGCTGTTCACCGCCGCCTGCCCGCGCTTCGTCGAGTTCGTCGAGGCGGGCGTCACCTGGAGCGACGAGCTGCTCGCGGTGGCGGAGGAGTACCTCGCGCCGCTCAAGGCCGCGGGGGTCGACACGCTCGTCCTCGGCTGCACCCACTACCCGCTGCTGCGCGGTGCCATCGCGTACGTGATGGGGCCGGACGTCCGCCTCGTCTCGAGCGCCGAGGAGACCGCGCTCGACGTCTACCGGACCCTCGTGGCGCACGGCCTGCAGCGCACCTCCGCCGCCCCTCCGACCTACCGGTGGGAGGAGACGGGCTCGAGCGACTTCGTCCGCCTCGCCCGCCGCTTCCTCGGTCCGGAGGTCTCGAGCGTCGACCTCGTCGAGACCGGCACCATCAACCTGCGCGAGCTCGACCGGGCCGCGCTCCCGCACGATCGAGGGAGACCCGAGTGACCGACAGCACCGCATCGAAGGCCGCGCGCAAGGACGGGCGGGCGCCCGACGAGCTGCGCACCGTGACGATCGAGCGCGGCTGGAGCACCCAGGCGGAGGGCTCCGCGCTCGTCTCGTTCGGGAACACCAGGGTGCTCTGCACCGCCTCCTTCACGAACGGCGTGCCGCGCTGGCTGCAGGGCAAGGGCAAGGGCTGGGTCACCGCCGAGTACGCGATGCTGCCCCGCTCCACCAACTCCCGCATGGACCGCGAGTCGGTCAAGGGGAAGGTCGGCGGGCGCACGCACGAGATCTCGCGGCTGATCGGCCGGAGCCTCCGCGCGGTGGTCGACACGAAGGCGCTCGGCGAGAACACCCTCGTGATCGACTGCGACGTCCTCCAGGCCGACGGCGGCACCCGCACCGCGGCGATCACCGGCGCCTACGTGGCGATGGCCGACGCGATCGAGTGGGCGCGCGGCAAGAAGTACGTGGGGCAGAAGGCGCAGCCGCTGATCGACAGCCTCTCGGCCGTGTCCGTCGGCATCATCGACGGCGTGCCGATGCTCGACCTGGCCTACGTCGAGGACGTGCGCGCCGAGACCGACATGAACGTCGTCGTCACCGGACGAGGCCTGTTCGTCGAGGTGCAGGGCACCGCCGAGGGGGCCCCGTTCGACCGCCGCGAGCTCGACGCCCTGCTCGACCTCGCGGTCGCCGGTGCCTCCGACCTCGCCCGCATCCAGGCCGAAGCGCTCGCCGCGGAGCCCGGAGCGTGAGCCTGGACCTCGTCCTCGCCACGCACAACGCGGGCAAGGTGGAGGAGTTCCGCGCCATGCTGGCCGGCGCGCTCCCCGGAGTCGGCGTCCGCGCCTACGACGGACCCGAGCCCGTCGAGGACGGCGTGAGCTTCGCCGAGAACGCGCTGACCAAAGCGCGCGCGGCGGCGGCGCACACCGGCCTCGTGGCGCTCGCGGACGACTCCGGGATCTGCGTCGACGTCCTCGGCGGCGCGCCGGGCATCTTCTCGGCCCGCTGGTCGGGACGCGCGCACGACGCGACGGCCAACCTCGAGCTCCTCCTGGCGCAGCTGCACGACGTGAAGGCGGAGCACCGCGGTGCGCACTTCAGCTGCACCATCGCCCTCGTGGTGCCGGACTCCGTGCTCCCCGGCGGGCAGGAGACGGTGGTCGAGGGCCGCTGGGACGGCGCGATCGCGACGGCGCCGCGCGGTGCGAACGGCCACGGCTACGACCCGGTGTTCGTCCCCGAGGCCGGGGCGCTCACGGCGGCCGAGCTCGCTCCTGAGCAGAAGAACGCCCGGAGCCACCGCGCCCGCGCCTTCACCGCGCTGCGCGCCGAGCTCGCCGCCCTGTCCGCCCGGCTCTGAGCCGGCGGGTTCCCACCGCGGGATGCCACTCCGGTGCACGCCTGCCGGCGTGCGGTGTGCCGGAGTGGCGTCTCGCGGAGGCGGAGGTCAGGACTTCGGGTGCTTGTCGTCCAGGGTGTCGGCGTCGAGCACGTAGGCGGCCGACTCGGTCGAGTCGGTCTCGGGGTCGGCGGCGAGCTTCGCCTTGCGCTGCTGCTGGAAGAAGTGGAACAGCGTCGGCACCAGCGCGAGCACGACCGCGCCGATCAGGATCACGTCGATGTAGTGCGAGACGAAGTCGGCGACCGGCGGGATGAAGGCGAGCAGCCACCCGATCAGGGTGACCCCGCTGCCCCAGATCAGGGCGCCGATGAGGTTGTAGAGGCTGTACTTGCGGTAGTTCATGTGAGCCACGCCGGCCGCGATCGGCGCGAAGGTGCGGACGATCGGCACGAAGCGCGCGAGGATCACGGCGAGGCCGCCGAAGCGCTCGAAGAACGCGTTGGTCCGCTTCACGTTCTCGATGCTGAAGAAGCCGGACTCCTTGCGCTCGAAGATGCGCGGGCCGGCCTTGTGCCCGATCAGGTAGCCGACCTCGCCGCCGACGAAGGCCGAGAACCCGACGGCCAGGCAGATGAGCCAGATCGGGACGCCGAGGCCGCCGTTCGACGCGTTCTCGTGCGCCAGCAGGCCCGTGATGATCAGCAGCGTGTCGCCCGGGAAGAGGAAGCCGATCAGCAGTCCGGTCTCGGCGAACACGATGAGGCAGACCACGAGCACGCCCCAGGGGCCGAACGAGGTCAGGATCGTCTCCGGATCGAGCCAGGGGACGAGGGCGGCGTGGTTCAACGGATCTCCAGTCGACGGGGGCCGGTGGCCGGTCGGCGGTCACGCGAGCGCGCTCAGCGTACCGGCCGATCCCGTGCGGAAGGAGGGACTCGAACCCTCACGCCTCTCGGCACAGGAACCTAAATCCTGCGTGTCTGCCATTCCACCACTCCCGCGTGCGGGCTCCAGTGTAGGAGGAGGGCTCCGCGCCTCAGCCGCGGGAGGCCGCCCGGGGGAGGTACCGCGGGATCCAGCGGGCGAGCGCCCCCGCTCCGCCCAGACCGAGCACCCCCATCACGACGGCGGCGAAGGGGAGGGAGACGAGGGCGGTGAGCGCCGACACGACGATCGGGGCGGCGGCGTTGCCCGCGTCACCGGTGAAGCGGAACGCGCCGAGGAACGGGGCCGGATCGGCCGGGGGCGCGAGATCGGCGCCGATGGTCATCAGGATCCCGGAGCCGATGCCGTTCGCGGCCGCGAGCACGCAGGCCACGGCGACGAACCAGGGCACCGGATCGAGGGCGAGCACCGAGGCGGCGAGGGCGAGGTGGCCGAGCCCGAGGCCGATCATCGAGGGGATCGCGGTGGCGCCCCGGCCGAAGCGGTCCATCAGCTGGCCGCCGGCGTAGAAGAGGGCGAAGTCGAGCGCGCCGGCGATGCCGATGATGATCGCGGTGTCGGTCTCGGCGAGCCCGATGCTCACAGCCCAGAGGGGGAGGATCAGCGTCCGGCTCGCCCGCAGCGCCCCGATCACGGCGGCGCCGGTCCCCATCCGAGCGAGGACCCCGCGGTGCTCGCGCAGCGTCCCGAGCAGCGACTGCGGCGACTCCGGGACGGTCGCCGACGCCTCCGCGGCGACCACGTCCTCCGGAGCGGCGCGGTCGGCCGCGGCCTGCGCCCGCCGCAGCACCGTCGCGGGGTCGGGCACGAGCAGCAGAACCACGACCGCCGCCACGCAGCAGACGATGTGCACCCAGAAGACGGACTCGACGGAGCCGGTGAGGTGCACCACCCCGGCCGCCAGGAACGGGCCGATCAGCCAGCCCGCGCGGAACGCCCCGGCGAGGGCGCTGAGCGCGCGGGCGCGGTGCGTGATCGGGACGAACGACGTCATGAACGCGTGGCGCGCCAGCGCGAAGACCGCGGTCGCGAGGCCGATCACGAAGACGCCGATCGTCAGCCCGACCCACGACGTCGAGAGCAGGCACACCACGAGCCCCAGGATCGACGCGGCCGAGGCTCCGAGCATCGCGCCGCGCTCGCCGATCCGCGAGACGATCCAGCCGCTGGGGATGTCGCCCGCCAGCTCGCCGATCATGATCATCCCGGCCACGAGGCCCGCCAGGGCCAGCGTCGCGCCGAGGTCGCCGGCCGCGGCCGGCAGGAGGGGGATGATCGCCCCCTCGCCGATGGAGAAGAGGAGGGTGGGGAGGAAGGTCGACAGCAGCAGCGGCCCGACGGGGAAGGGGCGCGGAGCGGTGCTGGTCACCGTCCCCAGGGTACGCCCGGGCCGGAGGGCGGCCCCCGGCCCCCGGTAGTCTGGACGCACCATGCTGGACAACGACTTCACCGAGCAGATCACTGCTCTCCGCTCCACCTTCGCCGACATCCGCGCCGTCATCGACGTGGACGGCCTCCGCTCGAAGATCGCCGAGCTCAGCGAGCAGGCCGGCGCCCCCGACCTGTGGGACGACACGGCCAACGCGCAGAAGGTGACCAGCGCCCTCAGCCACCGCCAGTCCGAGCTCGCGCGGATCACCGCGATCGACCGGCGCTTGGACGACCTCGAGGTGCTCGTCGAGATGGCGAACGAGGCCGAGGACGCCGAGTCCGAGCAGGAGGCGATCGCCGAGCTCTCCTCCCTCCAGAAGGTCATGGGCGAGCTCGAGGTGCAGACCCTGCTCGACGGCGAGTACGACGACCGCCCCGCCGTGGTGACCATCCGCGCGGGAGCGGGCGGCGTCGACGCCTCCGACTTCGCCGAGATGCTCATGCGCATGTACCTCCGCTGGGCCGAGAAGCACAAGTACGCGGCGACCGTCATGGACGCCAGCTACGCGGAGGAGGCGGGCATCAAGTCGGCCACCTTCCAGATCGACGCCCCCTACGCCTTCGGCACGCTCTCGGTCGAGGCCGGAACCCACCGCCTCGTGCGGATGAGCCCCTTCGGCGCCGCGGGCAAGCGCCAGACCTCCTTCGCCGCGGTCGAGGTCATCCCGCTGATGGAGGAGGCCGGGGCGATCGAGATCCCGGACAACGACATCCGCGTGGACGTCTTCCGCTCCTCCGGCCCCGGCGGCCAGTCGGTGAACACCACCGACTCCGCGGTGCGCCTCACCCACCTGCCCACCGGCACCGTCGTGTCGATGCAGAACGAGAAGAGCCAGATCCAGAACCGCGCCGCGGCGATGCGCGTGCTCCAGTCGCGGCTCCTGCTGCTGCAGAAGGAGCAGGAGGCGGCCACCAAGAAGGAGCTCGCCGGCACCATCACCGCGAGCTGGGGCGACCAGATGCGCAGCTACGTCCTCGCTCCGTACCAGATGGTGAAGGACCTGCGCACCGACCACGAGGTCGGCAACCCCTCGCACGTGTTCGACGGCGATCTGGACGGCTTCATCGCCGCCGGGATCCGCTGGCGGAAGTCCTCCTAGCGCGGCTCGGGCGCGTCCCCACCGACGCGCCGCGCGCCCCCTCGGCGGACTCTTCGGGATCGTCGCTTACCCTCGTACCGACATGATTCGCTTCGACAACGTCTCCAAGCAGTATCGGGGCGGCACGAGACCCGCCCTCAACGCCATCGATCTCGAGATCCTCCGGGGCGAGTTCGTCTTCCTCGTCGGCGCCTCCGGCTCCGGCAAGTCGAGCTGCCTCCGCCTGATCCTCAAGGAGGAGCGCCCCTCCTCCGGGTCGATCCACGTGCTCGGGCAGAACCTCGGCAAGATCTCGAGCCGCAAGGTCCCGTACTTCCGCCGCAACATGGGCGTGGTGTTCCAGGACTTCCGGCTGCTGCCGAACAAGTCCGTCTTCGACAACGTCGCGTTCAGCCTCCAGGTGATCGGCAAGTCGAAGGGCTACATCCAGGAGGCCGTCCCGGACACGCTCAAGATGGTGGGCCTCGCGGGCAAGGCGTCGCGCCTGCCCCACGAGCTCTCCGGCGGCGAGCAGCAGCGCGTGGCGATCGCCCGTGCCGTCGTCAACAAGCCGGCCGTCCTGCTGGCCGACGAGCCCACGGGCAACCTCGACCCGACCACGAGCGCCGGAATCATGGCACTGCTCGAGCGGATCAACGCGGGCGGCACGACCGTGATCATGGCGACCCACGAGGCCGGCATCGTCGACCAGATGAAGCGCCGCGTCATCGAGCTCTCGGCAGGCAGCATCGTCCGCGACGAGAGCCAGGGCGGCTACGGCCAGACCGAGAGCATCACCGTTGTCCACGACGGCGTCGTGGTCGTGGCGGCCGACGACCACGCGGTCGCCGAGCAGCCCGCGCCCCCGGCGATCATCGACAGCGAGCTCGCGCCCGCCGAGGTCCCCGAGATCGACCTGCGCCAGGAGGCCCCGGCCCCGCCGCCCGAGCCGGCCCGCCTCTCGCAGACCGCCGCCCAGCCCCGCGTCCCCGAGGGCCGCCGCTCCGCCGCCGTCGAGCCGGAGCGCGAGCCGGAGC
Organism: Rathayibacter sp. AY1F8; assembly: GCF_002932165.1. Taxonomy (NCBI): domain Bacteria; kingdom Bacillati; phylum Actinomycetota; class Actinomycetes; order Micrococcales; family Microbacteriaceae; genus Rathayibacter; species Rathayibacter sp. AY1F8. The sequence continues at coordinate 74,467 of NZ_PSVB01000004.1, forward strand.
CGGCCGCCGAGCCCGCCGCCGCCCCGCGCGTCGTCGAGCTGCAGAGCCAGACCGGTCCGATCTTCCTCCCCGCCGACACCGGCGCCCTGCCCGAGGAGTCGCTCGCCGCGCGCCTCGGCCTCCGCGCCCACGCGGGCGAGGGCGACGAGACCGGCGACGACCAGCAGAACGTAGGACCCGTCAAGTGAGATTCGCACTGATCTGGTCGGAGGTCGCCAGCGGCCTCCGGCGCAACGTCTCCATGGTCGTCTCGGTGATCCTGGTGACCTTCATCTCCCTCACCTTCGTCGGCACGGCGATCCTGCTCCAGATGCAGATCGGCCAGATGAAGAACTTCTGGTACGACAAGGCGCAGGTCGCGGTGTACATGTGCACCGCCACCTCCGGCGGCTCGAACTGCAGCGGCTCCGACGCCACCGCCGAGCAGATCGACGCGGTGCAGGGCCAGCTCGAGGGCGCCACGCTCGCGCCGTACATCGACCGCTCCTACTTCGAGGACCACGACCAGGCCTACGCGAACTTCCAGGAGCAGTTCGCGGGCAACCCGGTCGCCGAGTACGTCACTCCCGACCTGCTCAACCAGACCTTCTGGATCAATCTGAAGGACCCGACCCAGTCGGACGTCATCGTGGAGAGCCTGTCGAGCGTCTCGGGAGTCGAGAGCGTCACCGACCAGCGGCAGTACCTCGACCAGATCTTCTCGATCCTCAACGCGGCGAGCTACACAGCGATCGGCATCGCCGTCCTGATGCTCGTCGCGGCCGTGCTGCTCATCGCCACCACGATCCGCCTCTCGGCGTTCTCGCGGAGACGGGAGCTGGGCATCATGCGGCTCGTGGGGGCCTCGAACCGGTTCATCCAGACCCCGTTCATCCTCGAGGGGGTCTTCGCCGCGCTGGTCGGCTCGATCCTTGCGGGAGTCGCGGTGGTCGCCATCGTGCAGGTCTTCGTGCAGGGGTTCCTGGCGTACCGGATCCCGCTGACCTCCTTCGTGGGACTCGACGACGCTCTGATCGTCGTGCCGATCCTGATCGTGGTCGGCATCGTCCTGGCCGCCGTCTCGGCGAACGTCGCGATCGCGCGGTACCTGCGGGTCTGATCCCGGACCGGACGTATACTGGTGGGCTGTCCCGTTCGGGGCGGCCCACCGGTGCATCGCCCCGACGATGCCCGCCCCCTTCATCCGCTCGCGACCCGAGGAGCAGCCGTGCCCAGAGAACAGGGACAGAAGGTCGTCGCGACCAACCGCAAGGCGCGCCACGACTACCTCATCGAGGACACCTACGAGGCGGGCCTCGTGCTCACCGGCACCGAGGTGAAGTCCCTCCGGGCCGGCCGCGCCTCGCTGGTCGACGGCTACGCGTTCGTCGACGGGGGAGAGGCGTGGCTCGACGCCGTCCACATCAACGAGTGGGCCCAGGGCACCTGGACGAACCACCCGCCGCGCCGCAAGCGCAAGCTGCTGCTGCACAAGGCGCAGATCCTCAAGATCCACAACAAGGTGAAGGAGGGCGGGTACACGCTGATCCCGCTCTCGCTGTACTTCAGCGACGGCAAGGCCAAGGTCGAGCTGGCCGTGGCCAAGGGCAAGAAGGACTACGACAAGCGCCAGGTCCTCCGAGAGCGCCAGGACCGCCGCGAGGCGGACCGTGCGATGTCGACCCGCCGCCGCCTCGGCGAGTAGGCCCCGGCGGGCACTGTCCGACGGGTGCCGCGCAAGCCTCTTCTTCGCGCCCCGTGCTTTGGGAGACTGGGGCGCGTGACCTCCCCCGAGAACAGCGCCCCCGCCGCCCTGAGCGCCGCCGACGAGAAGACGCGGTGGCGCGCCTTCGCGGTGAGCGTCGGAGTCGCGGCCATCACGATCCTCGACCTCTCGAAGGTCAACGTCGGCCTGCCGTCGATCGAGCGCTCGCTCGGAGCGGACGCGAGCCAGCTGCAGCTGATCGTCGCGGGCTACGCGCTCGCCTTCGGACTGGCGCTCGTGCCGGCCGGTCGGCTGGGCGACATCCGCTCGCGCCGCCTGCTGTTCCTCATCGGGCTGACCGCGTTCACGGTGACGAGCCTGCTCTGCGCGCTCGCGCCGTCGATCGAGCTGCTCGTCGTCGCGCGCTTCCTGCAGGGCGTCGCCGCGGGCATCCAGATGCCCCAGGTCCTCGGGCTGGTGCAGCAGATGTTCACCGGCGCCGAGCGGGCCCGGGCCTTCGGGGTCTTCGGCGCGACCATCGGCCTGTCGACCGCCTTCGGCCCGACCCTCGGCGGCCTCCTGATCGCGATCGGCGGCGAGCAGGACGGCTGGCGCCTGCTGTTCTGGATGAACATCCCGCTGGGCGTCGCCGCGCTGGTCTTCGCCTGGAAGCTCATCCCGAAGAAGCGCTCGCGGCCCGAGGGAGACCGGTCCCTCGACCCGGTCGGCCTGCTCCTGCTGGCGGTCGCGATCTTCGCGTTCATGCTGCCGTTCCTGCTGACCACGGGCTCCTCCTCGGACTCGCCCTACCGCTGGTTCTGGCTGGTGCTCGCCGCGGCCGCCGCCGCCGTCTTCGTGCGCTGGGAGGCGCACTACGCCGCGTCGGGGCGGACGCCCGTCATCGACTTCCGCATCTTCCGGACCAGCTCCTATCGCAACGGCATCCTGGTCGCGACCTCCTACTTCGCCGCGATCCCGGCGACCTTCCTCCTCACCACGCTCTTCCTCCAGCAGGGGCTCGGCCTCGAGCCGGTGTTCGCCGGCATGGTGAGCATCCCGTTCGCGCTGACCTCGGCGGTGACCGCCTGGTACGGCGGCAAGCTCGTGCAGCGCTACGGCCGCGCACTGGTGGTGCTCGGCATCGTGCTCGTGGTCATCGGCTTCACGCTCGTGCTGCTCGCCGCCGAGCTCCTCCCGGCCGAGACCGCCGCCTACGGCATGGGTGCCGCGATGCTCGTCGCCGGGGCCGGAGGCGGCTTCGTCGTGTCGCCGAACCAGACGCTCACCCTCGCCGAGATCCCGCCGGCGCAGGGCGGCGTGGCGGGCTCCGTGGGCCAGCTCGGCCAGCGCGTGGGCACCGCGGTCGGCACCGCCTGCGCCTCCGCCGTCTTCTTCGCGACCCTGGCGAGCGAGCAGGGGATGGCGGAGGGGCTGGACCGGTACCACGACGCCTTCCGCAACGGCTACTTCGTCACCCTCGGGCTGATCGCGCTCGCGCTCGTGCTGGGTCTGCTCGATCTGCGCCGCCGCCGGGTGACCGCCCGCGGAGCTGAGGTAGACTAGGACCCGTAACTCCACAGTGTGCGACGAACGACCCACTCCAGCGGCCTCCGGGCCGTCGAGTGCTCGCGGGGATGATCGGTTTCGACATTGCCTGCGAAACTGCGAGAAGCGGGTCGAGGATCCAGGGTCATCTCGTCAACGATCCCTGGAAAACACAGGTGCCGAACAGAAGCGCACCGACTTCGCTCTCGCTGCCTAAGCCAGAGTAGATAGTCCGTCAGCCCGTGGGTGCGTCCTCGCCCCGGATCCTGGCGTCATCTAGAGGACTTGCTGCGTCGTTACGCCTGAGGGCGACGCGGGACTTGCACTCGGGCTGGGCCCGTCGACCGATGCGCCGATGGTAACGGTCGGGGCCGAGCAGAACGCTCTCATCGGCTACACCCGTAGAAGGCGCAGAATCACAGCGATGGACGGGGGTTCGATTCCCCCCATCTCCACCACCGGTCGTCGTCGCACACTGGGAGCTCCGCTCCGCCGCCCTCACGACGGTCGCACGTCGAGCTGTCTGATCCGCCCGTAGAGGGTGAGCATCGCCAGCCGGTCGTCGTCGTCGTGCGCCGGGCCGGCGAGAGCCTGCGGCGGGGCCCAGTCCCGGTAGAGCACGCCCGGCGCCAGCACGGCGACGGCGGTGCCGGCCGGGTAGTGGGCGCTGCGGTCCACCGGCAGCTCGGCGAACGCGTCGGGCAGGAGCCGGTGCAGCACGTCCAGCAGAGGACGGAGCCGTGCTGCTCGCGCCTCGTGCACGGAGAGGGTCACGGCGTTCATCGCGGCGAGCGCGGCCACCAGGTGCTCGGCGGCGTCGTCGTCGTCGCACCGCTCGGTGACCAGCAGCGAGACCACACCGCGCGGCTTCAGCCAGCCGAGCGTGGCGGCCTCGTCGTCGCCGTCCACCGAGACGACGCGGTCGAAGGCGTGGGCGTAGTCGTGCAGGAGCCGCGACCAGACGTCGCCCGGGCCGGGCCCGTCGACCTGCGCGACCGCCTCCGCCGCGGCGAGCAGGGAGCTCTGCCGGCGGAGCCTCGGGAACAGGCTGTCCGCCGGTCCCCAGTGCTGCTCGGCCGTGCGCGAGCGCTCGGGGGGTTCCTGGTCGTGCCGGTCCTGCATGTCGACTCCTGAGCCGCCGGTCTCCGCGCCCCCTCGCGCCTGCCGTTCGTCCCTTCACCCTGCGCTCCGACGGAGCGCGTGTCAATGAGCCGAACGGGGGTCGATCGGAGCCGTGGTCAGCGAGCTGAGCCGAAGAGGCTGCCGGTGGTGGAGTCGTCGGCCGGATCGAGGACCGCGCAGACGATCGTGCGGTCTCCATGGCGCCAGCCGACCTCGGAGGGGACGAGCGAGCGGTACTCGAGGGCGGAGTCGCCGTAGGCGATCCCCATCACGGCGCCGAACTCCGGCTCGCAGCCCGCCTCGGCCTGGGCGAGCAGCGTGTTGCGGCTGGAGTAGCGGTCTCCGGGCTGCGCGAACGTGTGGAAGACCTCCAGTGCGTGCTCCTCGGCGCACGGGACGACGTCCACGTCGGCGATGCGGTCGTCGCCCGGGTCGGCCAGGCAGTCGCCGCGCCGCAGCGAGAACACGTCGGTGACGCCGGCGGTCGCCACCGTGCCGCCCTCGTCACGCACGGCCTCCGGGCCGTCCGGCCCGACGACGGAGGAGCAGCCCGAGAGGAGCAGGAGGAGCGCCGCCGAGGCGAGCGCGGCCGTCCGGCTCCTCATCGCGGCGCCACGATCGCGAGCACCTCGTCGTGCAGCAGGCCGTTGGTGGCGACGGCGCTGCCGTGCCACGGCCCGTCCTCCCCGTCGGCGGAGGTGAAGCGGCCGCCCGCCTCCTGCACGATCGGCACCAGGGCCGCCAGGTCGTAGGGCTTCACGTCGAACTCGCCCGCACCGTCGAGGAGACCCTCGGCGACGAGCATGTAGGGCCACGCGTCCCCGTACGCCCGGTCGCGCCAGACGGCGCCGGCGAGCTCGAGCAGCTGCGGGAGACGGCCCGCGCCCTCCCACTGCTGAATGCTGTTGTAGCTGAAGGTCGCCGAGGCGAGCGTGTCGATCCCCGAGACGCGCAGCGGTCGCGGCTCGGCCCCGGCCTCCAGCTCGACGGCCCAGGCGCCGGAGCCCTCGGCCGCCCACCAGCGCGTGCCGAGAGCGGGAGCGGAGACGACTCCGACGACGGGGACGCCGTCGACCGCGAGCGCGATCAGGGTCGCCCAGATCGGGACGCCGCGGAGGAAGTGGGCGGTGCCGTCGATCGGGTCGAGGATCCACTGCCGCGAGGCCTCGCCCGAGGTGCCGAACTCCTCGCCGAGGATCGCGTCGTCCGGACGCTCGGCGGCGAGCAGCGCGCGGATCGCCTCCTCGACGGCGCGGTCGGCGTCGGTGACCGGGGTGCGGTCGAGCTTCGTGTCCACGACGAGGTCGAGCGCGCCGAACCGCTCCCGCGAGATCGCATCGGCCGCGTCCGCCAGGCGGAGGGCGAGTCGGAGGTCGTCGTCGAAGCTCTGGTCACTGCTCTGCGGGGTCACGCGACCACGATACCGGTGGGTCCCGCGGAGCCTCCGATCGCTGCCGCGGGCGTTCCGTCGCGCTCGATTTGACGAGACGGGGGGAGACGCTGGTAATGTGATCCCTCGGTTCGGCACGCACGATCAGCCGGCCGGAACGCACCTCTAGCTCAATCGGCAGAGCAACTGACTCTTAATCAGTGGGTTCTCGGTTCAAGTCCGAGGGGGTGCACCACCAGCCCCGCACCTCCTCGTGAGGTGCGGGGCTTCGTCGTTCCCGGTCCGAGTCCGTTCCCGACCTCCTCGGAGCGCCCGCGGGGGGAGCGCCGGCCCGTGCTCACTCGCTGGAGGGTGCGGCGGTCGACGGGTCGAAAGGCGGCAGGACTCCGCGGAAGCCGGCGCTCGTGGAGCCGATCCCGACGTCGAGCGCGTCTAAGGCCCGGGCCTGGTCGTCTGCGGCGGCGGTCAGGCTCAGGGTGATGCCCGTCCGCGTGAAGGTCCGGGCGACGGTGCTCCAGGCGAGGTCGACGTCTCCGTCCGCCGACGCCAACAGGCGCCTGAGCATCCGCACGGTGTCCGGCGCAGAATGCGGACCGACCCCCGTTCGCGTGGCAGGATCTCCGTTCGCTTCCGTTTCCCCTCCAGAAAGGACCGATGTGCCCGAAGACGTCCTCCCCGTGATCGGCTCGATCGCGCTCGCCGTGGTGATCGCGGTCGTGATCGCCGTGGTCGCGACCGCCGTCGTCGCCCTCGTGCTGCGCTCGGTCGGCAAGCGCAAGACCTGGGCGCGCCTGCTGATCCGGCGTCTGCGCATCCCGTTCCGCGTGCTGCTGATGACCATCGCGGTCTGGGCCGCGCTCGCCGCCACCGTGTCGGGCGACCCCTGGCCGGGTCTCGTGCAGCGGGTGTTCCAGATCGCCACGATCGGCGCGGCGGCGTGGGTGATCGGATCCCTGTTCGTGTTCCTCGAGGACCTGGGCGCCGAGCGCTACCGGACCGACACGGCCGACAACCGCCGGGCACGCCGCCTCCGCACGCAGATGACGATCATCCGGAGGGTCGCCGTGGCGGCCGTCGTGGTCATCGCGATCGGCGCCTCGCTGCTGACCTTCCCCGAGGCCCGTACGGCCGGTGCGAGCCTCCTGGCCTCGGCCGGCGTGCTCTCGATCGTGGCGGGCCTGGCCGCGCAGTCGAGCCTCACGAACATCTTCGCCGGGATGCAGCTCGCCTTCAGTGACGCCATCCGCCTGGACGACGTGGTGATCGTCGAGACCGAGTGGGGGCGGATCGAGGAGATCACGCTGACCTATGTCGTCGTCCACCTCTGGGACGACCGCCGCCTGGTGCTGCCCACGAACTACTTCACGACCCAGCCGTTCCAGAACTGGACCCGCACCGGGTCCGAGCTGCTCGGCGCCGTCGAGCTCGACCTGGACTGGCGGGTGAGCCCCGAGCAGATGCGCGACGAGCTGCACCGCATGCTCGAGGAGACGGACCTCTGGGACCGGCGCACCAGCGTGCTGCAGGTGACCGACGCGACGGGCGGCTTCGTCCGGATCCGGGTGCTCGTCACCGCGAAGGACGCGCCGACGCTCTTCGACCTGCGCTGCTACGTGCGCGAGCGGCTCGTCTCGTGGCTGCACGAGAACGACCCCGTCGCCCTGCCGCGTCAGCGCGTCGAGATGGAGCGGGAGCCCGCTCGCGCCGCGACCCCGCGCCGGCACGGGTCCTCCGCCCCGGACAACCTGTTCTCGGGCGACGAGCGCTCGAACGAGCGGGGGGCGATGTTCACAGGTCTCATCGACCTGCGGGACACCCCGAAGCGGGACACCCCGAAGCGGGAGCTGCCGCCGCGGGACTGACTCCTGCGAGGACGCCGCTCGCACGGCCGCGCCCGGGGTGCGCGCGGCGAGCGGCGTCCCGCAGGGCGGTCAGCGGTTCACGGAGCTCATGTCGGCGTAGCGGTCGCCGATGGGGGCCTCGAGCGCGCCGAGGACGTCGAGCTGCTCCGCGGTCAGCACGAGGGCGTCCGCGGCCGCGTTCTCCTCGATGCGCGAGACGCGCTTGGTGCCCGGGATCGGAGCGATGTCCTCGCCCTGGGCGAGCAGCCAGGCGAGCGCCACCTGCGCGGCGGTCGCGTCCGCCTCTGCCGCCACACGGTCGACGGCCTCCACGATGCGGAGGTTCGCCTCCAGCGCTCCGTCGGCGAAGCGGGGGTTGTCGCGGCGGAAGTCGTCGCTGCCCAGCTCGGCGACCGAGCGGATGCTGCCCGTGAGGAAGCCGCGGCCCAGCGGCGAGTACGGGACGAAGCCGATGCCGAGCTCGCGGAGGACCGGCAGCACCTCCCCCTCGGGGTCGCGGGTCCAGAGCGAGTACTCGGACTGCACAGCGGTGACCGGGTGCACGGCGTGAGCGCGCCGGATCGTCGCTGGCGCCGCCTCCGAGAGGCCGTAGCCGCGGAGCTTGCCCTCCTGGATCAGCTCCGCGAAGGCCCCGGCGGTCTCCTCGACCGGGACGCCCGGGTCCATGCGGTGCTGGTAGTAGAGGTCGATGCGGTCGGTGCCGAGGCGCGCGAGCGAGCCCTCGACGGCGAGCCGCAGGTTCTCCGGGGAGCCGTCGAGTCCGCGGCCCCCGTCGCCGCGGTGGCGGATCATGCCGAACTTGCTCGCCAGCACCACCTCGTCGCGGCGGCCTGCCAGCGCGCGGCCGAGCAGCTCCTCGTTGGTGTACGGGCCGTAGATCTCGGCGGTGTCGAGGAACGTGACGCCGAGCTCGAGGGCGCGGTGCACGGTGCGGATCGACTCCGCGTCGTCGGTGCCGGCGCCGGTGTAGAACGCCGACATGCCCATCGCGCCGAGACCGAGGCGCGAGACCTCGAGAGCGGCGACGTCGGATCCGAGGGTGATCGTCTTCATCAGTAGGTGGTCCTCTCCTGGTACGCCGCGATCTTGATGTCGATCGCAGCGAGGCTGGCGTGTGTCCGGGCGAGCTGCGCCTCGACCTCCTCGCGGTGCGTCCGGAGCAGCGCGAGGCGCTCCGGCTCCGTGGCGGGCCCGATCCGGAGGAGCCGGGCGTACTCGCGGATCCTCGCGATCGGCATCCCGGTCGCGCGGAGCTTGGTGAGGAAGTCGACCCAGCCGACGTCGGCCGGCCGGTAGCGGCGGTGCTGCGACGAGGCGCGCTCGACCGGGTCGAGCATGAGCCCGGCGCGCTCGTAGTAGCGCAGGGTGTGCACGGTGAGACCGGTGACGGCGGCGACCTGCGAGATCGACAGCACCTCCGGCTCGGCCGGGGCGGCGGTGGCGGTGGACATGGCGTCAACCTACGACTTCGAGTGCGCTCGAGGTCAAGCGGGAGCGGGCGACTCAGCCGACCTCGCGGCTGAAGCCCAGGAGGGCCTCGGCGATGCGGGCGTCCGCCTCCTCGTGGCTGATGGTCGCCTCGCCGTCGCCCGCCTGCGGCCCGTACCAGCCGAAGTCGGCGTGGTTGGCGCCGTCGATCTCGACGAGGTCGGCGGAGGAGGGCAGCCGGACGCTCGCGTCGGCGACCTTCTCCGGCGTGCTGAGCCCGTCCTCCGATCCGCTGACACTGAGGACGGGGAGCCCGGAGCCCGAGAGGTCGTTCGCGCAGTAGCTGCCGAGCAGCACCAGGCCCGCCACCGCCGGGTCCTCGGCCCACTGGCAGGCCTTCACGCCGCCGAGGGAGTGGCCGCCGACGAGCCAGCGGTCGACGCCCTCGGCCTGGCTGGTGAAGGTCTCGAGCGAGCGGAGATCGAAGAAGGCCAGGTGCAGGATCGGCCGCGTGATCACGACGGTCGCCCCGGCCTCGACCAGCGGAGCCAGGGTCGCCTCGTAGGAGGAGGCGTCGACCTTCGCTCCGGGGATGAAGACCAGGCCCGTGCCGGCCAGCTCACCGGTCGAGGTCGGCGTCATCACGAGCGCGTCGTCCGTGCGCTCGACCGCGATCGCCGGATCGGCGCGCACGCGGGCGAGGGCGTCCTCGTCGGGGCCGCTGACGATCGAGCTCCAGGTGAGGAAGCCGAGGACCGCGACTCCGAGGACTCCGCCGATGCTCGCGAGAACGACGCGGCGGCGCCTCATCGGGCTGCCGCGATCGCGTCGGCCGCCTGCACCAGGGCGAGGTGGGAGAGGGCCTGGGGAGTGTTCCCCGCGTGCCGGCGGCCCTCGACGTCGTACTCCTCCGAGAGGAGGCCCACGTCGTTGCAGAGCCCGACGAGCCGGTCCATCAGGGTCCGCGCGTCATCGATCCGGCCGGAGTCGGCGTACTGCCGGACGAGCCAGAAGGAGCAGGCGAGGAACGGGTGCTCGCCGCCGGCGAGGCCGTCGACCGAGGACTCGGTCCGGTAGCGGTGCAGCAGGCCGTCCTGCAGGAGCACGCGCTCCAGCTCGGCGACGGTGCCCAGCATCCGCGGGTCGTCGGCGGGGACGAACCCGACCATCGGCAGCACGAGGAGCGACGCGTCGACCTCGGGCGAGCCGTAGGACTGCACGAAGTGGCCGCGCTCGGCGTCGAAGCCCTGGGCCTCGATCTCGGCGCGCACCTCGTCGCGGAGGCGCTCCCAGGTCTCGACCGGACCGGGCAGGCCGTTCTCGCGCACGGCGCGGACGCCCCGATCGAGCGCGGCCCAGATCATGACCCGCGAGTGCGTGAAGTGCGGCGGCTCGCCCCGGATCTCCCAGATGCCGTTGTCCGGCCGCTGCCAGTTGGTCTCGACGAAGCCCAGGAGCGCGCGCTGGAGCGGCCAGGAGAACTCCGTCTCGTCCACTCCGGCCACGCGGGCCTCGTGCAGAGCGACCATCACCTCGCCGATCACGTCCGCCTGGTACTGGTCGACGGCGGCGTTCCCGATCCGCACGGGGGAGGCGCCGTCGTAGCCGGGCAGGCTCGGCATCTCCCGCTCGGGCAGGTCGCGCTCGCCGGCGAGGCCGTACATGATCTGCACGTCCTCCGGCGCGCCCGCGACCGCGCGGAGCAGCCAGGCCCGCCACTTCTGCGCCTCCTGCTCGAACCCGTGCGCGAGCAGGGCCTGCAGGGTGAGCGAGGCGTCGCGGAGCCAGACGTAGCGGTAGTCCCAGTTGCGGGCGCCGCCGAACTGCTCCGGGAGCGAGGTGGTCGCCGCCGCGACGATGCCGCCGGTCTCGTCGTCGGTCAGGGCGCGGAGGGTCAGCAGCGAGCGGACGACGGCGTCGCGGTGCGGCCCGTCGTAGTCGATCGCCGACGCCCACTCGGACCACCAGGAGAGCGTGCGCTCCAGCGCGCGGTCGACGTCGAGGCGCTTCGGCGCCCGCTGGTGCGAGGGGAACCACGCCATCGAGAGGTCGACGACCGCGTCCGCGTCGACGTCGAACTCCGCCGCGTGGGCGTGGTCGACGGCCTTCAGCCGCACTCCGCGCACCACGACCGCGTCGGGCCCGGCGACGGCGACGAGCAGCGGATCCTCGTCCGTCCCCTCCTGCCGCACCCACGGCATGGTGCGGGCGTAGTCGAAGCGGATGCGCAGCTCCTGCCGCATCCGGACGGTCCCCGACACTCCGCGCACCCGGCGCACCAGCTCGGCGCGCTCGTCGCGCAGCGGCATCACGTCGACCACCTCGACGACGCCGGTGGGAGTCGTCCACCGGGTGACCAGCGCGAGCGTGTCGCCGAGGTAGTGGCGCTCGCTCGTCGCCTCCCCGTCCACCGGCCGCAGCGACCAGCGCCCCTGGTCGTCGCCGCCGAGGAGGGCGCCGAAGACGGAGGCGGAGTCGAAGCGCGGCAGGCACAGCCAGTCGATCCCCCCGTCGCGGGAGACGAGAGCGGCCGTGCGGCAGTCGGAGAGGACGGCGTAGTCCTCGATCGGGGAGACCATGCGGCGATCCTCTCAGGTGCGGCTGTGGCCTCCCAGTCAAGGCGGAGCGGGGCTCTTCAGCGCCGCCGTAGGGTGAGCCGCATGGCACAGACCGTCTCGACCCTGCTCATCCTCGGAGCGACGGGGGACCTGTCCTCGCGGCTCCTCCTCCCCGCCGTCGGCCAGCTGCTGACCCGCGAGACCGACCGGCGGGTCCACCTCGTCGGCGCGGGACGCGAGGACTGGACCCAGGAGCACTGGCACGAGGTGCTGACCGCCTCCTTCGCCACCGTCGAGGCGCAGGGCGAGGGCGTGGACGCGCTCACCTCCGGCACGCGCTACCAGCAGGTCGACGTCACCGATCCGGAGGCGCTCGCCGCACTGCTCGCGAGCTGCGCCGGTCCGGTGGCGGTCTACTTCGCCCTCCCGCCGGCGATCGCGGCGAAGGCCTGCGAGGCGCTCGCCGCCCACGACCTGCCGGAGGGCACCGTGCTGGCGCTGGAGAAGCCGTTCGGGACCGACGAGGCGAGCGCGCACGCCCTCAACCAGCGCCTCGCCGCGCTGGTCCCCGAGGACCGCATCCACCGCGTCGACCACTTCCTCGGCCGCGCGACCGTGATGAACGTGCTCGGCCTGCGCTTCGCGAACCGGATCCTCGAGCCGCTGTGGTCAGCCGAGCACATCGAGAGCGTCGAGATCGTCTACGACGAGCAGCTGGCCCTCGAGGGGCGGGCGAGCTACTACGACGGCGCGGGCGCGCTGACCGACATGATCCAGAGCCACCTGCTGCAGGTCCTCGCGGTGATCGCGATGGAGCCGCCGTCCTCGCTCGACGCGGCCGACCTCCGGGACGCGAAGTCGATCGTCCTGCGCGCCACCCGCCTGCACGGCGACGACCCCGCCGCGAGCTCGCGCCGCGCCCGCTACACGGCGGGGACGATCGACGGGCGCGAGCTGCCCGCCTACGCGGACGAGAAGGGCGTGGACCCCGCTCGCCGGACCGAGACGCTGGCCGAGCTGGTCGTCGAGATCGACACCTGGCGCTGGGCAGGCGTGCCGTTCACCCTCCGCTCCGGCAAGGCGCTCGGGGAGCGGCGGCGCGAAGTGGTCATCCGCTTCAAGCCGGTGCCGCACCTGCCCCGCGGCTTCGTCGGCACCGAGGCGCCGTCCGTGCTGCGGCTGTTCCTCGCGCCCGACCAGATGTCGCTCGAGCTGAACATCAACGGCCCCGGCGACCCGTACACGCTCGAGCGCGCCTCGCTGGAGGCGACCTTCGGCGCGGGCGAGCTGCTGGCGTACGGCGAGGTCATCTCGGGGATCCTCGACGACGACCCGTCGCTCTCGGTCCGCGGGGACGCCGCCGAGGAGTGCTGGCGCATCGTGCAGCCCGCGATCGACGCGTGGCACGCGGACCGGGTGCCGCTCGACGAGTACCCGGCGGGCAGCGAGGGACCCGGGAGCTGGCCGACGCTCTGACGGGCGGCCGAGGCAGGGGCGGCCGCGGGGGATCTCGAGACGGCGGCTGCGCCGCCTCCTCGATCAGCGGGAAGCGCGACGTCGCTCGTCGGGTCGGCCGGAGGGCGAGCCCGCCGGCCGACCGCTCGGGTCAGGAGCGGGTCGCGACGGGGGTGTCGACGGCGACGTCGGCGGGGGCCGGCTCCGCCCAGACGGCGATCGGCTTCGGCTCCCAGGTGAGGGCGGCCGGCTCCACCGGGGGAGTGGAGGCGCGCATCACGGGGATCGCCTCGGTGACCGGGGACGACGTCCGCTCGGCGCCGGCGCGGAGCTGCTCCTCCTGGATGGCGGCGGAGAGCTCGTGGGCGAGGGAGCGCGCGAGCATCCCGTGGAAGATCGGGTCGCGGTCGTCGTGGCTGCGGCGCGTGACGACCCAGGCGCCCTCGGATCCGACGAAGGCCGCGAGCCGCTCGTGGACGACGGCGAAGAGCTCGTCCTGCGTGAGGACGGGGGCCGCCTCGACGACCTCGGGGGCCGCCTTGCGACGCCTCAGACGAAACCTCATGACGAACCCCGTTTCCCGTGCCGGCAGCGACTGGGAACAGTGTCGCCGCCACCGGGTCGGGAGACCGGCTGACACGCCGCCCCGCGGGGAGGCGGCGCGTCAGGAGGGCCTAGCGGTCGCGCTTCCTGCCGCGCTCCTCCTTGACGATCTCCTTCGAGTCGTAGGACACGGAGCCCAGGGCGACGGTGACCGAGATGGCCCAGCTGACCCACTGGAGGGCCAGGCGCCAGTCGCGCGGGCCCTTGCGCGTGGTCTGCAGGATCGACCAGCCGCCGACGATCGCGCTGATGACGCTGGAGTTGAGGATGAACTTGCGCATGCGTGTGCCTCCCGTGTTCACCCCGACGCTAGCGGGTGCGAAAGCTCTCAGAGGAACGCTTGACAGCACCGAGGGGTTGTCCCGCTACGGTGGACCGCCGCCGGGACCCGAATCCTCGAGCCGGGGCACGCCGAGGAGAACGGGAACGACATGCGCACGGCTGTGATCGGGGCGGTGCTGCTCGTCGTCGGGGCGGTGGCCGTCGTCACGGGGGTCCTCCCGATGGACGCGCTGGGCGAGCTGGTCGAGCGGACGGCGCCGATCCTCGGCTTCGTGGTCGCGGTGACCGTGGTCGCCGAGCTGGCCTCCGAGGCCGGCGTCTTCACCGTGGTCGCCGAGCGCTCCGCCGAGTGGGGCCGCGGGCGGACCGCGGTGCTCTGGCTGCTGGTGGTGGCGATGGCCGTCGTCAGCACGGTGTTCCTCTCGCTCGACACGACCGCCGTGCTCCTGACCCCGGTCGTGGTCCTGCTCGCGGCGCACGTGCGCGTCCCGCCCCTGCCGTTCGCGATGGCCACGGTCTGGCTGGCGAACTGCGCCTCCCTCCTCCTCCCCGTCTCGAACCTCACCAACCTGCTCGCGCAGCGGCGCCTGGGGGTCGAGGGCCCCTTCGCCTTCGCCGCGCTGACCGCGGTGCCCGCGCTCGTCGCGGCCGTCGTGCCCGTGCTGATCCTCGCGATCCGCTACCGGCGCGAGCTGGCCGGGCGCTACACCCCGGGGGAGCGGACGCCGGTGGAGGACCGGGTGCTGCTCATCGGCGCGGGGACCGTCGTGGCGCTGCTCCTGCCGGCGCTCGTCTCGGGCCTCGAGGTGTGGATCCCGGCGACGGTCGCCGCGGTCGCGCTGATCGTCCTCTTCGCGGTGCGCCGTCCCGCGGCGCTCACGCCCGCCCTCCTGCCGTGGCAGCTCGTCGTCTTCGCGGCGGGCCTCTTCGTGGCGATGGAGGCGGCGCACCAGCTCGGGCTGGGCGCGGCGCTCGCCGTGGTCGCGGGGGAGGGGAGCGGGACGCTCGACCTGCTGCGCCTCGCCGGCTCCGGCGCGGTCGCCTCCAACCTGGTCGACAACCTGCCCGCCTACCTCGCCCTCGAGCCCGTCGCGGCGGATCCGCTCCGCCTGGTCGCCCTGCTGATCGGCGTGAACGCCGGACCGTTGATCACCCCGTGGGCCTCGCTCGCCACCCTGCTCTGGCACCAGAGGCTGACCGCGCTGGGCGTGCACGTCTCGTGGCGCCAGTACGCGCTCCTCGGACTCGTCGCGGTCGTCCCGACGGTGGGCGGAGCGACGCTCGCCCTCGCCCTCGTGCAGGGCTGATCCCCCGTCCCCCGAGCGGGGCCGGCTGATAGCCTCGACGGGCACGACGACGGCTCGACCGACGAAAAGGGACCACCATTCCTCCGCACTCCGCCTCCGCCTCCTCCGCCGCTGACAGGACCGACGCCGGGACCTCGGGAGGAACCGAGCGCAACGCGTTCGTGGTCGTCTCGAACCGCCTCCCCGTGGACCGCGTCGTGGCCGAGGACGGCACCGCCTCCTGGAAGACCTCGCCCGGCGGGCTGGTCACCGCGCTCGAGCCCGTGATGCGTGCGAACGAGGGCGCCTGGGTCGGCTGGCCCGGCGTGGCCGACGAGGAGGTCGCCCCGTTCGTCGACAACGGCGTGCAGATCGTCCCGGTCGCCCTCAGTGCGCAGGAGCTCGAGGACTACTACGAGGGCTTCTCGAACGACACGCTCTGGCCGCTGTACCACGACGTGATCGCGCCCCCGACCTACCACCGCGACTGGTGGGACGCCTACGTGCGGGTCAACCAGCGCTTCGCCGAGGCGGCCGCGGCCGTGACGGAGGAGGACGGCGTGGTCTGGGTGCAGGACTACCAGCTCCAGCTCGTGCCCAAGATGCTGCGGGAGCTCCGGCCCGACGTCACGATCGGCTTCTTCAACCACATCCCGTTCCCGCCCTACGGGATCTTCGCGCAGCTCCCGTGGCGCCGGCAGATCGTCGAGGGCCTGCTCGGCGCCGACGTGATCGGCTTCCAGCGCCAGGGAGACGCGGGCAGCTTCCTCCGCGCGGTCCGGCGCCTGCTCGGCTACGACACCCGCAGCACGGTCGTCGAGGTCCCGGTCGAGGAGGAGGCCGTCGGCGGCACCCGCCGCGTCAACCGCTCGCGGCGCGGGGCGAGCGTGCGCCCGGTCGTCGCCCGGCACTTCCCGATCTCGATCGACTCCGCGTCGTTCGAGGCGATGGCGCGCACCCCCGAGATCCAGGCCCGCGCCGCCGAGATCCGCGCCGAGCTGGGCAACCCCGCGACGATCATGCTCGGCGTCGACCGGCTCGACTACACCAAGGGGATCGGCCACCGCCTGAAGGCCTTCGGCGAGCTCCTGGCGGACGGCCGCCTCACCTCCGAGGACGCGGTGCTGGTGCAGGTCGCGAGCCCGAGCCGCGAGCGCGTGGACACCTACCGGCAGCTGCGCGACGACATCGAGCTGCAGGTCGGCCGGATCAACGGCGACTACAGCACGCTCGGGCACCCGGCGATCAGCTACCTCCATCACGGCTACCCGCGCGAGGAGATGGTGGCGCTCTACCTCGCC
This sequence comes from Rathayibacter sp. AY1F8, assembly GCF_002932165.1. Classification (NCBI taxonomy): domain Bacteria; kingdom Bacillati; phylum Actinomycetota; class Actinomycetes; order Micrococcales; family Microbacteriaceae; genus Rathayibacter; species Rathayibacter sp. AY1F8. The sequence goes on from NZ_PSVB01000004.1 coordinate 90,983, forward strand.
GCCGACGTCATGCTCGTGACGGCGCTGCGCGACGGGATGAACCTCGTCGCGAAGGAGTACGTCGCGTCCCGCTTCGACAACGACGGCGTGCTCGTGCTGAGCGAGTTCGCCGGAGCGGCCGACGAGCTCAAGCAGGCCGTGCAGGTGAACCCGCACGACATCTCGGGGCTGAAGGACGCGATGGAGGCCTCGGTGCGGATGCCGCGCGTCGAGCGCACCCGGCGCATGCGCGCGCTCCGTCGCCGCGTGCTCGAGAACGACGTGGCGCGCTGGTCCGAGTCGTTCCTCTCCGCTCTCGCGGAGCACGCGGCCGGCCAGCAGCTCGACGTGCGGCCCGCCGCCCGCGGGCAGGAGGCGCCGCACGGCCAGGAGGCCGAGCACCGCGACGACGCGGCCCACGGACAGGCGGCCGAGCTCGAGCGGGAGGCCGCCGACGACCGCGCGCTCGACGGCGGCGCGCGATGAGCGAAGGAGTGCCCGAGCGGCTCGCGGCGGCGCTGCGGGAGCTCGCCGCGACCGAACGGCTCCTGGTGGCCCTCGACTTCGACGGCACCCTCGCGCCCGAGGTCGACGACCCCGCCCGCGCGCGGGCGCTCCCCGAGGCGCGCGAGGCCGTGCTGCGGCTCCTCGCCCTCCCCGGCACCCGGGTCGCGCTGGTCTCCGGCCGGGCGCTCGGGAGCCTGGAGGAGGTCTCGCAGCTGCCGGACGAGGCGCTGCTGGTCGGCTCCCACGGCATCGAGATCCGCCTCGACCCCGAGGAGGACGCGGTCCGGCTCGACGACGACGAGCTCGAGAAGGTGGGAGTGCTCGAGGACGTCCTGAAGGGCATCGCCCGCGGGATCGACAACGTCTGGATCGAGGACAAGCCGGCCGGCTTCGCCCTGCACACCCGCCTCGCGACCGAGCGCCACAGCCGCGTCGCCCACGTCGTCGCCCTCTCCGAGGCGCGCGCCGAGGTGCAGGGGGTCACCGTCCGCGAGGGGAAGAACGTCCTGGAGTTCTCGGTCCGCTCGACCACCAAGGGCGAGGCCGTGCAGCACCTCCGCCGCTACACCGGCGCGACCGCCGTCCTCTACGCGGGCGACGACGTGACGGACGAGGACGCCTTCGCGGTCCTCGGCTCCGGCGACGTCGGCATCAAGAGCGGCGAGGGCACCACCGCGGCCTCCTACCGGGTCCGCGGTCCCGAGCAGGTCGCGCACGCACTCCGGCTGCTGGCCGACCTGCGCGCGGAGTAGCAGCCCCCTTCCGGCGGTCAGCGTCGGCGGGTCCCGGATCGCCGACTCGCCGAGGACGGCCGTCCGCCGACGCGGGGAGCGGCCGTTCGCGACGAGTCGGAGATCCGCGGGGACGTCCGCATCCGGTGCCGCTGCCGGAGGCCGGGGCAGGAACGGGTGCGCGGGCCGGTCCGGGTCCGCCCGGCGAGCAGGGGCACCGCGCGCGAGGCGGTAGCCTCATCGCATGCCGGAAATCGATTGGAAGCCCCGCTCGCGCACCGTCACGGACGGCATCGAGGCCACGACGTCGCGCGGGATGCTGCGGGCGGTCGGGATGGGCGATGACGACTGGGAGAAGCCCCAGATCGGCATCGCGTCCTCGTGGAACGAGATCACCCCCTGCAACCTCTCGCTCGAGCGCCTCGCGCGCTCCGCGAAGGAGGGCGTGCACTCCGGCGGCGGCTACCCGCTCCAGTTCGGCACCATCTCCGTCTCGGACGGCATCTCGATGGGCCACGAGGGCATGCACTTCTCGCTCGTCTCCCGCGAGGTCATCGCCGACTCCGTCGAGACCGTGATGATGGCCGAGCGCCTGGACGGCACCGTCATGCTGGCCGGCTGCGACAAGTCGCTGCCCGGCATGCTGATGGCCGCGGCCCGCCTCGACCTCGCCGCCGTGTTCGTCTACGCCGGCTCGATCGCCCCGGGCTGGGTCAAGCTCTCGGACGGCACCGAGAAGGACATCACGATCATCGACTCCTTCGAGGCCGTCGGCGGCGTCAAGGCCGGGATCATGTCCGAGGAGGACGCCAAGCGCATCGAGTGCGCCTTCGCCCCGGGCGAGGGCTCCTGCGGCGGCATGTACACCGCCAACACCATGGCCAGCGTCGCCGAGGCGCTCGGCATGAGCCTGCCCGGCTCCGCCTCGCCCGCCGCCGCCGACCGCCGCCGCGACTACTTCGCCCGCAAGTCCGGCGAGGCCGTCGTCGAGCTGCTGCGCAACGGCACCACGGCCCGCGACATCCTCACCAAGAAGGCGTTCGAGAACGCGATCGCGGTGGCGATGGCCTTCGGCGGGTCGACCAACGTCATCCTGCACCTGCTCGCGATCGCCAACGAGGCCGAGGTCGACCTCACGATCGACGACTTCAACCGCATCGGCGACACGATCCCGCACATCGGCGACCTCAAGCCCTTCGGCAAGTACGTCATGAACGACGTCGACCGCCACGGCGGCGTCCCGGCCGTGATGAAGGCGCTCCTGGACGCCGGGCTGCTCCACGGCGACTGCCTGACGGTCACCGGGAGGACGGTCGCCGAGAACCTCGCCGCGATGGACATCGCACCGCTGGACGGCGAGGTCATCCGCACCCTCGACAACCCGATCCACGCGACCGGAGGGCTCACCATCCTCAAGGGCTCGCTCGCCCCCGAGGGCGCGGTCGTCAAGACCGCCGGCTTCGACGCCTCCGTCTTCGAGGGTCCGGCCCGCGTGTTCGAGCGCGAGCGCGCCGCGATGGACGCTCTGACCGAGGGCCGGATCGAGAAGGGCGACGTGGTGGTCATCCGCTACGAGGGTCCCAAGGGCGGTCCCGGCATGCGCGAGATGCTCGCCATCACCGCCGCCATCAAGGGGGCCGGGCTCGGAAAAGATGTACTACTGTTGACGGACGGACGATTCTCAGGCGGCACAACCGGCCTGTGCATCGGCCACATAGCTCCCGAATCGGTGGACGCAGGTCCCATCGCATTCGTTCGTGACGGAGACCCGATTCGGGTCGACATCGCCGCTCGCTCGATCGACCTACTCGTCGACGAGTCCGAGCTCGCCGCCCGCCGAGAAGGCTGGGCACCTCTCCCTCCGCGCTACACCCGCGGTGTCCTCGCCAAGTACGCCAAGCTCGTCCGCTCGGCAGCCGAGGGCGCCGTCACCGGGTGACCCGGCCCGCTCCGGCCGGCCGCGCACTCGCGTTCCCGGGCACTCGCCTCCGGCTCTGCCCGCCGCCGCACCACCTCCTGAAGGAATCGACACCCGCATGACTCCGGATCCGTCCGCCGTGCAGCCCGCACCGACGCCCCAGCCACCCCGACCCGCCCACGCTCCCGGGGCCGCCCCCGCGGCCGAGGTCCTCACCGGAGCGCAGGCGGTCGTCCGCTCGCTCGAGATGCTCGGGATCGAGGACGTCTTCGGCCTGCCCGGCGGCGCGATCCTCCCGGTCTACGACCCGCTGATGGACTCCTCGAAGATCCGGCACATCCTGGTCCGCCACGAGCAGGGCGCCGGCCACGCCGCCGAGGGCTACGCCTCGGCGACCGGCAAGCTCGGCGTCTGCATCGCGACCTCGGGCCCCGGAGCGACCAACCTGGTCACCGCGATCGCGGACGCCTACATGGACTCGGTCCCGATGCTCGCGATCACCGGCCAGGTGTTCTCGACGCTCATGGGGACCGACGCGTTCCAGGAGGCGGACATCGTCGGCATCACGATGCCGATCACGAAGCACTCCATCCTCGTGACGCGCCCCGAGGACATCCCCTCGGCCCTCGCCTCCGCCGCGCTGATCGCCACCACCGGCCGCCCCGGCCCCGTGCTGGTCGACATCACGAAGGACGCGCAGCAGGACCAGGCGCCGTTCCTCTGGCCGCCGAAGATCGACCTGCCCGGCTACCGTCCGGTCACGAAGGCCCACGGCAAGCAGATCCAGGCCGCGGCCCAGCTGCTGGTCGAGTCGCGGAAGCCGGTGCTCTACGTGGGCGGCGGCATCATCCGCGCCCGCGCGGCCGCCGAGCTGAAGGCGTTCGCCGAGGCCTGCGGCGCCCCCGTGGTGACCACGCTGATGGCGCGCGGAGCGTTCCCGGACTCGCACGAGCAGCACCTGGGCATGCCCGGCATGCACGGCACCGTCCCCGCGGTGCTCGCGCTGCAGGAGGCGGACCTGATCCTCGCGCTGGGCTCGCGCTTCGACGACCGCGTGACCGGCAAGGCGGCGCTCTTCGCGCCCCACGCCAAGGTCGTGCACGTCGACATCGACCCGGCCGAGATCTCCAAGATCCGCACCGCCGACGTGCCGATCGTGGGCGACCTCAAGGACGTCCTCCCGGACCTCACCGACGCGTTCGCCAAGGCCTCCGCCGACGGCCGCGCCGACACCTCCGAGTGGTGGAGCTACCTCAAGGGCCTGCAGACGGAGTTCCCGCTCGGCTACACCGAGCCGAACGACGGCCTGCTCTCGCCGCAGTACGTCATCAAGCGCATCGGCGAGATCACCGGCCCCGAGGGCGTCTTCGCCTCCGGCGTCGGCCAGCACCAGATGTGGGCGGCGCAGTTCATCAAGTACGAGCGCCCCAACTCGTGGCTGAACTCCGGCGGCGCCGGCACCATGGGCTACTCCGTGCCCGCGGCGATGGGCGCCAAGGTCGGCGCGCCCGAGCGCACCGTGTGGGCGATCGACGGCGACGGCTGCTTCCAGATGACCAATCAGGAGCTCGCCACCTGCACGATCAACGACATCCCGATCAAGGTCGCGGTGATCAACAACTCCTCGCTCGGCATGGTGCGCCAGTGGCAGACCCTGTTCTACGAGGGCCGCTACTCCAACACCGACCTCAACACGGGTCACGACACCGTCCGGGTGCCCGACTTCGTGAAGCTCGCCGACGCCTACGGCGCGCTCGGCATCCGCGTCACGAAGCCGGAGGAGATCGACGACGCCATCCGCCTCGCCATCGCCACCAACGACCGGCCCGTGGTGATCGACTTCGTCGTCAGCCGCGACTCCATGGTCTGGCCGATGGTCCCGCAGGGCGTCTCCAACAGCTACGTCCAGTACGCCCGAGACCACAGCCCGACCTGGGACGACGAGGAGTAGACCCGCATGACGCACCACGTTCTCTCCCTGCTCGTCGAGGACAAGCCGGGACTGCTCACCCGTGTCGCCGGGCTGTTCGCCCGCCGCGGCTTCAACATCGAGTCGCTGGCGGTCGGTCCGACCGAGCTGGCCGGGCTCTCGCGCATCACGGTCGCCGTGGACGTCGAGGACCTGCCGCTCGAGCAGGTCACGAAGCAGCTCAACAAGCTCGTCAACGTGATCAAGATCGTCGAGCTCGACACCGACCAGTCGGTCCAGCGCGAGCACCTGCTCGTCAAGGTCCGCGTCGACAACGTCACGCGCTCGCAGGTGCTCGAGGCCGTCACGCTCTTCCGCGCCCGCGTGGTCGACGTCGCGACGGACGCCCTGGTGATCGAGGTCACCGGCGACACCGGCAAGACCAATGCGTTCCTGCGGGTGATCGAGCCCTACGGCATCAAGGAGATCGCGCAGTCGGGCCTGCTCGCCATCGGGCGCGGCTCCAAGTCGATCACCGAGCGCGTCTTCAAGAACTGACCGCGAACTCTCCACTACAGAAAAGGACTCACCACGTGACCGAGCTCATCTACGACGCCGACGCCGACCTCTCCATCATCCAGTCCAAGAAGGTCGCGATCGTCGGCTACGGCTCGCAGGGCCACGCGCACGCGCAGAACCTTCGCGACTCCGGCGTCCAGGTCGTCATCGCGCTGAAGGAGGGGTCGAAGTCGACCGCCAAGGCCGAGGACGACGGCTTCGAGGTCAAGAGCGTCGCCGACGCCGCGGCCTGGGCCGACCTGATCATGATCCTCGCGCCGGACCAGCACCAGCGCGCGATCTACAGCGAGCAGATCGCCTCCGCGCTGACCGAGGGCAAGACCCTCGCCTTCGCGCACGGCTTCAACATCCGCTTCGGCTACATCGAGGCGCCCGCGGGCGTCGACGTCATCCTCATCGCGCCGAAGGCCCCCGGCCACACCGTGCGCCGCGAGTTCGTCGCCGGCCGCGGCATCCCGGACATCATCGCCGTCGAGAACGACGCGACCGGCACCGCCTGGGAGACCGCGAAGTCCTACGCGAAGGCCATCGGCGGCACCCGCGCCGGCGTCATCAAGACCACCTTCACCGAGGAGACCGAGACCGACCTGTTCGGCGAGCAGGCCGTGCTCTGCGGCGGCACCTCGCAGCTCGTCCAGTACGGCTTCGAGACCCTCGTCGAGGCCGGCTACCAGCCCGAGATCGCCTACTTCGAGGTGCTGCACGAGCTCAAGCTCATCGTCGACCTCATGTGGGAGGGCGGCATCGCCAAGCAGCGCTGGAGCGTCTCCGACACCGCCGAGTACGGCGACTACGTCTCCGGCCCGCGCGTCATCGACCCGCGCGTGAAGGAGAACATGAAGGCCGTCCTCGGCGACATCCAGAGCGGCGCCTTCGCGAAGCGCTTCATCGGCGACCAGGACGCGGGCGGACCCGAGTTCCAGGAGCTGCGCGCCAAGGGCGAGAAGCACCCGATCGAGGAGACCGGCCGCGAGCTGCGCAAGCTCTTCGCCTGGAAGCAGACCGACGAGGACTACACCGACGGCAGCGTCGCGCGCTAGTCGCACCGCGTCGACCGGGGGAGCCCCGGTCCGACGAGGGACCCGTCCACCGGGATCCCCTCGCCGGGCCGGGGCTCCTCCGCGTCCGGGGCGCGCCTACCGCTCGAGCTCGCGGACGAGACGGCGGAGACCGCCCTTCGGCGGGACGAGGACGGGGTCCGGCCACCGGGGCGAGAGGTGGTCGCCGAGCGTCACCCGGCGCAGCTTGCGGCCGACGAGGGGGAGGACCCAGTCGGCCGCCCAGCGGCGCTGCTCGCGCAGCCGTGCGCGGAGGCGGAGCGGCTCGGGAGCGTCCCAGGGCCCGGTCGAGATCGTGTGCGGCACGCCGAGCGTGTCGAGCACGCGGCCGGCCAGGACGCGGTGCCCGCGCTTGGAGAGGTGCATCCGGTCGGGCGACCAGAGCACGGGGGAGTGGAACTCCCGCATCGCCCAGTAGTCGACGAGGATCGCGCCCCGCTCGCGGGCGATCCGGCGGACGGCGCTGTTGTAGAGGTGGTTGCGGCGCAGGAACATCCGCGGGGCGGGCAGTCCCGGGATGTCGACGCCGGTGAAGAGCACGAGGGAGGCGCCGGTGGTCGCGAGCGCGTCGACGAGCGCCTCGTAGCGGGTGATCAGATCGACGGTGTCGGTGCCGAGGTCGAGGATGTCGTTGCCGCCGGCGTACAGCGTGATCAGGGTGGGGCGGAGCGCGAGGGTGGGCGCGAGCTGGTCCTCGGTGATCTGGGCGAGGCGCTTCGAGCGGACGGCGAGGTTCGCGTACTCCCAGCCCGGCTCGGCCTTCGCCAGGCGCTCGGCGACGCGGTCGGCCCAGCCGCGCACTCCGTTCGGCAGGCGCGGGTGCGGGTCGCCGACCCCCTCCGTGAAGGAGTCGCCGAGGGCGACGAAGCGGCGGCGGCGGTCGTCCATCCGCTCAGCCTCGCCCCCGGGGGAGGACGCGGGGTGTCCGCCGGGTGTCGGGGAGGCGGCGGCGGGCTCCGAGCCTCCTGCGAGGTGCGCGCGGCTAGGGTGTTGCGGTGATCGATGGTGGACCGGGCCGCTCCCCGGAGGACGACGACGCGGCGACCCCGCCGGTGGACCGCGGGCCGGACGCCGGCCCGGAGGACGACGCCGACGACGAGGCCCTGGAGTGGGCGGGCGAGGGCGCGGACCCGACGCTCGCCGCGGGGACGGCGCGCGTGCGCCGGACGCCCCGCGCGGTCGCGGGGGCGGGCCCGGCGGACGACGGCTCGGACGACGACGACCCCGAGGTCGAGGACCCCGCCGACGAGGCCGCGTCCTCGTCCGCTCTGCTGATCGCCGCGGGCATCGCGGCCGGCCTCTACCTCCTGTACGCCATCGCCTGGGCGATCACGGCGACGCGGCAGTCGCCGGTCGCCACGGCCGGCTTCGCGGGCGATGCGCTCGGCGGCGCCCTCTACTCGCTCGGGCTCTGGCTGGCGGTCCTGGCGCCGCCGGTGTGGTTCGCCGTGGTGCTCCTCGCCACCCGCGACTCCCGGGTGCGCACCCGCGTGCTCTGGCTGGTCGCCGGACTCGTCCTCCTCTCTCCGCTGCCGTTCCTGAAGGGGGCCTGATGACCGACTCGACCCGGGCCACCCTCGGCGGGACCGGCCGGCGCGACCGGCCCGGCCGGCGCCTGGCCGCCTCCGTCCTCGTCGCCGTGGTGTTCGCGCTCTTCTTCGCCTGGGACGTCTGGGAGGCGGTCGGCAACCTGATCGGCCTGCGCAGCGCTGCTGCACTTTTGGGCACCGACCTCAATCCGACCGGGTGGGCAGTGCTGCTGGTGGCCTTGTGCATGCCGGTGCTCTGCTTCACCGTCGCCGTGATGCTCGGGCGGAGGCGGGGGGTATTAGCGAGGACGGGTTTGCTTGCGGCCGCCCTGTGTCTCTCCGCCGTAATAGCCCTCGATGTGCAGCTCATATTCGGCGGCATGAATCTCTTCTCGCTGAGCTGACCGGCGGCGTCACACGGCGCGGGGCGCGCGCACCCCTCCGCTACAGTGACGGGGGGCTGCCGACGCCCCCGCCTCGGTGCCCGCTCCGTCCCCTCTCCGAAGGAAGCGCCTCTCGTGACAAAGCCGGTCGTCCTGATCGCCGAAGAACTCTCGCCCGCCACCGTGGACGCGCTCGGTCCCGACTTCGAGATCCGCTCCGTGGACGGCACCGACCGCCCGGCGCTGCTCGAGGCCCTCGCCACAGCGCACGCGATCCTGGTGCGCTCCGCGACGCAGGTCGACGCGGAGGCGATCGCCGCGGCCCCCTCGCTCCAGGTGATCGCCCGCGCCGGTGTGGGCCTGGACAACGTCGACATCACCGCCGCGACCGCCGCGGGCGTCATGGTCGTGAACGCGCCGACCTCGAACATCATCTCGGCCGCCGAGCTCACCGTCGGCCACATCCTGAGCCTCGCCCGCCACATCCCCGCCGCGCACAGCGCGCTCGCGCAGGGCCTCTGGAAGCGCTCGAAGTACACGGGCGTCGAGCTCTACGAGAAGACCGTCGGCATCATCGGCCTCGGCCGCATCGGCGCGCTGATCACCGCGCGCCTGCAGGCCTTCGGTGTGAACGTCGTCGCCTACGACCCCTACGTGACCAGCGCCCGCGCGCAGCAGCTCGGCGTCACGCTCCTCTCCCTGGAGGAGCTGCTGGCCGAGAGCGACTTCATCACGATCCACATGCCGAGGACCCCCGAGACGACGGGCATGATCTCGGACGATCAGCTGGCGCTGATGAAGCCGTCGGCGTTCATCGTGAACGTGGCCCGCGGCGGCCTCATCGACGAGGACGCGCTGCACCGCGCGCTCGTCGCGAAGACCATCGCCGGCGCCGGACTCGACGTGTTCGTGAAGGAGCCGCCGACCGGATCGCCGCTGCTCGCCCTCGAGAACGTGGTCGTCACTCCGCACCTCGGAGCCTCGACCGACGAGGCGCAGGAGAAGGCCGGCGTCTCGGTCGCCCGCTCGGTGCGCCTCGCGCTCTCGGGCGAGCTCGTGCCGGACGCCGTGAACGTCGCCGGCGGCGTGATCGACGAGTACGTGCGCCCCGGCATCCCGCTGGTCGAGAAGCTCGGCCAGGTCTTCTCGGGCCTCGCGGACTCGCCGGTCACCTCCATCGACGTCGAGGTGCGCGGCGAGCTCGCCGGCTACGACGTGAAGGTCCTCAAGCTGGCGGCTCTCAAGGGCGTGTTCACCAACGTGGTCTCGGAGACGGTGTCCTACGTCAACGCGCCGGTGCTCGCGGAGCAGCGCGGCATCGAGGTGCGCCTGATCACGGAGCCGGTCTCGGACGAGTACCGCAACGTGATCACGCTGCGCGGCGCGCTCTCGGACGGCTCGCAGATCTCGGTCTCGGGCACGCTGACCGGCACCAAGCAGGTCGAGAAGATCGTGGCGATCAACGGCTACGACGTCGAGGTCCCCCTCGCGAAGCACCTCGTCGTCATGAGCTACGTCGACCGCCCCGGGATCGTCGCGGTCTACGGCCGCGAGTTCGGCGACGCCGCGGTCAACATCGCGGGCATGCAGATCGCGCGCACCGAGGCGGGCGGCAAGGCGCTCTCGGTGATCACCATCGACTCGCCCGCCCCCGACGGCCTGCTCGAGAAGGTCCGCGTCGCGATCGACGCCGACCTCATGCAGGAGATCGACATCACCGAGCAGTGAGCACGCGGCGGTTCGCTCAGGTCGACGTCTTCGGCGCCGCGCCGTTCCGGGGCAACCCGGTGGCGGTCGTCGTCGACGGCGACGGCGTGGGCGACGCCGCGATGGCGGAGTTCGCGCGCTGGACGAACCTCTCCGAGACGACCTTCCTCCTCCGCCCGAGCGACCCCGCGGCCGACTACCGGCTGCGGATCTTCACGCCGGGCGGGGAGCTGCCCTTCGCCGGGCACCCGACCCTCGGGAGCGCGCACGCCTGGCTCGCGGCCGGAGGGACGGCCCGCGCGGCGGGGGAGCTCGTGCAGGAGTGCGCCGCGGGTCTCGTCCGACTGCGGGTGACGGAGGAGGGCATCGCCTTCGCCGCCCCGCCCCGCCGGCGGACCGGACCGGTCGACGAGGCGACGCTCAAGCGGGTGGCTGCGGCTCTGCGGATCCCGCGCGCGGAGATCCTCGACCACGAGTGGGTCGACAACGGTCCCGGCTGGCTGGCCGTGCGGCTCGCGTCGGCGGAGCAGGTCCTCGCGCTGCGGCCGGACCAGGCTCTCCTCGCCGGGCTCCCCGTCGGCGTCGTGGGCGAGCATCCGGCGGGAGGCGAGTGCGCGGTCGAGGTGCGGGCGTTCATCCCCGACGCCGGTGTGTCCGAGGATCCGGTGACGGGGAGCCTCAACGCGGGGATCGCCCAGTGGCTGATCGGCAGCGGCGTGCTGCCCGAGCGCTACACGGCCGCTCAGGGGGCGGCGCTGGGCCGAGCCGGGCGCGTGCGCGTCGAGAGCACGGACGGCGCGATCTGGATCGGCGGCGCGACGGTGACCCTGATCGACGGCGTCGTCGAGCTGTAGCGGGTCCGCCGGGGCGGCGCGGTTCAGCTCCCGAGGAGGCGCTGGACGACCGCGAGGACGTCCTCGGCCTCGCCGCGCGACTGCGAGCCCGTGGGGAGCAGGGCGGAGTTGTAGTAGAGCCCGTCGCTCATCAGGACGATCGCCCGGGCGACGAGCGGGTCGCCCACGGCGTCGGCGACCACCTCGTTCCAGCTGTCGTGGATCCGCGCGAGGCCCCCGCTGGCGCGCTCGTCGTGCCCCTGCGCGATGCGCGACACGGCGAGGATCGTGCGGTCGAAGGCCGAGTCGGCGGCGAAGGAGGTGCGCAGCAGGTAGGCGACCACGCCCTCGGGAGCAGCGAGGCTCTGCGCGACGTCCGCCTCCCGCCGCGCGTCGAGGCGCTGCAGGAGCCCGTCGACGAGGGCGTCCTTCGAGGGGAAGTGGTAGAGCAGCCCGCCCTTGGAGACTCCGGCCTCGCGGGCGACGGCGTCGAGGGTCGCGGCGCGCTCGCCCTGCTCGATGAGGAGCTGCTCGAACGCGTCGAGGACGCGGTCGCGGGCGGGGGCAGGAGGCACGGCGACCATCCTACGGCGGATCAGTGGCGACTGTACCGGCTGGACGGTATACTCTCTCCGTTCTCCTCTGAAAGGTCGTCCCCGTGTCCGCGCGCACCGCTCCCGTCTCCACCCACGACACCGCCGGCGCCGCCGACCGGGTCGGGCGACGCGCCTGGGTGGCGCTCGCGGTGCTGATGCTCCCGGTGCTGCTGGTCTCGGTCGACAACACGGTGCTGAACTTCGCGCTCCCCTCGATCGCCGAGGATCTGGGGCCCTCCGGCACCGAGCTGCTGTGGATCGTCGACGCCTACCCGCTGGTGCTCGCGGGCCTGCTGGTGGCGATGGGCAGCCTCGGCGACCGCGTCGGGCGGCGGCGCCTCCTGCTGGTCGGCGCGGTCGGCTTCGCCGCCGTCTCGGTCGTGGCCGCGTTCGCTCCCACCGCCGCGGCGCTCATCGGCGCCCGCGCGGCACTGGGCTTCTTCGGCGCGATGCTGATGCCCTCGACGCTCTCGCTCCTGCGCAGCGTCTTCCCCGACCGCGACCAGCGCCGCCTCGCGATCGCGATCTGGGCGACCGGCTTCGCCGTGGGCTCGGGCATCGGCCCGCTGGTCGGCGGCGTGCTGCTCGAGCACTTCCCCTGGGGGTCGGTGTTCCTGCTCGCGGTGCCCGTGCTGCTCCCGCTGGTCGTCCTGGTGCCGATCCTGGTGCCGGAGTCGCGCGACCCGCAGCCCGGCCCGGTCGACGTGGTCAGCATCCTGCTGTCGCTGGCGACCATGGCGCCGGTCGTCTACGCGGTGAAGTCCTTCGCCGAGCACGGGATCGACGCGGTCGGCGTCGCGGCGCTCGTCGTGGGCGTCGTCTCGGGAGTTCTGTTCGTCCGCCGCCAGCAGCGCCGGGCCTCGCCGATGCTCGATCTCTCGCTCTTCCGCCGCGGCTCGTTCAGTGCGGCGATCGTGGTCAACCTCCTCAGCGTCACCGCGCTGGTCGGCGGGCTCTTCTTCCTCTCGCAGCACCTGCAGCTCGTGGTCGGGCTCTCGCCGCTGGAGGCGGGCCTCGTGCTCGTGCCGGGCCTCGCCGTGATGATCCTGGCCGGGCTCGGCGTGGTGCCGATCGCGCGCCGCGTCGCTCCGCGCCTCGTCGTCCCGGCCGGACTGCTGGTCTCGGCCGTCGGGTACATCCTGCTGGCACTCGGCAGCGGGGCGCCCGGAGGAGCGTCCGCCCTCACCGTCGCTGTCGCCTTCGCGTTCCTCGGCCTGGGCATCGGCGCGGCCGAGACGGTGTCGAACGAGCTGATCCTGGCCAACGCGCCCGCCGACAAGGCCGGTGCGGCCTCCGCCGTCTCCGAGACCGCCTACGAGCTCGGCGCCGTCCTCGGCACCGCGACGCTCGGCACCGTCCTCACCGCCGTGTACCGCGGGGGAGTCGTGCTGCCCGAGGGCCTCGACGCCGCGCAGGCGCAGCGGGCCGGGGAGACCCTCGGCGGCGCCGTCTCGGTCGCCGGCGAGCTGCCCGCCGACTCCGCCGCGAGCCTCGTCGCGTCGGCGAGCGCGGCGTTCGACTCGGGCGTCGGCTGGTCGGCCTGGCTCGGTGTCGTCCTCGTGCTGGCCGCCGCCGCGGTCGGCGCCTGGCGCCTCCGCCGGAGCTGACGCTCCTCCTCTCCTCCCGAGGGAGGCCGCCCGGGACGCGCAGCGCCTCCCGGGCGGCCCTCGCCAGCCCGACGGGGGGCGCGTGCCCCGGACCGCGGCGCGGGCGGGCCGCGAGTACGCTGGGGGGACTCCGACCCCGTACGCCTGAGGACCGCCATGCCCCGCACCGTGAAGCTCGCCGTCATCCCCGGAGACGGGATCGGGCCCGAGGTGACCGCCGAGGCCGTCAAGGTCCTCGACGCCGTCACCGCCGACTCCGATCTGGTGCTCGAGACGACCACCTTCTCGCTCGGCGCCGCCCGCTACCTCGAGACCGGCGACGTCCTCACCGACGAGGACCTCGCGGCGATCGCGGGGCACGACGCGATCCTCCTGGGCGCCGTCGGCGGAGCACCGGGCGACCCGCGCCTCCGGGACGCGAACATCGAGCGCGGGCTGCTGCTGCGGCTGCGCTTCGAGCTCGACCACTACGTCAACCTGCGGCCCACCCGTCTCTACGCGGGCGTCCCCTCGCCGCTCGCGGCTCCCGGCGAGGTCGACTTCGTGGTCGTCCGCGAGGGCACGGAGGGGCCCTACGTCGGTACCGGCGGCTCGATCCGGCAGGGCACCCCGCACGAGATCGCCAACGAGGTGTCGGTCAACACCGCCTACGGGGTCGAGCGCGTCGTCCGACACGCGTTCGAGCTCGCCCGCACGCGCCGCTCCCGGCTGACGCTCGTCCACAAGACGAACGTCCTCGTCTTCTCCGGCTCGCTCTGGAAGCGGATCGTCGACGAGGTGGGGGCCGCCTTCGAGGACGTGGCCGTCGACTACCTCCACGTGGACGCCGCCACGATCTTCCTCGTGACCGACCCTGCTAGGTTCGACGTCATCGTCACCGACAACCTCTTCGGCGACATCCTGACCGATCTGGCCGGCGCGATCAGCGGCGGCATCGGACTCGCGGCCTCGGGCAACATCAACCCCGACGGCGCGTTCCCCAGCATGTTCGAGCCGGTCCACGGATCCGCGCCCGACATCGCCGGACGGCAGCTCGCCGACCCGACCGCCGCGATCCTCTCGGCCGCGATGCTGCTGGACCACCTCGGCCGGAGCGACGAGGCCGCCCGCGTCACCGCGGCCGTGACCGCCGACATCGAGTCGCGCGACGGCACCCCGCGCTCCACGGCCGCGATCGGCGACTCCGTCGTCGCCCGCCTCCGCTGATCCCCCGCAGAAGGACACCACCACGATGAGCACCGACTCCGCCCCCGCCGACCTCGCGTTCGAGGTGACCGCCGCCCCCGCGCCCCGCTCCGCCGAGGAGCGCGCCCGGATCCTCGCGAACCCCGGCTTCGGCATGCACTTCACCGACCACATGGTCGGCCTCCGCTGGACCCGCGCGGACGGCTGGCACAGCGCCCGCGTCGAGCCCTACGGCCCGCTCGCGCTCGACCCCGCCGCCGCCGTCCTGCACTACGCGCAGGAGATCTTCGAGGGGATGAAGGCCTACCGCCACGAGGACGGCTCCGTCTGGACCTTCCGCCCGGAGGCGAACGCGCGCCGCCTGCAGCGCTCGGCCCGCCGTCTCGCGCTGCCGGAGCTCCCGACGGACCTCTTCGTCGAGTCGCTGCGGCAGCTGATCGCGGTCGACGGCGACTGGGTCCCCTCGGAGCCGGAGACCAGCCTCTACCTGCGCCCGTTCATGTTCGCGCAGGAGGCGTTCCTCGGCGTGCGCGCGGCCGAGGACGTCGGCTACTACGTGATCGCCAGCCCCGCCGGCGCCTACTTCTCGGGCGGCGTCGCCCCCGTGTCGATCTGGCTCTCCACCTCCTACGCCCGGGCGGGCAAGGGCGGCACGGGAGCGGCGAAGACGGGTGGCAACTACGCCTCCTCCCTCCTCCCGCAGCAGGAGGCCTACAGCCACGGCTGCGCGCAGGTCCTCTTCCTCGACTCGCAGGAGTCGCAGTGGATCGAGGAGCTCGGCGGCATGAACGTGGTGCTGGTGAAGAAGGACGGCACGCTGGTCACCCCGGAATCGGACTCGATCCTCGAGGGCATCACGCGCGACAGCGTCCTGCAGCTCGCCGAGGACCGCGGCCACCGCGTCGAGCGGCGCCGCGTGAGCATCGACGAATGGCGCGACGGAGTGGCCTCCGGCGACGTGGTCGAGGTGTTCGCCTGCGGGACCGCCGCCGTGATCACCCCGATCGCCGAGCTCAAGGGCGAGGGCTTCTCCGTCGGCCGCGAGAGCGCGCCCGCCGGGGAGCTCACGATGTCGCTCCGCGAGGAGCTGACCGGCATCCAGTACGGACGCCGCGAGGACACGCACGGATGGATGACGAGGCTGGACGCATGAAGATCGCACGATTCGCCACGCAGCGCGACGGGGACAACGGGGGAGCGATCCACTTCGGGATCGTGGACGAGGACGACCTGGTCGTGCTCGCCGGCGACCCGATGTTCGCCGGGTTCGACACCACGGGGGAGCGCATCCCGATCGCGGAGGCGAAGCTCCTCGCGCCGGTGATCCCGCGCTCCAAGATCGTCGGCATCGGGAAGAACTACGCCGACCACGCGGCCGAGATGGGCGGCGACGCCCCGGCGGAGCCGCTGGTGTTCCTCAAGCCGAACACGTCGGTCATCGGCCCGGACGAGGCGATCGTCCTCCCCGAGGACAGCCAGCAGGTGGAGTTCGAGGGCGAGCTGGCGATCGTGATCGGCGCCGTGGCCCGCAACGTCCGCGCGGAGGACTACGAGGACGTGGTCTTCGGGTACACGATCGCCAACGACGTCACCGCACGCGACCTCCAGCGCTCCGACGGCCAGTGGGCGCGGGCGAAGGGCTACGACACCTTCTGCCCGCTCGGACCGGTCATCGAGACCGAGTTCGTCTGGAACGAGAGCGCGATCGAGACCCGCGTCAACGGGCGCGTGCAGCAGTCGGGCAGCACCGGCGACATGATCCACGGGGTGCCCGAGCTCGTGGCCTACGTCTCGCGCATCTTCACGCTGCTCCCCGGGGACGTGATCCTCACCGGGACGCCCGCCGGCGTCGGGCCGATCGCGAACGGCGACACCGTCGCGGTGGACGTCGAGGGCATCGGCACGCTGTTCAACCCGGTGGTCGTCCGGCGCTGAGCCCGGGCCCTCCTCCGCGGAGGGACGAGCGCCTCCGGCCCGCAAGGATCCTCGGATCCGGCGGGCCGGACGCGTCCGAGCGGGACGTCAGTCGGCGCTCGCCGGGTCGCTGCCGACCGCGCCCTCGGTCTCGTCCGGCAGGTCGGCGTCGCCGGAGACGGTGTCCCCTCCGCTGTCGCCGTCGGTCACGGCGTCCGTGACACCGCGGTCGATCGCGGTGCCCCCGGGAGCGGCCCCCGCGGCGGAGGCGTCGGCCGCGTCCTCGCCGGGCAGCACCGTCTGCGCGCCGCCGGTGTTCGGGGCGGCGTCGCCTCCGGATCCGGGAAGGTCCTCGTTCACGTTCTGGTCGGCCATGTCGGCTCCTCTCGTCGGGGCTCCAGCCCAGCACGCGACGGGCCCCTCCGCAGGACGTTGACAGCGCGGGGACGAGGGGGCAGAGGCGGGCCGTGAGGCCGGGCGACGCGCCTTCACCGTGCTCCCCGGCGCTGTCAAGCGGACTGCCTCCGGGGCCGTCTGGTCGTAGCGTCGAGCTATGAACTCCTCCCGCACCGACTCTGTCAGCCGCATCGCCCGGGAGGACTTCGGCTGGTCGTCGCTGCTCCCCGGTCAGCGCGAGGCGATCGAGTCGGCGGCCTCCGGGCGCGACACGCTGCTGGTGCTGGCGACGGGCGGCGGCAAGTCCGCGGTCTACCAGATCGCCGGAGCCGAGCGCGGCGGCGTCGTCCTGGTCGTCTCCCCGCTCGTCGCCCTGCAGGCCGACCAGCTCGCCGCGATCGAGGCGGCTCCGGCGGCCCCGCCCGCCGTCGCGATCAACTCCTCCCAGGGCGCCGCGGCCGTCGCCCGCGCCTGGGACCGGATCGACGAGGGCGGCCCGCTCTACGTGCTCCTGGCGCCCGAGCAGCTCGCCAAGCCCGAGAACGTGGCGCGTCTGGCGGCCGCGGGAGTGTCGCTCCTGGTCGTCGACGAGGCGCACTGCGTCTCCTCCTGGGGCCACGACTTCCGCCCCGACTACCTCCGCCTGGCCGATGTGCGCGGCGAGCTCGGAGACCCGCCGGTGCTCGCGATGACCGCCACCGCCTCCGGGCCGGTGCGCGACGAGATCATCGAGCGCCTCCGGATGACCGACCCCGAGATCCAGGTGCACGGCGTCGACCGTCCGGAGATCCGGCTGGTGGTGCACCGCCACGAGAGCGAGAACGAGAAGCGCGCCGCCGTGGTCGAGGAGGCCCGCAGCTGGACGGCTCCGGGCCTGGTCTACGTCGCCACCCGCAAGGAGACGGAGGCCTACGCGGCCGACATCGCGGCGGAGGGGCGCCGGGTCGCGGCGTACCACGCCGGACTCAAGGTGTCCGAGCGCAAGGTCGTGCACGAGCAGTGGCGCGCTGGCGAGCTCGACGTCGTCGTCGCGACCTCGGCCTTCGGGATGGGCATCGACCGGGCCGACGTCCGCTTCGTGCTGCACGCGACGACCACCGAGTCGCTCGACGCGTACTACCAGGAGATCGGCCGCGCGGGCCGCGACGGCGAGCCGGCGACGGGCGCGCTGCACTACCGCGCCGAGGATCTGGGTCTCCGCCGCTTCTTCGCCAAGCGCTCGGTCGACAAGGCCGCGCTGCGCGTGATCTGGGCGGCCGTCTCGGAGCAGCCGGGGCTCGACTCCGCGGCTCTCGCGAAGGAGCTGGGGAAGCCGGCCCGCACGATCGCCCGGATCGTCAACGATCTCGCGGACGCGGGGCTGGTGGAGACCGGCTCCGGTCTGCGCGGGACGCGCGAGGCCTCCGGCGACGAGGCCGTGCACGCGGTGAAGGAGGCTCTGGCCTCCCGCGAGCGGATCGCGGAGTCGCGCCTGTCGATGATGCGCGCGTACGCGGAGACCAGCCAGTGCCGCCGCCGAGTCCTGCTGGACTACTTCGGCGTGGAGTCGGCCGAGTGGTGCGGCAACTGCGACGGCTGCGAGCGGCACGAGGCGAGCGGCGAGACCGTCGAGGCGCCCGTGGACGCCCCTCTGAGCGTCGACGAGTCGGTGGAGCACCGCGAGTGGGGCGCCGGCACCGTGATGAGCGTGGAGGCCGACCGGGCGACGATCTTCTTCGAGTCCGAGGGCTACAAGGTGCTGTCGTTCCAGGCGCTCGAGTCCGGCGTCCTGCGCGAGCACGAGCACGCCTCCGCCTGACCCCGGCTCTCCGCGCCGGCCGATCGCCGCTCGCGGGACGCCGCTCCGGTACGGCAGGCACGGCGTGCCGTGCACCGGAGCGGCGTCCCGCGGAGGGGGTCAGACCTTCGAGACGGCCGAGCTCACGTCGGTGGGCTTCTCGTAGTCGCCGTCCGGGATCGCACGGAGGGCCTCGAGGACGTCGCCGTCCGCGCCCTCCGTCTCCGCGGTCTCGACGATCGTGTCTTTCGAGGCGGGGTAGTCGATGCCCGAGAGGTACTTCTGGATCTGGATCGGGTTGGGTGCGTCCATCGTGCTGTCCTTTCGTCGCCTTGCTGAGTGTTACGAGTGCTCTTCGGCGAAGAGCCGGTCGAAGGCGTCGACGCGCCGGTCGGTGACCGTCGTGGGCGTCTCGAGGTGCACGGCGCCGCTGGGCACGAGGCCCGCGCCACCGAAGCGCTCCATGACGCGCCACTGCGCGGCGACGTCCTCACCGCTGTGCTCCGGGGGCAGCTGCTCCCAGAAGTCGAAGCCGCCGACGGCCAGGAGGGCGTCGCGGCGGTAGAGGACGCACGCGCCCAGCCAGGCGACCCGGTACGCGCGCCAGGCGCCCTCCGGGACGTCGAGGCGGGCGGCGACGTGCGTGAGATTCGCCGCGTTGTGCAGCGGCCAGCGCTCGAACTCCGGGGTTCCGCGCCGCACCCGCTCGGGCTCCACGCGCTCCTCCCAGGTCTCGAACGACTCGGTCTCGTGCGGGCGCACGTCCTCGAGGTAGGACAGGCCCTGCACCGCGGAGCCGACGAAGCCGCAGTCGAGGCGCTCGAGGGCCTCGTGCAGCCGCGAGAGCGTGCCCGGCTCGAGCCACACGTCGTCGTCGAGGAAGAGGACGGCCGGGGCGGTGGCGAGGGAGAGGAGGTAGTGCCTCTGCTCCGCGAGCCCGCGCCGGGGCAGGTGCCGGCGCACCACCGGAGCCCGGCCCTGCGCCTCCAGCACGCGCAGCATCGCGAGGATCGTCGGGTCGCTCTCGGCGACCGCGTCGTCGGACTGGTCGCTTACGATCACGCGGAAGGGCGGGTCGTCCTGGGCGGCGAGTCCGGCGAGCGTGGCGGCGAGCTCGGCACGGCGGCCGACCGTCGGCACCAGTACGTCGATCAGCGGCTGCCGGGGAGCCTCCGGGACCCCCCAGCGCCCGGACCACCGGCGGCTGGTCACGGCGCGGCCGATCGGATGCGCTGGACCATCTCGGTCGTGGAGTGCTCCGAGACGTAGCCGACCGTGGTGACGACGCCCCCGTAGGAGCGGACGACGGCCGCCTCCGCGAGCATGTCGGGGTTGTAGTCCCCGCCCTTCACGTAGACGTCGGGCTGCACGCGCTCGAGCAGCGGGATGGGGGTGTCTCCGCCGAAGAGAGTCACGTAGTCGACGCAGCCCAGCTCGGCGATCACGCCCGCGCGGTCGCCCTCCGGGTTGATCGGCCGTCCCTCGCCCTTCAGCCGCCGGACGGAGTCGTCGTCGTTCACCGCGACCACGAGCACGTCGCCGAGCTCGCGGGCCTGGCGGAGGTAGGCGGTGTGGCCGCGGTGCAGGACGTCGAAGCAGCCGTTGGTGAACACCACGCGGCGACCGCGGCGCGCCTGCTCCGCGAGCACCTCGACGAGGGCGTCCTCGCCGAGCACGACGGCGCCGGGAGCGGCGAGGGAGGCGAGCAGGTCGTCGCCCGAGCAGACGGAGGTGCCGGGGCGCTGCACGACCACGTCGGCGGCGGCCTGCGCCAGATCGACGGCGGTGGCCAGGGAGCGGCCGGCGGCGAGGGCGAGGGTGGCGGTCGCGGCGAAGGTGTCGCCGGCGCCGGACGCCTGCTTCTCCTCCGCGGGCTGAGCGAAGGTGCGGCTGACCGTGCCGTCGGCGTCGAGCGCGGTGGAGCCGTCCCGGTCGAGGGTGACCACGACGTGCCGGGCGCCCGAGCGGGCGCGCAGGTCGTCCGCCGCGTCGCGCACGGCGGCAGCCCGCTCCGTCCCGCGGCCGAGGGAGCCGCCGAGCAGCCGCTCCGCCTCCTTGGCGTTCGGAGTGACGAGGTCCGGCCGGGCGAAGGCCCAGTCGGCGAGCTCGTGCGCGTCGACCACGAGGAGGCCGGGGCGCTCGACGGCGAGCAGGCGCTTGACGGCCTCGCGGAGGATCCCCGAGCCGTAGTCGCAGACCAGGACGGCGTCGGCGCCCGCGGCGGCCTCGGCGGCGGCACCGGCGAGCAGGGCCAGCTCGTCGTCGGCCGGGCGGTGCGGGCCGGAGTCGACGCGCAGCATCACGCTGTCGCCGCCGACCACGCGGGTCTTGATCGTCGTCGCGGCGCCGGTGCGGACGACCCGGGAGGTGTCCAGGCCGGCCCGCTCGAGGGCGCGCACGAGCCGGTCGCCCTCGGAGTCGCGTCCGGCCACGCCGACCGTGCGGACGACGGCGCCCAGCGCGCGCAGGTTGGCGGCGGTGTTGGCGGCCCCGCCCGCGACGTCGACGACGTCCTCGAGCCGCAGGACCGGCGCGGGCGCCTCCCGCGTGACGCGCTCCGCCTCGCCGAGCCACCAGGAGTCGAGGATGAGGTCCCCGATCACGGCGACTACGGGCGGGCGCTCGTGGACGTGCGCCAGGAGGGCGCTCGCCCGCTGGAGCGCCGAGCCCTCGAGGCTCACCGCGCGCCTCCCGGCAGAACGGGCAGGCCGAAGTGCACGACCGTGGTGGTGGTCATCTCGTCGAGCAGCTCCGGGCCGTAGCCGAAGCCGGAGCCGGACGCTCCGCGGGGCTGGGCGCTGCCGCCCGGCGCTCCTCCGAAGACGCCGTTGACCTTGACTGTGCCCACCGGCAGCGTCGCCGCGGCCCGATGGGCGTGCTCCATGTCGGCGGTGAGGATCGAGGCGGCCAGACCGTAGGGGCTCGCGGCGGCCAGGTCCAGGCCCTCGTCGAATGAGTCGACGACGCGGATCGGCGCGACGGGCCCGAAGGTCTCCTCCGTCATCACCAGCATCGACTCGGTGCAGTCGGCCAGGACGGTCGCGGGGTAGAAGGTGCCGTCCCCGGGGGTGCCGCCGGTGAGGGCGCGCGCGCCGCTATCGAGCGCCTCCGTGACATGCTCGTGGACGGCGTCGCGCATGCGGGCGTCGACGAGGCGGGGGAGCGGGCCTGCGCTCCAGCGATCGGCCTCGGCGACGAGCGCCGCCGTGAACGCCTCGGCGATGTCGCGGTGCACGTAGATCCGCTCGACGGAGGTGCAGATCTGGCCGGCGTTGGCGAAGGCGCCCAGCGCGGCCTGCTCGGCGGCCCAGACCGGGTCGACGTCGCGGTCGACGACGAGCGCGTCGTTGCCGCCGTTCTCGAGGATCACGTGCGCGCCGGTGACGGCGGCGACCCGGGCGAGCGCGCGGCCGGTGGCGGTCGAGCCGACGTGGGCGAGGACGTCAACGCCCTCGGTGCGCGCCAGCTCGTCGCCGACCGCCCCGTCGCCCTCGACCAGGGTCAGCACGCCCTCGGGCAGCGCCTCGGCGAGGATGCTCGTGAAGAGGGCCCCCGTGCCCGGGCTGCGCTCGCTCGGCTTGTGCACGACGACGTCCCCGGAGACGATCGCGGCGCCCAGGAGGCCCGCGGCGACGGCGACCGGGTCGTTCCACGGAGTGAGGGCGAGCACGACACCGCGCGGGTGCGGCAGGGCCAGATCGACGTTGAGAGCCCCTCCGCGCAGGCTCCTCCCGCGGTGAAGCGGGCCGAGCTCGGCGTACTGGAGCAGCGTGTCGACACCGGCGCGCACGCCGCCCAGCGCGTCGCCGGCGGGCTTGCCCGTCTCCTGCGTGTTGAGGTCGGCGAGCTCCTGCTCGTGCTCGGCCACGCGGTGGGCGGCGGCACGGAGCAGGGCGCCGCGCTCGGCGGGCGCGGTGGCGGCCCACGCGGGGAACGCGGTCCGCGCGCGGCGGACGGCGTCGGCGGCGGTCGTGGCGGGGGTCGTGATGTCGATGGTCACGGTCACCTCTCGGTCGGGGGCGCCCGCGGAGTGGCGGACGCATCCGTCCGGTACCCGGGTGGTGCGCGCCTAGACACGCCGCCTCCGGAATCCGCCCCCGGATCGGCGACGGGCTCGCCCCCGATCCGGTTTCGGATCGGCCCCGGCGGGGAAGTGGAGGAGTGCACCGTCCCCGGAGCGGCGCCCGCGCGCCCTCCGCACCTGAGAGGAACCCGTCGTGGTCGCCATCGCCCCCCTCCGAGAGCCCTTCGCCGGAGTCGAGAGGATCGCCGTCCTGCGCGGCGGCGGACTCGGCGACCTGCTGTTCGCGCTGCCCGCCGTCGACGCCCTCGCGGCCGCCTACCCGGGAGCCGAGATCACCCTGCTCGGGACGCCCGCGCACCGGGTCCTGCTGACGGGCGTCGAGTCGCCGATCGCCGACGTCGAGATCCTGCCGGTGGCGCAGGGCGTCCGCGACGGAGAGGGGGAGGACCCCCGGGTCGTCGAGGACTTCACCGAGCGGATGCGCGCGCGCCGCTTCGACCTGGCCGTGCAGCTGCACGGCGGCGGGCGCTACTCCAACCCGTTCCTCCAGCGCCTCGGCGCGCGCCACACGATCGGGTCGCGCACCGACGACGCCGCGGAGCTCGAGCGCACGATCCCCTACGTCTACTACCAGCACGAGATG
The DNA here is from genome assembly GCF_002932165.1 of Rathayibacter sp. AY1F8. Taxonomy (NCBI): domain Bacteria; kingdom Bacillati; phylum Actinomycetota; class Actinomycetes; order Micrococcales; family Microbacteriaceae; genus Rathayibacter; species Rathayibacter sp. AY1F8. The sequence continues at coordinate 114,258 of NZ_PSVB01000004.1, forward strand.
CTGCGGGCGCTCGAGATCGTCGGGCTGGCCGGAGCGCCCGCGACCCGCCTCGAGCCGGCGCTCGCCGTGGATCCGGAGCGGCGGGACCGCCTCGCCGCGGCGCTGCCCGCGGGCGGCCCGCTGGTGCTGATCCACCCCGGCGCGACCGATCCCCGCCGGCGTTGGCCCGCCGCCTCCTTCGCCGCCGTGGCGACGGAGCTGCTGGCGGACGGCGCGCGCGTGCTGATGGTGGGCGACGCCTCGGACGTGCCCGCCGCCGACGAGATCGTCGCCGGAGCGCCGGGAGCGGTCTCCTGGGCGGGCGTCGTGGACCTCCCGGACCTCGCTCCGCTGCTCTCGCTCGCCGACCTCGTGCTCGGCAACGACTCAGGACCACGCCATCTCGCCGCCGCGGTCGGCGCTCCGACGGTCGGGGTCTTCTGGGTGGGCAACGCGATCAACGCCGCGGCCCTCGGGCGGCAGCGCCACCGGGTGCAGCTGAGCTGGACCACGCACTGCCCGGTCTGCGGGCGCGACGCCACGCAGGTCGGCTGGACCGCTCCGCGCTGCGAGCACGACGTCACGTTCGTCGGCGATGTGCGCGTCGAGGCGGTGCTCGAGGACGTCCGCGGGGTGCTCGCCTCCACCCGCTGAACCGCGAGACGCCGCCTCGGTACGCGACGCGCCGGGGCGTGCGGACCGAGGCGGCGTCTCGCGGAGGGGGATCCGGGGCGCGCCCGGATCAGCGGATCACGGCCAGGACGGCTCCTCCTCGTGCGTGATGACGAGCTCGCGGACCTCGCAGCCGCGCGGCTGGCCGAGGACGAACATGACGGCGTTCGCCACGTTCTCCGGGTCGTTCAGCAGCGCGTCCGGACCCGGCTTGTACTGCTCGTCGCGGTCGTCGAAGAAGCGCGTCTTCATGCCCGACGGGATCAGCGTGGTCACGCCGATCTCGCCCTTGGTCTCGGCCGCGAGCGCGCGGGTGAAGCCGAGCACGCCGAACTTCGAGGCGCAGTACGCGGTCGCGTCCGAGACGGCCTTGATCGCGAGCGAGGAGGCGACGGTGACGACGCGGCCGTGCGTCTCGGTGAGGAAGGGCAGCGCCGCCCGGACGACGGCGGCGGTGCCGAGGAGGTTGACGGAGATGACGCGCTCCCACTCCTCCGGCTCCACATCGACGAGGCGGCCGCAGCGGTCGATGCCGGCCGCGGTCACGACGGCGTCGAGCCCGCCGTGCTCGCGGGCGATCTCGACGACCGCCTTCTCGGCCTCGCGGGTCTTCGCGACGTCGACCTGGTAGGCGGCGACGCCTTCCTTCACCGACGAGACGTCGCGGTCGAGCACGATCGGGGTGCCGCCGGCGGCGGTGACCGCGGCGGCGACGGCCGCACCGAGCCCGGAGGCTCCTCCGGTGATCAGGACGCGGCCGATGGGGGTGGGAGTGGTGCTCATGGTTTCCTTCCGGGAGTGGTCTGCGGGCCTCGTGTGCCGCGGGTCAGCCGACGCGCGCGAGCGCGGCGGCGAGATGGGTGGTCGAGCGGCCCGGGTGGTACGGCACGGTCAGGACCCGGCCGCCCCACTCCGCCACCGTCGCCGTCTCGGGGAGGGACTCGGCGGAGTAGTCGCCGCCCTTCACCCAGACGTCGGGGCGGATGCGGCGCAGCGCCTCGTCCGGCGTGTCCTCGCCGAAGACCAGCACGGCGTCGACGCACTCGAGCGCGAGCAGCAGGTCGACGCGGTCGTCCTCGGGGATGATCGGCCGCGCCGCGCCCTTGAGGCGCCGGACGGAGTCGTCTGAGTTGAGGCAGACGATCAGGCAGTCGCCGAGAGCCCGTGCTGCGGAGAGGGTGCGGGCGTGGCCGGCGTGGAGCAGGTCGAAGCAGCCGCCCGTCGCGACCACCGTTCCTCCTGCCGCGCGGACGGACTCGGCGACGCGCAGGGCGTCCACCCCGCCGCCGTGGAGGGGTGCGGGGTCGGCGGGAGCGGAGAGGGAGGCGACCCCTCCCGCGAGGAGGTAGGCGCCGGCTGCGGCGACCGCCGCCTGCACCGCCTCCGACGTGCTCGCACCCTCGGCGAGGGCGACGGCGGCGGAGGCGGCGAACCGGTCGCCCGCGCCGCACGGGTCGGTGGGCGGCACGGCGACGGCCGGTGCGACGACCGGGACGCCGGCGCCGCGGGAGCGCAGCAGGGCGCCGGAGGATCCCATCGTCACGGTGACCGCACCGCAGCCCCAGCGCTCGAGGAGGGTGGTCGCGGCGGACTCGGCGCGCGTCACTCCGCGGCCGACGGCTCCCGAGAAGGCGGTGGCCTCGGCCAGGTTCGGGGTGGCGAGGGAGGTGGCGGCGACCGGCTGCGAGCCCCGCGGGTGCGGATCCCACGCCAGCGGCACGGTGAGCGCGTCGAGCGCCGTGCGGAGCGACGGCTCCTCGGTCAGGCGGCGGCCGTAGTCGGCGACGATCACGGCGTCGGCGTCGGCGAGCGCGGCGAGCATGGCGTCGGTGACGCCGGGGACGGGCGGCGTCTCGCAGCCGCGGTCGATCCGTACGACGGCCTGGCCGGAGGCGGCGACGCGGGTCTTCACCGGCGTCGGCGCTCCCGAGGGCCCGGCGACCAGGCGGACGCCGGACAGCTCGGCGCGCAGCTCCGCCACGTCCGGATCCGAGTCCTCGGCGAGCGCGGTCACCAGCGTCACCTCGTGCCCGTCGCGGGCGAGCATCCGGGCGACGAGTCCGGCACCGCCGGCGCGGGCACTGCGGGCCGACACGTCGACCACGGGGACGGGGGCGTCCGGGCTCAGCCGCTCGGCGGGTCCGGAGAGGTCGACGTCGAGCATCACGTCGCCGACGACGACGAGGCGCAGGCGGCTCACGCGGCGGCCGCCGTCCGCGCGCGGATCCGGTGCTCGAAGGCCCGGCAGAGCGCGTGCACGAGCACCAGCTGCGCCTCCTGCACGTTGGAGCCGTGGCCCTCGAGGGCGATCGCCTCGTCGCAGAGCTCGGTGAGCGGGTTCGGCCCCTCGCCGGTCAGCGCCCACGACCGGGCGCCCGCCGCACGGGCGGCCTCCGCGGCGTGGAGGAGGTTCGCGCTGCGTCCGCTGGTGGAGAGCAGGACCACGACGTCGCCCGCCCGGGCGTGCGCGGTGACCTGGCGCGAGAACACGTGGTCGAAGCCGTAGTCGTTGCCGATCGCGGTCAGGCTCGACGTCTCGGCGTGCAGCGAGATGGCGGAGAAGGGGACGCGGTCGCCGTCGAAGCGGCCGACGAGCTCGGCGGTGAGGTGCTGCGCCTCGGCCGCGGAGCCGCCGTTGCCCGCGGCGAGCAGGCGCGCGCCGGAGTGCAGGCGGTCGGCGAGCTCGACGCCCCAGGCGGCGATCCTGTCGGAGTGGCGCTCCAGCTGCGCGACCGCGTCGAGCGCGCGCGCCACGTGGTCGTCGACGAGGCGCCGGGCGGCGCCGGCCGGGGTGTCCAGAACGGTGTCGATGGTCGCGGTGTCGATGGTCATCGTCGCGGAGCCGCCTTCCGGGTGGTGGGGGATGAGGGTGCGCTCGTGGCGCCGGTGAGGAGCGACTCGTCGCCGAGGCCGGCGAGGGTCGTGACGTAGGCGCGCTCGGTGTCGGCGGCGACGCGATCCCAGGAGTAGCGGGACTCGACGCGCTCGCGGCCGGCGGCCCCGTAGGCGCGGGCGCGGTCGGGGTCCTCCAGCAGCGAGCCGAGGGCGGCGGCCAGGGCGACCGGGTCGCGCGGAGGCACGTGGACCCCGGTGACGTCCTCGACCACGGTGTCGATCAGGCCGCCCACGGAGGAGGCGACGACCGGCACGCCGCAGGCCATCGCCTCGAGCGGAGTGATGCCGAACGGCTCGTACCAGGGCGCGCAGACCACGACGTCGGCCGAGCGGAGCATCGCGGGCATCTCGGTCTGCGAGAGCTGGCCGACGAAGTCGACGCGGTCCGCGACGCCGAGGCTCTCGGCCACGCCGTGCAGCCGCTGGTACTCGGGGTCCGCGGTCAGCGCGTCGCCGGAGCCGGAGCCCCCGACGACGACGAGCTCGGCGTCGTGACCGGCCGCGACCAGGTGCGCGAGCGCCTCGATCGCGATGCCCATGCCCTTGCGCGGCACCAGGCGCCCGATGGTCATCAGCCGCGAGCGCTCGCCGCGGGGCGCGACCGGGCCCTCGACCGAGAACCGGTCGATGTCGACACCGCAGGGCACCACCGAGATGCGCGAGGTCGGCACGCCGAGCCCCTTGAGCTCGAAGGCCTCGTCCGAGCAGGTGGCGACGACGCCGTCGGCCCTCTGGCCCACTCCGGGCTCGAGCCAGGCGCGCTCCTCGGGGCTGGTGTCGAGCGCGCCCTGCTGGCGGCGCTTGACCACGCCCAGCGCGTGGAAGGTGTGGAGGACGGGCACGCGCCGCCCGGTGGCGCGCTCCACCCGCTCGGAGGCGTCGAGCGCGGCGACCCCGGACATCCAGAAGTGGCTGTGCACGAGGTCCGGCCGCTCCTGCAGCCACTCCTCGGCGAGGTCGACGGCGAAGTCGCCCATGAAGGGCAGCAGCTCGTCCTTGGACACCCGGCGCGGCGGCCCGGCGTCGATGTGCACGACCTCGACTCCCGAGGTGAAGGGCACGCGCCGGGGCAGGGAGGGGTCGTCGCGGCGGGTGTAGACGACCACGCGGTGGCCGCGGCGGGCGAGCGCGTCGGCGAGCGCCGCCACGTGGACGTTCTGGCCGCCGGCATCGACGCCGCCGAGGGTCGCCAGCGGGCTCGCGTGCTCCGAGACCATGGCGATCGTCAGCGCGGGCGCGGCGGAGAGGTGCTGCTTCATCGGGTGCTCCCTTCCAGAGCGGGCTCCGGCGACCGGCGTCCGGGGAGGTCGGCGAGGACCTCGTCCCAGTCGCGGTGGAACCGGGCGAGGCCGTAGCGCGCGAGCGCGGCCTCGCGGGCGACGGCGCCGGCGCGGGCGGCCCGGTCCGGGTCCTCGACGAGCGCCCGGGCCGAGGCGACGAGGGCGTCGAGGTCGTTCGAGACCGCTCCGGCCTCGGGCGGGACGGCGCGCCCCGCCTCCGTCACGTCGAGCGCGACGACGGGCATCCCGAGGTGCATCGCCTCCAGCAGTGCGAGGCCGAGGGAGGTCCATCGGAACGGGTGCAGGTAGACCCGGCGGCGGGCCAGGGCCGCGTGCATCGCCTGCGTGCGGACGTCGCCGAGGACCGTCACGTCCTCCAGACCCGGCAGCTCGGCGAGCCGGTCGGTCTTCATCCCGAAGACGTCCAGCGGAGCGACGGCGCCGAAGCGGGGGAGCAGGTCGGTCCCCGCGACCCGGCCCCGGCGGACGGGCTCGTTGACGACCACGCCGAGGTGCGGCAGCTCGCCGGTGTAGAGGGGCCCCGGGTCGTGGATCCCGTGCTCGATCACCGTCGTCCGCGTCGATCCGGTGTCCCACATCAGGGCGTTGAACTGGGTGACGTGGACGATCAGCAGGTCGTCGCGGTCGGCGAGCGGGTGGCGGTTGTCCGGCACGTCCCCGCGGGGGGTGTTGTGCTCCACGTAGACGGCGGGCACGTCGCGGCCGAGGCGTCGCCCGAGCAGGCGCTCGGCCTCGGCGAGCTCCTCGGGCCTCTGGAGGAGGACCGCGTCGACGTCGGCGTCGTGCAGCTCCTCGGGCGCGATCTCGACGGCGCTCGGCCAGTCGCGGCCGCCGGTGCCCAGGCCCCAGCCGTCGCGGGCCGGAGTCGTGGGGAGCAGGTAGGTGTGGGCGCCGCGGACGAAGGCGTCCGCCCAGCCGCCGTGCACGTGCCAGAGCAGGATCCTCATGCGATGGCCTCTCTCGGGGAAGTCGTGGGTCGGAGTCGGAGGGCGGCGGCGACCGCCTCCTCGGCGCTCACCCCCGCGAGGCAGGGATGGCCGGGGACGGGGCACACGCGGGCGCGCGAGCCGGCGCAGGGCGCCTCCTGGTCGCCGAGCAGCGCGACCGGGACGCCGTAGGGCGCCCAGCGCACGGCCGGGACGACCGGCGCGAAGAGGCTGACCACGGGGGTTCCGACCGCGGCGGCGAGGTGCGCGGGGCCGGTGTTGCCGCAGATCACGACCTCGGCGCCGGCCAGCACCTCGGCGGCGCCGGGGAAGTCCGTCGCCCCGCCGAGGTCGATGCCGCGGGAGCCCGCGACCTCGGCCGTGAGGGAGCGCTCGCCCGGGCCGCCGGTGACGACGACGGCGAGGCCCGCGTCCGCCAGCAGCTCGACGGCGCGGGCCGCGTTCGCCGCGGGCCAGGCGCGGGCGGGGACGGCTGCCCCGGGGTGCACGACCGCGTAGGGGCCGATCCCCTCGAGAGCGGCGGGCAGCACGCCCTCGCGGCGCACGCGGAGCCGTCCGTCGTCGCCGGCGGGCAGCGCGAAGCCGGCCGCCGCCGCGATCGCGAGCGCGCGCTCCGGCTCCGGCTGGTCCTCCTCGAGGGTCTCGCCCGGGACGAGGCGCACATCGAGCAGGGCGCCCGCGAAGTCGACCGAGGCGCCCGTGATGCGGGCGACACCGGCGAGGCGGAGCAGCAGGGCCAGCGGAAGCGGCGACTGGTGGAAGGAGGTGAGGATCACGGCCTCGTCCGGCGCGAACTCCTCGACGATCGCGCGCAGCTCGTCGACGAGCTCGGAGTCGACGGGGCGGGAGGCGTCGCCGATCCACGGGCACCACCAGGTGCGGACGGAGGAGGGACCCGGCAGCAGCGCGGCCGCGGGCGCTCCCTGCGGACCGCTCAGCAGCAGCACCTCGGCGTCGGCCGCGATCGCGCGAACGGCGGGTCCGCACAGCAGGACGTCTCCCGCGCTGTCCAGGCGGGCGACGAGCACGCGGCGCTTCACTCGGCGTCCTCGTCGGGCTGCATCGCGAGCAGCAGCTCGACCGCCTCGAGGAGCGTCGCCGCCTGCAGCGGGGCGGCGTCCACCTCCTCGGCGCGGGTGATCGGAGTCGGAACCAGCACTCCACGGGCGCCGGCCGCGGCGGCGGCGCCGACGTCGGCCCCGATGTCGCCGATCACGGCGAGCGAGCTGGCCGGCAGTCCCAGCTGCTCGGCGGCGCCGAGCACCATGCCGGGCCGGGGCTTCCGGCAGGAGCAGCCGTCCTCCGGGCCGTGCGGGCAGAGCATCCACACGTCGAAGCCGCCGAAGAGCTCGTCCACGCGCCGGTTCACCGCGTCGGCCTGGCCGCGGTCGATGATCCCGCGGGCGATCCCGGACTGGTTGGTGACCACGCCCAGAACCAGTCCCGCCTCGCGCGCCCGCTCGACCGCCGCTAGGGCGGTGGGCATCGGGGAGACCTGCGCCGGGTCGCCGTTGTAGGGCACGTCGACCACGAGCGTCGCATCGCGGTCGAAGAGGATCCCCCGCAGGCGCGGGGCCCTCGCGCGCTCGTCGGCGCTCCGGGAGGAGGAGTCGTTCACCTTCTCCTCGTACCCCTCGACCGGGGATGTAAACCCCCTTCCGGAGAAGTCGGTCCCTCCGGGCGCGTCGCTCGCATCTGCGGGCGGCGCGTCTGAGGTGCGCGCAGCGGGGTACGGGGACTCCGACAGGAAGGAGGCGCCGTGCGCGCTCTCACCGCCCCGGACGGGACTCCGGAGATCCTCGCGCTGCGCGCCCTCAAGCTCGGCGACCTGCTCGTCGCCGTCCCGGCGCTCAAGGCCCTGCGCCGCGGCTTCCCGGATCACCGGCTGATCATGGCGACCACGCCCTGGCTCGAGCCGATCGTCGACCTCGTCGAGGGCCTGGACGCGCTCGTGCCCACCCTTCACGGACTCGACGACCCGCTGGCGATGGCCGCCGGCCGCGTCGAGCTCGGCGTGAACCTCCACGGCAACGGCCCGGAGTCGCGGCTGCGGCTGCGCGAGATCGCGCCCGAGCGCACGCTCGAGTTCCGCGTCCCGGCGCTGGACCCGGGCGCGGGCCCGGAGGACCCGCGGCCGCTCTGGATCGACGGCGAGCTCGAGCGCGCCCGCTGGGCCCGCCTGGTGAACTCGATCGGTCTCGACGCCGACCCCGAGGACGTCGCGATCGCCGTCCCGGAGGAGCCCGCCTCGGCCCCCGGAGCCGCCGTCGTGCACATCGGGGCCTTCTACGGCTCGCGCGAGTGGCCGGAGGAGCGCTTCGCCGCGGTGGCCCGCTCCCTCACCGCCGAGGGGCACCGCGTCGTCTACACCGGGGGCGCGAACGAGGCCGACCGCGCCCGCCGCGTCGCCGAGCTCGCCGGCACGGGCGAGGTGCTGGCGGGGGAGCTCGCGCTCAGCGGGTTCGCCGCGGTCGTCGCGGCCGCCGAGGTCGTGGTGACCGTCGACACCGGAGCCGCGCACCTCGCCTCCGCGTACGGCGTCCCCTCGGTCGTGATCTTCGGTCCGGCACCGCCCGAGGCCTGGGGCCCTCCGGCCTCGGGTCCGCACGTCGTGCTGACCGACGCCTCCCTCCGCCGCGGCGACGTCTTCTCCGCCGAGCCGGACCCGGCGCTGCTCGCGGTCCAGGTCGACGACGTCCTCGCCGCCCTCGCGTCGCTCCCGTCGCGTGCCGAGGCCCACCTCAGGCGGACTTCAGCCGCGTCGCCGGTCGGACCGGAGTGACCGTGGCCACGCGGGCCCGGGGAGCGCGCGGCTGATGGCTGCGCGAGGGGGCGCCGAGCCGGTCGGCGAGCTGCGCGAGGATCCGCCGCTGCAGGCGCGAGACCTGCATCTGCGTCGTCCCCAGCGCGTCGGCGATCTGCTGCTGGGTCCGCTCCTCGACGAAGCGCATGCGCAGGAGCTCGCGCTGGCCCTCCTCGAGCTCGGCGAGGGCCTCGGCGAGCCCGTGCCGCCGGTCGATCTCGAGCAGCCGCTCGTCCTCGCCGCCGAGGGTGTCGCCCAGGCCGACGCCGCCCTCGCCCACGGTCTCGTCGAGGGAGAGCGGATGCCCCGCGAGGCGCGCGTCGGCCACCTCCGTCGCGTCCACTCCGAGGCGGCGGGCGATCTCCTGGTCGGTGGGGTGACGGCCGAGCTCCTGCGCGAGCTCGTCGGCGACGACGGCGGAGCGGCGGTGCAGCTCCTGCACGCCGCGCGGCGGCCGGATCATCCAGCCGAGGTCGCGGAGGTGGCGCTTGAGCTCGCCGGTGATCGTGGGGACGGCGAACGCGGCGAAGCTGTCGCCGCGCTCGGGAGTGAAGCGGCGGGCGGCCTTCACGAGGCCCACGTAGGCGACCTGGCGCAGATCCGCCCAGTCGCCTCCGCTCCTGGAGACCCGGCGGGCCATGGCCTCGGCCAGGCCCAGGTGGTCGAGCACGATGCGCTCGCGGATGCGCGCGCCCTCGGCGGCCTCCGCGCTCACCGCGGCCTGGAAGAGCGAGAGCGTGCGGGCGTCCTTCTCCTCCCGTGCCGCCTCGGTGAGGGCGCTCGGGCGGTCGGTGCGGGGGTCGAGATCGATCGTGCTCATCAGTGCTCCTTCCGGGCACGCTCGCGCGGAGGCCCGGCGCGGCCTGCGGTGCGGCGCTCGGGCCCTCTCGACGAGAGGCCCGGGGTCAGCGCACCACTGCTCCTGCTCGCTCGGGGAGTCCGTTGACTCGGAGCAGTGCTGTCCGGTAGAAGCAGTCGCCGCGAGGCGCGCACCGTGCCCGGGGCGGAGGCGCCACGGCCCCCGCGATCCCGGGCGCCGCACCGGCTCCCGCCGGTAGGATCGGCCTCGTATGTCTGAGCTCACCCCGCCCCTGGAAAGCGCGCCGGACGCGCACCCGTTCACGACCGCGACCGGGAGCGACGTCCGCGTCCGCTTCTGCCCCTCGCCGACCGGGACCCCGCACGTCGGCCTCATCCGCACCGCCCTGTTCAACTGGGCGTACGCGCGCCACACCGGCGGCACGTTCGTCTTCCGCATCGAGGACACGGACGCCGCCCGCGACAGCGAGGAGAGCGTGGAGCAGATCCTCGACGCGCTGCGCTGGCTGAAGCTCGACTGGGACGAGGGCGTCGGAGTCGGCGGCCCGCACGGCCCGTACCGGCAGTCCGAGCGCACCGATGTCTACCTCGACGTGATCGCGCGCCTGACGGCCTCGGGGCACCTCTACGAGAGCTACTCCACGGCCGAGGAGATCGACGCGCGCAACGAGGCGGCCGGCCGCGCGAAGCAGCACGGGTACGACAACCACGACCGCGATCTCACCGAGGAGGAGCGCGCCGCCTTCCGCGCCGAGGGCCGCGCCCCGGCGCTGCGCCTGCGCGTGCCGGACGCCGACCTGTCCTTCGACGACCTGGTCCGCGGCCCGATCACGTTCCCCGCCGGCTCCTTCAGCGACTTCGTCGTGGTGCGCCCCAACGGCCAGCCGCTCTACACGCTGGTGAACCCGGTCGACGACGCGATCATGCAGATCACCCACGTGCTGCGCGGCGAGGACATCCTCCCCTCGACCGCCCGGCAGATCGCGCTGTACCACGCGCTGATCGACATCGGAGTGACGACCTTCGTCCCGCGCTTCGGGCACCTCCCCTACGTGATGGGCGACGGCAGCAAGAAGCTCTCCAAGCGCGATCCGTCCTCGAACCTCTTCCACCACCGCGACCGCGGCTTCATCCCGGAGGGCCTGGTCAACTACCTCGCCCTGCTCGGCTGGTCGCTCACGCACGACCGCGACATCTTCTCGATCGACGAGATGGTCGCCGCCTTCGACGTCGCCGACGTGAACCCCAATCCGGCCCGCTTCGACCTCAAGAAGGCCGAGTCGATCAACGGCGACCACATCCGCCTCCTGGCCGTCGACGACTTCACCGAGCGGACGATCCCGTACCTCGTGGCGGCCGGAGTGCTCGCGGGCGAGCCGACCGCCGAGCAGCGCGCGGTGCTCGACGCCGCCGCGCCCCTCGTGCAGGAGCGGATCGGCCTGCTGGGGGAGGCCCCCGGGATGCTCGGGTTCCTCTTCACCGCCTCCGACGCGCTCGAGTACGACGAGGACGCGCTGAAGGGCGTGCCCGCGAACGCCGGCGAGGTGCTCGCCGCCTCGATCGGCGCCCTCGAGCTCGTCCCCGCGTCCGAGTGGCTGACGGCCTCGATCCAGGAGGCGCTCGCCTCCGCGCTGATCGAGGGCCTCGGCCTCAAGCCCCGCATCGCCTACGGGCCGCTGCGCACCGCGGTCTCCGGGCGCCGCGTCTCGCCGCCGCTGTTCGAGTCGATGGAGATCCTCGGCAAGCAGGAGTCGATCGCCCGCCTCGACCGCCTGGGCGCTCACCTCGGCGCCTCCCGGCAGGCCTGACCGTGGCGGAGACGGTCGGCGGACGCTACGACGTCGTCGTGATCGGCGGGGGCCCCGCCGGGCTCTCGACCGCGCTCAACCTCGTCCGGGCGCGCCGCAGCGTGCTGCTGCTCGACAGCAACCGCCCGCGGAACGCCGCGACCCTGCACTCGCACGGGTTCCTCACCCGCGACGGCATCTCGCCGCTCGAGCTGCGCCGCCTCGGCCGCGAGGAGTTCGAGCGCTACGAGGCCGCCGAGGTGCACAACGCCCTCGTCACGTCGGTCGAGCGCTCCGGCGGCGAGTTCGTGGTCGGCGCGCGCGGCGTGCGCGGCAGCGCGGACCGCTCCGTCGTCGCCACCGCCGTCGTGGTCGCCGCGGGACTGCTCGAGACGCCGCCCGCGCTCCCGAGCCTGCGCGCCTACTACGGCACCGCCGTGCACAGCTGCATGGAGTGCGACGGCTACGAGAAGGCAGGGGAGGCGCTCGCCCTGATCGGCGAGACCGACGACCTCGCGGAGCGGGCCATGCTCCTCTCGCAGTGGTCGACCGACCTGATCGTCTTCACCAACGGCGTCGGGACGGTGAGCGACGCCGACGAGTCGCTGCTGGCCTCCATCGGCATCCGGGTCGACCGGCGCCCGGTCGCCGACCTCGCCGGGGAGCGCGCCGAGATGACCGGCGTCCGCCTCGTCGACGGCGACGTCGTCCCGCGCACCGGGGCGTTCGTCCGACCCGTCTGGACGCCCGCGCTGGACTACCTGGACGCGGCCGGCCCCGACCGCGACGCCGACGGCTTCCTCCGCGTCGACGCCGGTGGCCGCACGTCCGTCCCCGGCCTCTACGCCGCCGGCGAGGTCACCCCTCCCGGCCCGCAGCAGCTGATCGTCGCCGCCGGATCGGGCGCCCAGGTCGCCTCCGCGATCAACCGCGACCTCGTCCGCGCCCGCCTCGGCGAGGCCGCCCCGGAGTCCGAGGGCAGCGTCGTCCGCGGCTCGATTTGAGCGGGATGCCCGCGTAGGGTACTGTCGTCTCTCGGCGCTCGGGTCTCGATCCGGTCGCCGCCTGGTCCCGGGATCACCTCCGGATGACCATTGGGGTATGGTGTAATTGGCAACACGGCTGATTCTGGTTCAGTTGTTCTTGGTTCGAGTCCAGGTACCCCAGCACTGATCTCCTCTGCGGCACTCCGCGCGACGCCCTCGTTCGTGGCGTCCTCCTCCGGGCCCGCCCCCTCGTGATCCGCTCTCGGCGGCGTCCGCAGTATCCCCCCTCCGGCCGACGCGGCCGTCCGAGGCGCTGTGACACGATGGAAACTGTACGTCTCTCAGGTACCCGCGTCGCGCGGGTCGGACGAAAGGTCGCCCGCCCATGGAACCGGATCTCCTCTGGATCGTCCTCGCCGGAGTCGCCGTCGGCGCACTCCTGCTGATCGCCCTCATCGGCTTCTTCCTCTTCCGCGCCTGGTACCAGGTGCCGCAGGCCGACGAGGCGATCGTGATCGTCGGGAAGAAGCAGAAGGGCGAGGACGGCCTCACCTCGAACATGACCGTCATCACCGGCGGCGGCGCGTTCGTGAACAAGCTGACCCAACGGTCCGACCGCATCTCGCTGCGCTCCCGCCAGATCAAGATGGAGCCGGTCGCGCAGACCAAGAACGGCGTGACCATCCATCTCGCGGGCGTCGCCCTGGTCAAGATCGGGTCCACGGCCGACCAGGTCCGCGCCGCCGCCGAGCGCTTCGCGTCGCAGGACCAGTCCATCGACGTCTTCACCACCGAGCAGCTCGAGGGCGCCCTCCGCGGCGTCGTCGCGAAGCTCAGCGTCGAGGAGGTCATGCAGGACCGGCAGAAGCTGGGAGACGAGATCGCCGAGGGCATCAAGGGCGACCTGCTCGCCCAGGGCCTCGTCCTCGACTCCTTCGCCATCCAGGGCGTCACCGACCGCAACGGCTACATCGAGGCGCTCGGAGCGCAGGAGATCGAGCGCGTCCGCCGCGAGGCCGACGTCGCGCGGATCAACGCGGCCCGCGAGGTCAAGGCTCGCCAGCTGGCCACGGACGAGGCGAACCTGATCGAGCAGACCGCCTACGACAAGAACACCGCCGCCGCGAAGTCCGAGGTCGGCCGCGCCAACGCCGAGGCCGAGCAGGCCGAGAACCTGGCCCGCGCCGAGCGCGAGCAGGCCGTCCTCGTGCAGCGCGCCGAGAACCGGCAGGCCGAGCTCGACGCCGACGTCAAGCGCGTCGCGGACGCCGAGAAGTACCGCCGTCAGACCGAGGCCGACGCCGACGCCTACGGACGCGAGAAGAAGGCCGAGACGGACCGCCAGGTCGCGCAGCAGGTCTCGGACGCCGAGGCGTACGCCGTCCAGCGCCAGGCGGAGGCGCGCCAGGCGTCCGCCGCCGCCGAGGCCGCCGCCGTGAGCGCCCGCGCCGAGGCCGAGGCCCACGCACTGCGGGCCAAGGCGGGCGCAGAGGCCGAGGCGCTGCGCGCGAACGCGACCGCCGAGGCGGAGGCCATCCGCGCGAAGGGCGAGGCGAGCGCGGCGGCCATCGCGGCCGAGGCGGAGGCGCTCCGCGAGAATCAGGAGGCGATCCTGGGTCGCGAGCTCATCGGGCAGCTGCCCTCGCTCATGGCCGAGTTCGCGAAGGGCTACCAGAACGTCGGCTCGGTGACGCTGATCGGCGGCGACACCGCCGGCACCCACATCGCGCGCGAGCAGGCGGCGGGTCTCGCCGCGACGTTCGACAGCGTCAGGTCGGCGACCGGCGTCGACCTCGGCGCGATCCTCCAGGGCCAGGCCTTCGGCCGGGGGATGGCGACCGGCGGCACCGTCGTTCCGACCGGCGCGTCGGTGGCGACGGGATCGGGTGACGCCCCGCGTCCGTCCGGCACCGGCGACCCGACCGCCGTCGCCTCCACGAGCTGACCGCAGGGTCCCGCCGATCCCCGGCGGTTCCACCACTGCCGCCGCCGTGCTCGTCGGTGGGCGCCCGTCGGCGTCCGCCCTCGAGCACGGCGTGCGGCGTTCTGCGCGACCGGGTCGTGCCCCTGCCCGGCGTCGAGCGGCCCCGCTCAGACCAGCGGCTTGCGCATCTGCAGGGACGTCGTCTCGTAGCCGAGCGACTCGTACAGAGCCCGCGCGGCGGTGTTGAAGCCGAACACGTTCAGCGCGAGGGCGGACCCGCCCTGGGAGCGGACGTGCGACTCCGCGAGCAGCAGCGCCGCCCGGCCGAGGCCGCGGCCGCGCTCGGCGGCGTCGATCTGCACGTCCCAGACGTACCCGACGCCCTCGAGTCCGCTCGGGTGCGGGCCGAGCCAGAGCGACCCGACCGCGCGGCCGTCCTCGGAGACGAGGAGCAGGTCGTGCCCGGCGGCGGGGGAGCTTCTCGGGAAGTACTTCTCGTACGAGGCGTCGGCGTTGCGCGTCGCGGCCGCCTCGTCGTCGCCCGCGCGCATCCGGTCCTCGATGTACGCCGAGCGCTGCACCCGCATCCAGATGGCGAGAGCGGCGGCGGGCATCGGCTCGAGCGTGACGGTCATCCCCTCACGATCCCACTCCTCGCCCGCCTCCCGCGATCGATCCGTCGCGAACGGCCCGCACGGGATCCGCGGACGGGCCGCTCGCGACGGATCGCCGCCGGCCCGGATCAGTCCGGGGTCCGCTCCGCGTGCTTCCGCTTCCCCAGGCGGGTGGCGAGGAACAGCAGCGTCCCCACGACCACGTAGCCCGCTGTCGCCAGCCAGACGACGCCCGTCTGCTGCGTCAGCAGCACCACGCTCGCGATGGTCGCGAGCACCGGCACGACGCGCGGCACGGAGTAGTGGGCGTGGTCGACGCGGTCCTTCTTCAGCACCAGCACCGAGACGTTCGCCGCGATGAACACCAGCAGGAGCAGCAGCACCGTCGTCTCGGCGAGGGTGCCGACGTCGCCGATGAGGCTGAGCAGCATCGTCACTCCGCCGACGACCACGATCGACACCCACGGCGTGCGGCGGCCCGGGAGCACCTTGCCGAAGGCGCTCGGCAGCAGCCCGGAGGTGGCGAGCCCGAAGCCGACCCGCGACGCCATCACCATGAACAGCAGAGCGCCGTTCGCGATGGCGACGAGCGCGATCAGGCCGAACAGCCACGGCGGCACCGCCACTCCGCTCGCCGCGACCACGTCCAGCAGGGGGCCGCTGGAGGCCGCGAGCTCGTCGTTCGGCAGCACGATCACGGCGCCGAGCGCGATCAGGAGGTAGACCACGGCGGCGGTGATCAGCGCACCGAAGAGGGCCCGCGGGTAGACCTTCGAAGGGTTCCGCACCTCCTCGGCCATGTTCGCCGCGGCCTCGAAGCCGAGGAACGAGAAGAAGGCGACGATCGAGGCGGCGAACGCCCCCTGCAGCGGAGCGACATCGGGGTTGAACTCGAGCACGCGGGAGGCGTCGCCGTCGCCGGAGCCGAAGAAGACCGCGGCGCAGACGATGACGATGACCAGTCCGCTCACCTCGATCACCGAGGCGACCAGGTTCGCGGTCAGCGACTCCTTCACACCGCGCAGGTTCACCAGGGTGAGGATCGCGATGAAGACGATCGCGGTCGGGATCGGCGGCACGTCCAGCAGAGCCCCGAGGTAGTCGCCCGCGAACGCGTTCGCCAGGGAGGCGGCCGTCGTGATGCCGGAGGCCATCATCAGGAAGCCGATCAGGAACGAGAGGTACGGCTTCCCGAACGCGCGGTCCACGTACCGCGCCGCCCCTCCGGCGTGCGGGTACTTGGTGATCAGCTCGGCGTACGTGCCCGCCGTGAGCAGGGCGACGACCAGCGCGATCAGCAGCGGCAGCCAGATCACGCCGCCCACGTCCTCGGCCATCGTGCCGACCAGGGTGTAGATGCCGGCGCCGAGTGTGTCGCCCACGATGAAGGCGAACAGCAGCGGCCCGGTGATCACCCGCTTGAGCGACGCCTTCCCGGGAGCGGTCTCGGCGGTGTCCGTCGTGTCGGTCATCCGGACACTCCACCGAAGCGGAGGGTCCGAGCGCAAGCCTCGCCGCCCGATCGCTGCGAGATTTCTCATCATCGCGACCCGTGTGGCAGGGGCCCGGGCGGCGAGGACTCCCACAGCGCGCGGATCCCGGGACTCGGGCGATCGGCCGCATCAGAGGGAGCGGACCCGGTGCGCACAGGGTGAACAGGGGGCGACCGCGCGTGCCGCCGCGCGCCCGCACTGGGTAGGCTGGAGCGCTTCGTCGTGAGTGGAGCGGTCGCGGAGGAATCATGGGCAAGAAGCGCAACCAGGGACGATCCGGAGGCGGTCAGAGCGGGTCCGGCGGTCAGGGCGGCGGCCGCACGGCCGAGACCGCGCTGATGGTGCGGTTCCGCAGCTGGTACCGCTCGCACCTCGCCGAGGTGGGCATGCAGCACGAGCACCTCGAGGCCGACGAGGCCGTCGAGGTGCTGACCGACCTCTTCGCGATGACCCGCGACCTGCGCCCGCGCGGCTCCTTCGCCCAGCCCGACGCCGAGCTGCTCGAGGCCGTCTTCGACCAGATCGAGGCAGACCTGTCGGGGGAGGAGAGCGAGGCCGACCTCGACGACACCCTCTTCACCGTCGCCGAGGTCGTCGAGCACTTCCTCGACTTCCTCACCGACGAGGACCTCTGGACCGGCACCGACGAGGAGCTGGACGAGTGCCAGGCCGTCCTCGACGAGGTCCTCGACCTCGCCGGCTCCTTCGTGGAGGCCGTGCTCGACGACCTCGCCGAGCTCGACGAGGTCCCGGCCGAGGAGCAGCTCTCCGCCGTGCGCGCCACCGCTCTCGTGCACGCCGCCGACGTCGTGGTCGAGCACCTCGCCGCCGACGACGGCGCGACCCTCACCGAGCGCGCCGCCCGCGAGATCGCGGTCGAGGCGGGCATCTCCTCCGCGGGATCCACCCCGAGCGACGACTCCGTCCGCATCCCGGTCTCGGCCTGGTGGGACGCGCTGGTCGGCTCGGCCGTGCTCGAGCAGGAGGGATCCGCCGCAGGTCTCGGCGAGGCCGCCGTGCTCTGGCGCAGCTCCGACGCGCACGAGGCCGCCGCCGAGCGCATCGCCTACGTCGCCCGCTTCCTCGAGCAGTGGATCCTCAGCGCCCAGACCGCGCTGGCGGCCGCCGACACCGAGGACGGCGCCTTCTCCCCGGAGGAGCGCGCGGTCACCACCACCGACGCCGTGCTGGTCCGCATCGCGGTCGCCTGCCAGGCCGAGATCCACCCGGGCCTGGTCGTCGGCGAGCTGGTCGACGAGCTGGCAGCCGACTCCGGAGTCTCGCTCGACGAGGCCCTCGACGAGCGCGAGCGCATGGTCGGCACGGCCGAGCGGATGCTCGACGACACCGCCGAGCTCGGGCTGCTGCTGCACTCGCCCGAGTTCGGCTACGCGGTGCCGGAGGGCCTGGCGCCCGTCCTCGCCTCCGTCGTCCGCGCGACGGTCGTCCTCCTCGGAGAGCGCGAGGCCACCCGCCTCGAGATCCTCGACGAGGCGACCCAGGACACGGCGACGGCCTACGCGCTCCACGTCGCCCTGCTCGGGACCAAGCCCGTCGTCTGGCGGCGCCTCGAGCTCTCCTCCGAGTCGTCGCTGCGCGATCTGCACCTCGCGCTCCAGCTCTCGCTGGGCTGGACCGACGCGCAGCCGCACTACTTCAGCGTCGGCGTGCCCGACGAGGAGCAGGCTCCGATCGGCTCGCCGTCCGACGCGGAGGAGTTCGGCGCCGACCTCGTGGACGAGGCGGGCGTCGCGCTCGCCGAGGTGCTCGAGCAGGAGCAGGACGAGCTCTTCTACGTCTACGACCTCGAGGACGAGTGGCGCCACGTCATCCGTCTGGAGTCGATCGCGCCGCTGTCGTCGGCTCTGCCGCGCTGCACGGGCGCGCGCGGCGCGGCTCCGCTCGACGTGCCGGGAGGCCCCGCGGCCTGGGCCGACACGGTGCGGGCGGCGACGGACCCGTCCTCGGCCGACCACGCGGAGGCGCTCGAGGCTCTCGGCCTCGCCGCCGGAGCCTCGTTCGATCCGGCCGCGGTCGACGTCGACGGCATCAACCGCTCGCTCGGTCTCCTGCGCTCCGCGGTCTGACGCCCCGCCGGAGGGCGTCATCGGAGGAGGCCCCCGCTCCCGCTAACCGCGGGAGGCGGGGGCCTCCTCCGGTGTGGGGCGTCACGGGGTGAGCAGCAGCTTGCCGATGTGGCCGGAGGAGCGCATCACGTCGTGCGCCCGCTCGGCCTCGGCGAGCGGGACCACCTCGTCCACCACCGGTCGCACCGTTCCGGCGGCGACCAGCGGCCAGACCTCCGCGCGCACCCGCGCGACGATCGCGCGCCGCTCCTCCAGGGGCCGGGCGCGGAGGGTCGTGGCGTGCACCGCCCCGCGCTTGCGCATCAGCACCCCGAGGTCGAGCGAGCCCAGCGCGCCGGACTGGTTGCCGATGAACACCACGCGCCCGCCCACGGCCAGCGCCTCCAGGTCGCGGGCCAGGTAGTCGCCGCCGACGGGGTCGAGGATCACGTCGACGCCGCGCCCGCCGGTCGCCTCGCGGATCCGCTCGACGAAGTCCTCCTCGCGGTAGTCGATCAGGACGTCGGCGCCGAGCGCGCGGCACGCCTCGAGCTTGCGGGCGCTGCCGGCCGTGACGGCGACGCGGGCGCCGAGGGCGGCGGCGATCTGGATGCCCGTGGTCCCGATCCCGCTCCCGCCGCCGTGGAGGAGGACGGTGTCGCCGGATCCGAGCCCGGCCACCATCACGAGGTTCGACCAGACGGTGGACGTCGTCTCCGGGAGGGCGGCGGCCGAGACGAGGCCGACGCCGTCCGGCACCGGCAGCACCAGGCCCGCGTCGACCGCGACGTACTCCGCGTAGCCGCCGCCGGAGAGCAGCGCGCAGACCTCGTCGCCCTCCGAGAACCCGGTCGCGTCCTCGCCGACCGCGACGACCGTGCCGGACACTTCCATCCCGAGGATCTCGGAGGCGCCGGGCGGCGGCGGGTAGACCCCTGCGCGCTGGCCGAGGTCGGCGCGGTTGACGCCGGCGGCCGCGACGCGGACGAGGACCTCGCCGGGTCCGGGGGAGGGCGTCGGCACCTCCTCCAGCACGAGTCGGGAGTCGGGGCCGGGATTCTCGATGCGGATCGCCTGCATGAGGGGGATGCTACGCCGCGGGCCTCGGCGCTCGCGGTGCTCCCGTCCGGCGCGGGGCCGGCTCAGCGCTGCTCCGCCAGGAACGCAAGCACCGCGTCCTTGAAGCCCCGCGCGGGCACGGTGCTGGTGTGGTCGCGGCCGGGGACGCTCACGAACCGCGCCCCCGCCTCCGCCGCCAGCAGCTCACCGCCGGGAGCGATCGGATCCGCGCCGCCGGTCACGAGCAGCGTCGGCAGGCCGGGGTGCCGCCCGTGCTCCGGGTGCGCCCCGCCGCGGACGCCGTCGGCCACCGCCACCAGCGCTGCGAGGTCGTTGCCCTGCACGCCCTCCGCCATGCCGATGAAGGCGCGGGTGAAGCCGTCGTCGATCTCGCCGCCGGAGGCGACGCGGGCCCGGGCCGCCTCCGCGTCGAAGGAGCGGAGGGGCTCGCCCACCGTCAGCCCGCCGAGGCTCAGCGATGCGAGCCGCTCCGGGTGCTCGAGCCCCAGCACCCAGCTCATCCGGGCGCCGAGGGAGTAGCCGAGGACGTGGGGCGCGTCGAGGTCGTAGGAGTCGAGCACCCGCACCAGGTCGGCCACCATGGCGTCCACGCTGTAGGAGTCGGAGTGGTGCGGCTTCTCGCTCGCGCCGTGCCCGCGCTGGTCGAGCGCGACGACGCGGTACCCGGCCCGGTGCAGCGTCCGCAGCCAGCCCGACGTCTCCCAGTTGAGCACGGCGTGGGAGGCGAAGCCGTGCACGGCGAGGACGGTCGGGGCGCTCTCCTCGCCGACGGAGTAGGTGGCCAGTCTCACTCCGTCGTCGGCCACGACGTACACGGGCGGAGGGAAGGCGATCACTCCACCACCCTGCCCGCCGCCGCGGGGTCGAGGGGGCACCGCGCCGCGGACACGCCGGGCGGAGTCCCAGGAGCGGAGAGCCGCCGTGCCCGGTGTCCCCGAACGGTCAGCGCGGCGGACGGGTGGAGCGGGCGAAGGGCACGGCGATCCAGAGGCGCACGGTGCGTCCCTGGCCGGACCGGATCCCGAGGACGACGCACAGCACGAGGTTGAGCACGGCCAGCGCGAGGATCGCCGAGATCGTCGCGAGCGGCCAGTCGGCGCCGAGCGAGTCGCGCACCGACACCAGGGCGAGGTGCAGCGGGACCAGCATCAGCTGGAGTGCGAGGTAGGTGAGCTGCCAGTTGACGGCGACCAGGCCGTTCCGGTCGCTGAGGGTGCCGATCCGCCGCCGCGACCCCCACACCATCACGGTCGCCGTGAGGGAGATCACGGGGGAGATCACCACGAAGCCGGCGAGCGCCGAGAGCCCGGCGAACCAGACGGCCCGGGCGCCCTTGCGGTCCCGGGTGCGGTGCCGCAGCTCGTCGTCGTCCATCGTCGCCGCCTCCTCGCGCCGGGACCAGTCTCGCACCCGCCCCCGCCTCGAGGCGGGGGATCGCCCCCGAGTTCCGGGGGTTCCCCGGATGGGGCGGGTCCGGGCTCGTCCGTAGCGTGGAGGCATCGCCGGAGCACACCGGCAGCACCGCCGGCCCGCCCGGCGGGACCGCATCCCGCCGGGCGACCGGCACCCGAGAAGGAGCACACCGTGACCACCGACGACCGCACCGCCCGCCTCTCCACCCCCGCCGACGAGCAGCCGACCGTGGACCTGGGCGCGACCGCCGTCCTCACCGAGGAGCGGCCGTCCGCCGGGGAGCGCCCCGCCGCCGAGGAGCCCGCCTCCTCGCAGCAGGCCCGCGCCCCCTACGGCACCCCCGCCGTCCCGCCCGCGGCCCTCGCCCCGGCGCCCTCGACCCCGTTCTCGCTCACCAGCCTGATCCTCGGCGTCACCTCCGTCTTCTTCGGACTGACCGTGATCGCTCCGGCCGCGGGCCTCGTCTTCGGCATCCTGGGCCTGCGGAGGGAGCCGACCGGCCGCACGCTCTCGATCTGGGGCATCGTGCTCAACTCCGTCATGCTCGGCCTCGTCCTGCTCTTCGCGATCGCCGTGCTCGTCGTGGTCGTGCTCGTTCCGCTCGCGGCCCTCGCGTCGGGCAGCGACTACCGCTGATCCGCCGCTTCCCGCGTCCCGCGCCTCCTGTCCGCTCCGGCGGCGGGAGGCGCGGTCGTTCCGCGCCCGCCGAGAGGACGCTCCGCGCCCGCGTCCGCCGCCGCCCCGTGCCCCGGCGATAGGCTGGCCGCGCAGTTCGCGAGCCCCCTGCACCCTCCGGGGCCGCACGACGACAGCAACGGAGCTGGACGTGACCCTCGCACCGAGCACCCTCCCCGACCGCGACCCGGAAGGCAGAGCCCTGGACGACACCGAGACCCCCGCCACGCGCACCGAGAGCGACTCCCTCGGCTCGATGGAGATCCCCGCCGAGGCCTACTGGGGCATCCACACGGCGCGGGCCCTCGACAACTTCCCGATCTCGAAGCGCCCCATCTCGATCTACCCCGATCTCGTCCGGTCCCTCGCGACGGTCAAGCTCGCGGCCGCCCGGGCCAACACCGAGCTCGGCACCCTCGCCCCCGCCAAGGCCGAGCTGATCGAGGCCGCGTGCCGCCGCATCATCGACGGCGAGTTCCACGACCAGTTCGTGGTCGGGGTGATCCAGGGCGGCGCCGGCACCTCGACGAACATGAACGCGAACGAGGTCGTCGCCAACGTCGCACTCGAGATCGGCGGCTTCGAGCGGGGCGACTACGCGCACCTGCACCCCCTCGACGACGTCAACCGCAGCCAGTCCACCAACGACGTCTACCCGACCGCGATCAAGATCGCGATGACCTGGTCGCTGCGCCGCCTGCTCGACGAGCTGGCGCTGCTGCGCGAGTCGTTCTCCCGCAAGGCGGTCGAGTTCGGCAGCGTCCTGAAGGTCGGCCGCACGCAGCTGCAGGACGCGGTGCCGATGACGCTCGGCCAGGAGTTCCACGGCTTCGCGACGACCCTCGGCGAGGACCACGCCCGTCTCTCCGAGACCATCTGGCTGCTCGCCGAGGTCAACATCGGAGCCACCGCGATCGGCACAGGCATCACCGCCGATCCGCGCTACGGCGCGGCTGCTGTCCGCCACCTCAACGAGATCACCGATCTCGACCTCGAGATGGCGCAGGACCTCGTCGAGGCGACGAGCGACACCGGCGTCTTCATGTCGTTCTCGAGCGCGCTCAAGCGCTCCGCGATCAAGCTGTCCAAGATCTGCAACGACCTGAGACTCCTCTCCTCGGGCCCCCAGGCCGGCTTCGGCGAGATCAACCTGCCTCCGCGCCAGGCGGGATCGAGCATCATGCCCGGCAAGGTGAACCCGGTCATCCCCGAGGTGGTCAACCAGGTCGCCTACTCGGTGGCCGGGGCCGATGTCACGGTCACGATGGCGGCCGAGGCGGGTCAGCTCCAGCTCAACGCCTTCGAGCCGGTGATCGCGCACTCGCTGCTGCAGAGCATCACCTGGATGACGCAGGCCTGCAGGACGCTCCGCGAGAACTGCATCGACGGCATCACCGCGAACGTCGACCGGCTCGAGGCCATGGTCGCCTCCTCGGTCGGGGTCGTGACGGCGCTCACGCCGAGCATCGGCTACACCGCGTCCGCCGCCCTCGCGAAGGCCGCCCTCGCGACCGGCCGCAACATCGCCGACCTGGTGGTCGAGGCGGGGCTGATGTCCCGCGAGGAGGTCATGCGGCTGATCTCGCCGGCGCGGCTCTCGGGCATCGAGGCGATGACCGCGGCGCTCCCGATCATCGACCCCGCGCCGGAGGCGTGACCGCGGCCGCGAGGCGCGCCCCGGCGTAGCTGCGCCAGGGCGCCCAGCGGCGTCCGGTCTCGGTCAGCGCGCGCTCGCCGGAGGGCAGGCCGAGCGCCGCCGCGCCCCGCCGGAGCACGGGATCCCCGGTGAGCAGGACGTCGGGATCTCCGGTCGCCCGCTGTGCCACCTCGGCCGCCGTGGCCGCGTCGATCCCGGGGACCGCCAGCAGCTGCTCGGCGAGCTCCTCCCGGTCGGCGTCGAGCCGCAGGGCTCCCTCGGCGAGCAGCGTGCAGGTCCGCACCAGCACGTCGGCGGATCCGCGGAGCACGTCGGCGGCGTGCTCGGCGATCACCGCGGGGGAGGGGAAGGCGCGTGCGATCAATCCGCTCGCCACGGACTCCGGGAGCGTCGCGCCGAGCGCTGTGACCAGCCGTGCGGCCTCCCGCCGGCCGAGCAGCGCGCGCACCAGCGTCTCGGCCGGGTCGACGGAGCCGGGCACGCGGACACCGGGGCGGGCGGCGACGCTCGGAGCAAGTGCGGGATCGGCCGCGAGGGCCTCGTCCACGGCGCGGGCGTCCGCGTCCAGGTCGAGCAGCCGCCTCACCCGGGCGACCAGCGGCCCGACGTCGGCGACGGAGACGAGCGTCGCGCTGCAGCGGACGCTCTCCCCGTCCGCCGCCAGCCGGATCAGCGCCGCGCCCCCGGGCAGGACGAGCGAGCGCGCGTAGCCGCCGGGGGACGCCTCCTCGATGCCCGGGAGCGCGGTGCCGCCGAGCACGTCGAGCACCCCGGGATCGAACGGAGCCCGCACTGCCAGCCGGAGCTCCAGCGTGGTCGCGCCGTCGTGGACGCTCGCCTCGGAGCGCGTGCCGCGGGCCGAGGCGCGCAGGGCCGTCGGGGTCCGCTCGTACACCTCCGCCAGGGTCGCGTTGAACTGCCGGATGCTCGTGAAGCCGGCGGCGAAGGCGACGTCGGACACGGGCAGGTCGGTGCTCGTGAGCAGGAGCCGGGCGGTCTGGGCGCGCTGGGCGCGAGCGAGCGCCAGCGGAGGCGCGCCCAGCTCCTCGCGCAGGATGCGGCCCAGGTGGCGCGCGCCGTAGCCGAGCCGTGCGGCCAGCCCCTCGACCCCCTCGCGGTCGACCACTCCGTCGGCGATCAAACGCATGGCGCGCGCCGCCGTGTCGTCGCGCAGGTTCCACTCGGGGGAGCCGGGGACGGCGTCCGGCAGGCAGCGCTTGCAGGCGCGGAGCCCCGCCTCGTGCGCGGCGGCGGCCGTCGGGTAGAAGCGCACGTTCGCGCGCCGCGGCGTGATGGCGGGGCAGCTCGGACGGCAGTAGATGCCGGTGGAGTGCACGCCGGTCAGGAACCGCCCGTCGAACCGGGAGTCGCGGGAGGCGACGGCGCGGTAGCGCTCCTCGAAGAGCGGATCGGAGTCGGGCACGCCTCGAGCCTCGCACGCGGCGACGTCGAGCAGGAGTGGGAATCGGACACGGGCGTCCGCACCCCGGCCCTCCTCCACGCGCCCGGCGCGTGTCAACCGCCGACAGCGCACCCCGCCCGTGCCCTACTGTCGGCCCCATGAGCGCCTATCCGCCGCCCGCACCGCCCGCCACCGCCCGCCCCTCCGTCGTGCCGACCGTGCTCGGCTCGATCGGCGTGGCGCTCCTCGGGATCCTGCTGCTGCTCGTGCTCGCCTACGTGGTTCTCGGACTCGGCGTCAGCGCCGCGGGGATCTGCGCGGTCATCGCCCTCGTCCCGCTGACCGTGGTCCTGCTGGGCGTCCGCTGGGTCGACCGGTGGGAGCCGGAGCCAGCGCTGGGCCTGTGGTTCGCGTTCCTCTGGGGCGCGGCCGGGTCCGTCGCGATCGCGCTCCTGGTCGACCTCGGCGTGCAGATCGCCGTCTACGCGTCCGGGCAGCAGCCGAGCGGATCCGACTTCGTCGGCGCCGTGATCCAGGCGCCGCTGGTCGAGGAGACGGCCAAGGGGATCGGCGTCCTCCTCGTCCTGCTGATCTGGCGCCGGACCTTCGACGGGCCCGTCGACGGCATCGTCTACGCGGCCGTCGTCGCCTCCGGGTTCGCCTTCGTCGAGAACATCCTCTACTTCGGCAGCGCGCTGGTGGAGGGCGGTCTCGGCTCGCTCGCCGTGACCTTCTTCCTCCGCGGGGTGCTCTCGCCCTTCGCGCACGTGCTCTTCACCGCCTGCACGGGCGCGGCCCTCGGCTTCGCCTCGAACCGGCCCGCCGTCGCGCGGCTGCCCATCGCCCTGCTCGGGCTGGCGCTCGCCGCGTTCCTGCACGCGCTCTGGAACGGCTCGTCTTTCCTGGTGTCCGACTGGTTCGGCTTCTACGGCGTGGTCCAGGTGCCGCTGTTCGCGGTCGCCGTGGTCGTGGTGGTGCTGCTGCGCCGGCAGGAGCGGCGCGTGACGCTCCAGCGGCTCGACGACTACGCCGTCGCCGGCTGGCTCTCGCCGGCCGAGGTTCGGATGATCGGCACCGCGGAGGGGCGCCGCACCGCCGCTCGCTGGGCCCGGAGCGCGGGAGGGGACCGGCCGCGGGCGATGCGGGACTTCCTCCGCTCGGCGACGCGGCTCGCGCACCACCGGCAGCACCTCCTGCTCGGCCGCGGCGGACGCACCGGAGCGGTCGACGAGCAGGTCCTGCTCGACGAGCTCGTCGCCCGCCGGGCGGTGCTCACCCGCTGAGCCGGGGCCGCCCCCGCTCAGCCCCGGCGCGCTAGGCGGAGGCGCTGCGCACGCGGCGCTCGCCGGCCGTCACGGGCACGCCGAGCCGGTTCTGCGCGGGCGGCAGCGGGCAGTTGTAGTGGGGCGAGAAGCCGCACGGCGGGATGTACGCCCGGTTGAAGTCCAGGAGCACCGGACCGGGGGTGCCCGCGTCGGCCGCGCCGCCGATCCGCTGCACGACGAGGAAGCGGCCGACGGGGTAGCTCGCGAGCTCCGGGTCGTCGCTGCGGTTGGTCGGATCGCCGAACGGGACGAGGAGCGTGCCGCCGTCGTCGAACGCCGCGACCGTGTACTCGCGGGCGCGCCCGTCGTCCATGAGCGAGAAGGTGATGTCGCCGGGCACGACGAGCTCGCGGGTGGCGCCGTTGTCGCGCAGGTGCTCGAACGGGACCGTGCGGTCCTCGGCGACCGGCTGGAACCACGCCTCGAGCACCCAGGCGGCGTCGAACGGGAAGGTCTCGATGGCGTCGAAGGACCGGATGCCGTCGGAGGCCGCGTCCCAGACGCGGTAGCCGTACTCGGGCTCGCCGGTGTCGAGGTTCTCGCGGCGCATCCGCGTCAGGGTCGCCGAGGGGCCGTAGCCGGCCAGCGCCTGCTCGTCGTCGACGCTCTCGCCGGGCTCGAGCCAGCGCGTCTCGACGAGGGCGAGATCGCCCCGGGGTCCGGTGACGCGCTCGACGCGTCGGGCGAGCCACGACTCCCAGCCGGCGCGTGCCGACTCCGTGAGGTCGATCGAGGCGCGGGAGGGGGCGGTGACGCTGCTGCTCGGAGTGGCCATGGGGCGTGCAACGCGGGGCCGTCCGGTTCTCTTCCCGGTCGATGACCGGACGGAGGACTGACACCCGCGAGAAAGAGCTCGACGCCCTGCGGCAGCGGCAGGGCCGGCTGCTCGGACGGGGCGTCGAGCTCTTCGTGAGAGAGAGGATGCTCCTCCGCGGCGCCGAGCGCAAGAGGCATCCGGATCCCGCTGTCGGCACGGCCCGCTTCGGATCGCTCGGTAGACTGGACCGCCTGTTTTCCCGCGGCCCCCGGAGCGCATCCCGCGCCTCCCGGCCCGCGGCGGCGGACCCTCGGAAGGCGGACGATGACGGACGGCAGCACTGTGCAGGCCACCGAACTCTCTCGGGAGCGCGACTACGTGGCGGCGCTCTACGCCCGCCTCGACGAGCTGATCGCCCAGGCCCGCGAGGCTCTGGACACGGTCCGCATCGAGAGCGTCGGCGGCAACCACCAGAGCCGCTCCGAGCGCGACGCGTACGCGCGGCTTTACGAGGACCGCATCCGCTCGCTCACCGGCGCCGACGACCGGCTCGCCTTCGGCCGGCTGACGCTCGCGGACGCCGACGCCGAGCACCGCTACATCGGCCGGATCGGCCTGCGCGACGAGGAGCAGGACACGCTGCTGCTCGACTGGCGTGCCCCGCAGTCGGCCGCGTTCTACCAGGCCACCGCCGCCCGGCCGATGGGGACGCGCGCCCGGCGCCACCTCACCACTCGGGGCCGCGAGGTCCTCCGCTTCGAGGACGAGGTCTTCGACGAGGAGCTGCTGCGCGAGGGCACCGTGCTGCAGGGCGAGGGCGCGCTCATGGCGGCTCTCGGCGCGCAGCGCACCGGCCGGATGCACGACATCGTCGCGACCATCCAGAGCGAGCAGGACCGCATCATCCGGTCCGAGCTGCGCGGCGTGCTCGTCGTGCAGGGCGGGCCGGGCACCGGCAAGACCGCGGTCGCCCTGCACCGGGCCGCCTACCTCCTCTACTCCTACCGCGACCGCATCGCCTCCTCCGGCGTGCTCGTGGTCGGCCCCTCACGCTCCTTCCTCCGCTACATCGAGGCGGTGCTGCCCTCGCTCGGCGAGACGGGTGTCGTCCTCTCGACGCTCGGCCAGCTCTACCCGGGCCTCGACCTCGTCGAGGAGGACGTGCCCGCGGTCGCCCGCGTGAAGGGCTCGGCGCGGATGGCGGAGCTGCTCAAGCGCGCGGTCCGCTCCCGCCAGACCGTCCCGGCCGAGACCCAGGTGCTCGACGTCAACGGCGAGAAGCTCCGTCTGGAGCCGCAGGACGTGGAGCGCGCGATCACCCGCGCGCGCGACACCCGCAAGCCGCACAACGAGGCGCGCGTCTCCTTCGTCAAGACGCTGCTCTCGCAGCTCACCCGCCAGCTCGCCGATCAGCTGCGGAGCCACGGCAGCACGGTCGACGAGGCCGACGAGGCGGTGCTGCGCGAGGACGTGCGGACCGCCCACGACGTCCGCGTCGCTCTCAACACCGCGTGGATCCCGCTGACCCCCGAGAAGCTGCTGCAGGACCTCTACGCCCGTCCGAACTGGTTCGCGACCCTCACGCCGCGCTGGACCGCCGCGCAGCGCTCCCTCCTCCGCCGAGACCGCGACGCTCCGTTCACGGTCTCCGACGTACCGCTGCTCGACGAGGCCGCGGAGCTGCTCGGCGCCTACGACGACCACGCCGACGCCTCGAAGAAGGCCGAGAAGGAGCAGCGCAAGCGCGACGTCGAGAACGCGGAGGCCGCCATCCGCAACATGGGCGTCGACGGCCTCGTCAACGCCAAGGACCTCGCGGCCGGCTTCGCCGAGCGCTCGGTGCTCGGGACCACCGCCGAGCGGGCCGCGGCCGACCGCACCTGGACCTACGGGCACGTCGTGGTCGACGAGGCGCAGGAGCTCTCGCCGATGCAGTGGCGGGTGCTGCTGCGCCGCTGCCCGATGCGCTCGTTCACGATCGTGGGCGACGTCGCGCAGGCGTCCGGCGCCTCCGCCGCCTCGAGCTGGGACGCCGCGCTCCGCGACACCTTCGGCCGCCAGGGCCGGGGAGTGGAGGCGGCGCCGTGGCGCCTGGAGGAGCTGACGGTCAACTACCGCACGCCCGCGCAGATCGTCGCCTTCGCCGAGCGGACGGCGCGCGAGAACGGGCTGGAGATCACGCCGGGGGAGGCCGTGCGCTCCACCGAGTGGCCGGTGCGGACGATCCGCGATCGCGGCGACGCGAGCCTCTCGGAGCGCGTGCTGGCGGCCGTCGTCGAGGACCGGGCGATCGAGGCGGAGGGGACGCTCGCGGTCATCGCGCCCGACGACGACCTCGCCGCGATCGCCGAGCGCCTCGAGGAGCGGTTCGGCCGGGAGGTGGGCCGTGGAGCGACCGGGCTCGACCGCGCGATCGCCGTGCTGTCGACGAACGACGCCAAGGGGCTCGAGTTCGACTCCGTGATCATCGCCCGCCCTCGCCTCATCGCGCAGACCGGCGAGCGCGGCGCCGCATCGCTCTACGTCGCGATGACCCGGCCGACGCAGCGCCTCACGCTCGTGGAGTGAGTGCTCGCAGCCCGCTCCCAGACTCCGCTCCCGAGCGCCGTAGGATCGAGGCATGAGCAGCGAGAACCTGACCAAGCCCGAGGTCGACGCCCCTGAGGGCCCGGCCCCCGACACCCTCGTCGTCGAGGACATCGTCGTCGGCGACGGCGCCGAGGCGCAGCCCGGCTCGACCGTCGAGGTCCACTACCTCGGCGTCGAGTACGACACCGGCGAGGAGTTCGACTCCTCCTGGAGCCGCGACCAGTCGATCAACTTCCCCCTCAACAACCTCATCCGCGCCTGGCAGCAGGGCATCCCGGGGATGAAGGTCGGCGGCCGCCGCAAGCTGATCTGCCCGCCCGCGCTGGCGTACGGCCCGGCCGGCGGAGGGCACCCGCTCTCCGGCAAGACCCTGATCTTCGTGATCGACCTGCTCGGCACCGAGTAGCTCCGAGCACACGACGAAGGCGCAGCTCCTAGCGGGGCTGCGCCTTCTTCACGCGGTCGACCAGCTCGCGCCAGGCACCGTCGAGCTCGGTCTCGCCGAGGCGGACGTGGTGCGTCTGCACGCGGATCTCGTAGACGAAGCGGTCGGCCCGGCCGGGGGACTCGCCGTCGGCGGCGTCCCAGGGGAGCGAGCCGAGCAGGTCGCGCCAGGCGCGCTCGTCGGGCTGCTGCTCGACGTCGACCCGCCACACCCGGCGGAGGCCGGCGACTCCGCCGCTGCGCGACACGATGACGTCCATGCGCGCGATGCTACCCGCCTCCGCCCTCGAGCGGACCGGCTCAGGCGGACAGCGTTACGCCGACCGTCGTCCAGCCGGTGCGCACGGCGGCCTCGACCTCGGAGCCGGATCCGTAGCGCTCGGCGGCGGCCTGCACGGTGAGCGCGGCGAACGCCTCGAAGTCGGCCGTCGCGGTGAGGACGCCCCCGGTCAGCACGTCGTACCAGACCTGCCCTGCGCGCTCCCACGCCTTCCCGCCGAGGGTCGTCGCCGCCACGGCGAACGCGCGGTTGGGGATCCCCGAGTTGATGTGCACTCCGCCGTTGTCGTCGTCGGTCTCGACGTAGTCGGCCATCGAGCCCGGCTGCGGGTCGGAGCCGAGGACGTCGTCGTCGTAGGCGGTGCCGGGGGCGATCATCGACCGCAGGGCCGTGCCCTGCACCTCGTCGGTGAAGAGCCCCTCGCCGATCAGCCAGCTCGCCTCGTCGGCGCTCTGGCCCGCGCCGTACTGCTCCAGCAGGGCTCCGAACACGTCCGAGACCGACTCGTTGAGCGCTCCGGACTGGCCGCGGTAGACGAGGTTCGCCGTGTACTCGGTGATGCCGTGGGCGAGCTCGTGGCCGATCACGCTCTGCGAGACGGTGAAGCGGCGGAACACCTGGCCGTCCCCGTCGCCGAAGACCATCCGCGAGCCGTCCCAGAAGGCGTTGTCGTAGTCGTCGCCGAAGTGCACGGTCGCGTCGAGCGGCAGCCAGGCGTCGTCGATCGAGTCGCGGCCGTACGCACCCTGCAGGAAGGCCGACATCGCACCGAGGCCGTCGTACGCCTCGTCGACGGCCGCGTCCCCCGTGGCCGCCTCGCCCTCGCGGCGGACGACCGTGCCGGGCAGGGTCTCCTCGGTACGCGCGTCCGCGATGGTGCGCTGGAGCGACTGCACGCGGGTGCGCGGCGAGGACGTCGCGGCGGCGGTCGGCGCCCCGCGGTCGGGCGCGGGCTCTCCGGGCCGGACGCGCCGGAACGGCACGTCCTGCTCGAGCGAGCGGCTCGCGGCCCGCGCGGCCCGGGCGAAGGCCGGATCGTCGAGGCGGGCGATGCGGACGAGGAGGTACGGCGGCACGACGGTTCGTCTCATGCCCCGATCCTGGCACCGACGTCCGACACGGTCCCGGGCTCGCCCGGCGGGCCCGCATGCGGTAGCACCGAGCGGTAGCGTGAGCGCGACGAGCGGTTTCCAGCGATCCGGGGCCAGGCCCCGAGGACGACGAGGGCGGACATGGGCATCATCACGCGGGGCTTCTTCGGCAAGAGGGAGGCGGACCCGGACCTCCCGCCGGGCCAGCACCTCGAGAACGGCTTCCCCGTCCTCTCGATCGGGCCAACCCCGAACATCCATGAGTGGGCCTTCTCCATCGACGGCGGCCCCGCGGGCGTGCGCCGCTGGAACCGGGAGGAGTTCGACGCGCTCCCGCACGAGGACGTGCACACCGACATCCACTGCGTGACCCGGTGGTCGAAGCTCGGCACCAGCTGGCGCGGCGTCTCGGTCGACACTCTGCTGGAGGGCCTGGAGACGGACGCCGGCTTCGTCATGGCGCAGAGCTTCGGCGGCTACACGACGAACCTCCCGCTCGCCGAGATCCGCGGCGGGAGGGCCTGGGTCGTCACCGAGTTCGAGGGGAAGCCCCTCGCGGCCGAGCACGGCGGCCCCGCCCGGCTCCTGGTGCCGCACCTCTACTTCTGGAAGAGCGCGAAGTGGGTGCGGACGCTCCGCCTGATGCCCGGCGACGAGCCCGGCTTCTGGGAGCAGAACGGCTACCACATGCACGGGGACCCCTGGAAAGAGGAGCGCTACTGGTGATGTGGACGGAGGCGGTGGCCGAGTCGGTCGCGCCGCTCACGCCCACGTCGCGCCTCCTGGTGCTCCGCGTGCCCGGGTGGCCGGGCCACCTGGCGGGGCAGCACCTCGACGTGCGCCTCACCGCGCCCGACGGCTACCAGGCGAGCCGCTCCTACTCGATCGGCGCCCCGGCCGACGGGGAGCGGGTCGAGCTCGCGGTCGAGCGGCTGGACGACGGGGAGGTCTCCCCGTACCTGGTCGACGGCCTCGAAGCGGGCGACCGGCTCGAGATCCGCGGTCCGATCGGCGGCTGGTTCGTCTGGCGCCCCGAGCAGGCGGAGCCGGTGCAGCTGATCGCGGGCGGGAGCGGTGTGGTGCCGCTGATGGCGATGGCGCGCGAGCACGCCCGGTCCGGGAGCGCGGCGCGGATGCAGCTGCTCTACTCGGTCCGCTCGCCCGTCTTCGCCTACTACCGCGAGGAGCTGGCGGCGCTCGCCGAGCGGCCGGCCGCGACGGGCGGAGTCGCGGTGGACCACGTCTTCACCCGGGTGGCGCCGGCGGGAGCGGCACGTCCGGCCGGCCGCGTCACTCCGGAGCTGCTCGCCGAGGCGGCTCTGCCGGCCTCGCTCGAGCCGACCGTCTACGTGTGCGGCCCGACCTCGTTCGTCGAGGCCGTCGCCACCGCCCTGGTCGAGCAGGGCCACGCGCCCGAGCGCGTCCGCACCGAGCGCTTCGGCGGCGCCTGACGCCTGTCCCCGCGAGGCGCCGCGCCCCGGCGGCGCCC
Source organism: Rathayibacter sp. AY1F8 (assembly GCF_002932165.1). Taxonomy (NCBI): domain Bacteria; kingdom Bacillati; phylum Actinomycetota; class Actinomycetes; order Micrococcales; family Microbacteriaceae; genus Rathayibacter; species Rathayibacter sp. AY1F8. Next base: position 146,746 of record NZ_PSVB01000004.1, read on the forward strand.
CGGAGGAGGGATCACTCGAAGGAGACGGTGCGGTTCTCGCCGATGTCGGGCTGTCCGCCGGTGACGGCGGCCTTGAGGACCTTGAACAGCACGACCGGACGGGGCTCGTCGGTCGCCCACAGCTCGACGGTCTCGGCCTCGACGCGGATCAGCGCGACGGTCGGGTCGTCCTTGCCGTCGGGGAACCAGCCGGCGACGGCCGGGGACCACAGCTCGTCCACCTTCGCCGGGTCGTGCACGACGGTCGCCGAGCCGGCCACGGACAGGTAGCCCTTCTTCGACTCGAACGCGACGTTGACGCTCGGGTTCGCGCGGATGTCGTCGACCTTGGGCGACGGGTCCTGCGTGAAGAACCACAGTTCGCCGTCGAAGTCGATGTCCTGGGCCTTGAGCGGACGGCTGACGAGCTGCCCGGTGGCGTTGACGGTGGTGAGGAGCCCGATCCCGGCGCTCTTCACCATCTCGGTGATCTGCTCGCGGTCGTCGGAGTCGGCGGGAGTGATGTCGGTGTCGGTCATGGTGCCGACGCTACGCGGACCGCGCGCCGCCGCAAGGGGTGGCGACGCCTCCCCGCGCGTGTCTAGCGTCGAGGCATGGACACCGAATCGACGTACACCGCCATCCTCGACAGCGGAGCGGAGCAGGAGAGCATCCGCCTCGAGATGATCGACGGCTCCCCGCAGCGCTCCTTCACCCGCCTGGCCGACATCGACGGCGAGGAGGTCGAGGTGGTCTGGGAGCTGGAGCCCGACGACGACGGCTTCCACGTCTACCGCCCGGTGCGGGTCGAGGGCCGCGACGACGACAGCGGACTGGTCTCGGACGACCGGCTGACCGACGGCGGCGGCGCCGACGCGGCCTCCGGCGACTGATCCCCGGCGCGCCCGTCCGCCGGCCTGAGCCGAGCGGGCGGGCGCGCTGTCCCATCCGGCTCGAGGGAGACGCCCCTCCGCTCAGGCCGTCGGGTGCAGGGCGTCGTACCCACGGAACCCCGGTCGGAGTCGCAGCACCGCGGCGAGGATCGCGATGATCGCGAGCCCGCCCGCGAGCGGCGGCAGCCAGAGCAGCGCGAGCGAGGCGAGCAGTCCCGTGTAGAGGTCGCCGACCCGCGGGCCGCCCGTCACCACGACGATGAACACGCCCTGGAGCCGACCCCGCATGTTGTCGGGGACCGCGGTCTGCAGCATCGTCTGCCGGAAGATCGAGCTGACGTTGTCGGAGGCGCCCGCGCCGGCCAGGGCGACCGCCGCCAGCGCGATGAGCACCGCGTTCGGCGCCGACGCGTCGTGCTGCACGAGTGCGGCACCGAGCAGGACCGCGCCGAACGCGACCACGAACGCTCCGTACACCTGGATCGAGCGGCCGATCGCGAGGCCCTGCCGGCGGACCCCGGTCAGCCGGCCGGAGAAGACGCCGCTGATCAGCGCCCCGATCGCGAACGCGGCCGTGAGCGCGCCCACCGTCACCGCGCCTCCGCCGAGCAGCACGGCGGCGGCCGCCGGGAAGACCACGCGCGGCTGTCCGAAGGTCATGGCCACGATGTCGACCAGGAAGGACATCCGGATGTTCGGGGCGCCCTTCAGGAAGCCCAGGCCGTAGCGGAGGGACTCCAGCCCCGGCCGCTGCCGCTCGCCCTCGGGCACGAGCGCCGGCAGCCCCGCGATGCCGAGGAACGCGGCGAGGAACAGCACGACGTCGATCGTGTACGTGATCGCGAAGCCGGAGGAGGCGACCAGCACGCCGGCGAGGGCGGGCCCCACGGTCACCTCGACTCCGCTCGCGATGCCGCCCAGCGCGGCGGCGGCGGGGACCAGCTCGGTGCGGAGCAGCCGCGGAGCCAGCGTCATCCGGGTGGTCACGATCACCGTCGTCGCCACCGCGTTCACGGCGGTGAGCACGTAGAGGGAGAGCGGGGTCTCGGCGCCGAGCCAGGCGAGGGCCGCGATCCCCGCGGTCGAGCCCCAGGCCACGACCGCGGCGAGCAGGAGCACCAGGCGGCGGTCGAACGCGTCGGCGAGCATCCCGCCGTAGAGGCCGGCGATCACGGTCGGGACCAGCGCCACCACGCCGACCAGCGCGACCGCGAGGGTCGATCCGGTGAGCTCGTAGATGTGCAGGCCGACCGCGACGATCGTCATCTGGCCGCCGATGCCCGAGATCACGTTGCCGGCCCAGAGCCGGGCGAAAGCCGGGGACTCGCGGAGGGGGGAGACGTCGAGGACGTGGCTGCGCCGGGGGGCGCGGGGGGTCTGGCTCACTCGCTCCATTCTGCTGACTCCGCCGCCCCGGCGGGCCGCGTCGCGCCGATCCGGGGGCTCAGGGGTCATCCCCTAGGGTGAGAGGCATGAGCACGTCATCCGACGGCGCGCCCGGGCGTCAGGGTCCTCCTGCCCCGCGAGCAGCCGGAGCCGCCCCCTCGCGACGCTCGATCCGCACCGCCGCCGAGGCGGGCGCGCGTCGCGCGGCGGCCGCCACGGGCGGTCGGCGAAGCTCCACGGGCGGCGTCCGCGCCGGAGCCGCTCGGACCGGTGCCACGGCCTCGGGAGCCCGCGGGTTCCTCCGCCGCTACGGAGCCGGGATCGTCTCGGTCCTCCTGGCCGTCCTCGCCGTCCCGCTGTCGTTCTTCGTCTGGTACGCACTGATCTCGCTCGGCGCCTACCCGGGCGACCAGAGCGTCAGCGATCTGCTGGTCGGCGTGCTCTACACCGCGCTCGTGCACGCGGTCCTGCTCGCCGGGATCCTGCTCGCCGTCTCCACCCTCCGCGCCCGGCGTCGCGAGAAGCGCCCGCCGATCGCCGGCTGGATCGGCGTGGTCCTCAACGTCCTCGTGCTCGTCTACTGGCAGCTGCTGGTCTCGCCGTGGCTCGTCGTGCTCTGGAACCGGGCCACCGGCTCCTGATACCGCCCTCCCTCTGGTAGAGTCGTCCGGTTGCCGTTCGACGGCCGCGGATCAAGAGAGCCCACGCATCAGGCGCCGGGCACCGCGCAACGAGAGAGAGGGGATCCCAGATATGGCACTCGAAGCAGATGTCAAGAAGGCGATCATCGAAGAGTACGCGACCCACCCCGGTGACACCGGATCCCCCGAGGTGCAGGTGGCCGTCCTGACCAAGCGGATCAAGGACCTCACCGAGCACCTCAAGGAGCACAAGCACGACCACCACTCGCGTCGTGGTCTGTTGCTGCTCGTGGGTCAGCGTCGTCGACTCCTCGGCTACCTGTCGGATGTGGACATCAACCGCTACCGCTCGCTGATCGAGCGTCTCGGTCTGCGCCGCTAGCTCCTCCCGGAGCAGGGCGCGGTCTCGATGACACCGCGAACTTCTTGCCGAACGGGCCGTTCTCCTCGCGGAGGGCGGCCCGTTCGCGTTCCCGGGCGGACGAGGCGCGCGGCGCCGGTCAGGGCAGGGGAGCGGGGCGGTCGACTCCGCCCCACGAGTAGCCGCTCGAGGCCGAGAACCAGTCGGCCGCGGCCCGCTGGAGCGCCGTGTCCTCCTCGGGGCGGCCGGGAGCCTCCACGGCGTCGACGAGCCCGGGCAGGGCGATCCGCCAGGCCGCCGCGCTGCGCTGGGCGCGGCCCCAGTCGCGCGCGCACACCGGGTCCTCGGCCGCCGCGGCGAGAGCCCGCGGCGAGGTCACCCGCCAGCCGGTGTCCGACTCCGCGACCACGACCGCGCAGGTGAGCGCGGCGCCGCGGATGATGCTGTCGGGACCGGCGGAGGGGCCGATCGCCTGATCCTGAGCCGCGACCACCGCGGTGAGCGCGAGCTGCAGCCGGGTCGAGGGCTCGTCGGGCCGCGGTCGGATACTCCCGTCGCCGGCCGAGACCGAGGCCGCCGATCCGGGTGCGAGGAGCAGCCCGGAGGAGGACTGCGACGCGTGCAGGCTCAGCAGACCCGTCACTCCGTCCGTCCCGCTCGTCACGCCCCGCACCGAGGAGTCGCCGAGACTCCAGACGACGGGGGTGCGGTTGTGGATCGTGAGGCGCCGGTGGTCCTCGTCGAGGCAGGCCACGAGGTGGCCGGCCGGCACGCCCGCTCCGCCCTCGAAGGCGGACGAGGCGGCCAGCAGCTCCCGGGTGTCGTCGCACTGGGCGGGGGCGTCGGAGGCGGCGGCGGCCTGGTCGGCGACCGGCGCCCGGGGGGCGAGGGAGCCCTGCACGCCCGCGACCGCCGCCGTGGTGAGCGCCGCGGCGGCGAGGAGGAGGACCACGCCGCGCCTGCCCATCCTCCGCACCTCCTGGTCGGAGGCTAGCCCGGCACGGGCGCTCGGGCCAGCGCCGCGAGGGGCCCTCGAAGCGTCCGGCAGGAATTCTTTCGAGGAATCTCAGACCGGGTGCATCCGAGGAGGCGCCTCGGGCGGAAGTAGTGGTGAAGGCCCTTCTCGACCACCCCCCGACCCCTCGCGGGTCCCATCGTGAAAGAGGAACACCGTGACCACCTCCCGCTTCTCCCGCAGCCTGCTCGCCGGTGCCTGCATCGGAACCCTGGCCGTCGTCGGCATCGCCGCCACGCCCGCCGCCGCCGCCGACGCCGACTCGGCCGACCTCTCGGTCCTGCACGCCGTCCCCGACACCCCGGTCGACGTCTACGTCGACGGCAAGCTGACGCTCGACGACTTCACCCCCGGCTCGCTCGCCGGCCCGCTCGACCTCCCCACCGGCACCTACAAGGTCGCCATCACGGCCTCCACCGCCGCGGACGCCAGCGCCCCCGTGATCGGCCCGATCGACATCAGCCTCGAGGCGGGGAAGAGCTACACCGTCGCGGCGCACCTCACGCCGGACAACACCCCCACCGCGACCCTCTTCACCAATGACATCTCGAAGACCGCCGCGGGCGAGGGCCGACTCACGGTCCGCCACATCGCCGCCGCTCCGGCCGTGGACATCCTCGCCGGAGGGTCGCCCGTCCTGACGAACGTGACGAACCCGAACGAGGGCGTGCTGAACCTCGCCCCGGCCACGATCTCGACCGTGGTCGCCGCGACCGGGACCACCGCGCCGGTCATCGGCCCGGCCGACGTGCAGGTCCAGGAGGGCGTGAACACGATCGTCTACGCCTGGGGCAGCCTGGAGAAGGGCAACCTCGCTCTCGCGACGCAGACCATCGACGGACTGCACTCCTCGCCGTCGGGCGTCCCCGCCGGTGAGGCCGGCCTCGCCGCGGACAACCGTCCCGACGCCGCCGCGGGCTGGTGGGGCGGAGCACTGCTCGCCGCCCTCGCCGCCGCCGGCGCCGTGCTGATCGGCCGCCGCACCGCCGCCTCGCGTCGCTGACCCGAGGCTCCGACCGCCGGGTCGGCCGTGCTGGAGCGCGGCCGTCCCGGCACCCCCGACCACGACCCAGGAGGACGCCATGAGCCGGAGCCCCTTCCCTCTGCGCGTCCTCGCCGTGGTCGGGCTGATCGTGGCCGGTGCCGGTCTCGCCGGATGCGCGGCGCAGGAGTCCCGGGTGGAGCCCGCTCCCGCCGCCGTCTCCTCGGCGCCCCAGCAGCCGGTGCCGGCCACGGTCCCCTCCTCGCCCGCGGCGGCCCTGCCGGAAGCGGTGCCGTCCGTCCCGGTGGCGGACGCCCGGCTCGGCGCGACCCCCGCCCCCACCGCGCTCGCTCCCGAGCGGCTCGTCGTCGACGGGCTCCCCGTCGACATGGCCGTCGAGCCGGTCGGAGTCGCGGACGACGGCACGATGGAGCTCGTGCCCGACACGCAGGTCGCCGGCTGGTACCGCTTCGGCGCCGGCCTCGACGAGCCGGAGGGCACGGTCGTGATCGCCGCGCACGTCGACTCCCTCGCCTACGGCCTCGGGCCGTTCGTCGAGCTGAAGAAGGCGGTCCCGGGCCAGACCGTGACCCTCACCGGCGCGGACGGCGCGGAGCGCGCGTACACCGTCTCGACGGTGGAGACCACGGAGAAGACCACGGTCGACCTCTCGGCCGTGTTCGCCGCCGACGGACCGCCGCGGCTGGTCCTGATCACCTGCGGCGGCGACTTCGACTACGACACCCGCCACTACCTCAGCAACGTGGTGGTCACGGCCGTCCCGGCTGGCTGACCCGCCCGCCCGAGCCTCAGCGACGTACGATGAGCCTCGCAGCGCCGCACGCCCCCGGGCGGCAGCGCTCCCCGCAGCCCTGGAGGGACCCCCTGATCGAGACCATCGAGCCCGCCGACGGCGCCGAGGCCGACAGCGCTCTCGTGGCCCGGCTCGGCCGCCGCTTCGCCGCAGGGGAGGAGGCGGCGCTCGCCGAGGCGTACTCGCGCTGGTCGCCGCTGGTCTTCACGCTGGCGCTGCGCTCGCTCGGCGACCGCGGCGACGCGGAGGACGTCGTGCAGCGCGTGTTCGTCTCGGCCTGGACCTCGCGCTCGGGCTTCGACCCCGGACGGGCGGCTCTCGGAGCGTGGCTGGTCGGGATATCCCGGAGGAGGATCGCGGACGCGCACGAGGCGCGGGCGCGCGAGCGGAGGCTCACCGAGGCCCTCGTCGCCGTCACGCCGGTCGAGGAGGGGGAGGCCCCCGTCGACCTCGAGGCGCGGATCCTGATCGCGGACGAGCTGGCCCGCCTGGATCCCGTCCCCCGGCGGGTGATCGGCCTCGCCTTCTACGAGGACCTCACCCACACCGAGATCGCCGAGCGCACCGGCCTGCCGCTCGGTACCGTCAAGAGCCACATCCGCCGCAGCCTCGACCGGCTCCGCTCCCGCCTGGAGGTGAGCAGCACATGACCCACCTCGATCCCGACGAGCTCGCCCTGCTCGCCCTCGGCGAGCACTCGAGCGACGCCGAGCAGGCCCACCTGCGCGACTGCCCCGACTGCGCCCGGCAGCTGGTCGAGCTCGGCCACGCCGCGGGCCTGGGCCGTGCGAGCCGTGCTGTCGAGCTGGAGGCGCCGCCCGCGATCGTCTGGGACCGCATCCGCGAGGAGCTCGCCCTCGGCGACCTCGGGCCCGGCGCCCTGCCGTCGTCGGCCGCTGCCGTGCCGCCTCCGCTCGCCCTTCCCCGGGGAGGGCACCGTCCCGCGCGCCGCCGCCGGCCCCGCGCTCTGAGCGCCGTGCTGGCCGCTCTCGGCGCGCTCGTCATCGGGGTCGCGGGCGGAGCCTGGTGGCAGGCCTCGCGGAGCGACGACACCGCCGCCGTCGTGGCGCGCGCTGATCTCGCCGCTCTCCCCGACTGGCAGGGAGCGAGCGGAACCGCGGAGCTGGAGGACGCCGACGGCGCCCGCCGCCTGCACGTGCACCTCGATGCGCAGAGCGCGGACGACTCGTACCGGGAGGTCTGGCTCCTCGCCGCCGACGCCTCCGGGCTGGTGGGCCTCGGCGTGCTCGACGGGACCGACGGCGTCTTCGCCGTCCCCGACGACGTCGACCTCGCCGAGTACTCGCTCGTGGACGTCTCCCAGGAGCCGTTCGACGACGACCCGGAGCACTCCGGCGACTCGATCGTCCGCGGCCCCCTGCGCGAGGGCTGAGGCCTAGGCCGAGCGCTCCGCCAGCACGGCCGTGAGCGCCTGCACCGCGGCGGAGGGGCGCGGCGCCGTGCAGACCGAGAGCTCCCAGACCAGCCCCGGCCAGTCGAGCGCGAGGGCCGTGACGCCCTCCAGCGGCTCGACGCCCGCGCGCGGCACGATCGCCGGACCCAGCCCCGCCTGCACGAAGCGGGGGATCCCCGGCAGATCGGCGACCTCGGTGGCCACCCGGCGCGACGCCCCGGCCTCGCGGAAGGCGAGGTCGACGGCGACCCTGTTGCCGAAGCCGGCGGGCGTGTCCACGAAGGTGAGCCCGTCGAGGTCCTGCGGGGAGGGCGGTCCCGCCGCGGCGAGCGGATGCGCGCTCTCCACCAGCAGGACGTAGTCGCTGCGCACCAGCCGCGTCACCGCCAGGCCCCGCAGCTGCGTCGCCGGCAGTGCCAGCAGAGCGGCGTCGAGCAGGCCGCGGCGCAGGTCCTCGGCGAGACCGGTGGAGCCGGTGGTCGAGGTGCGCAGGAGCAGGTCCACCAGCGGGTGCCGAGTGCGGAAGACGCCGAGCGCGCCGGGCAGGTCGACGAGGTCGAGGGCGGAGAAGGTGCCCACCCGCACCCGCCCGCGGAGCCCCGCCGCGTCGTCGGCCGCGAGCGAGCGCATCCGGTCGAGGCTGTCGATCGCCGATCGGGCCGAGGGCAGGAGCGCCTCGCCGACCGCGGTGAGCGCCACCCGCCGGGTCGAGCGGGCGAACAGCGGCGAGCCGAGCTCCTGCTCGAGCGAGCGGATGCTCGCTGAGAGGGTCGACTGCACGACGAACAGGCGCGCGGCCGCCCGGGTGAAGCTGAGCTCCTCGGCGACGGCGACGAAGGCGGCGAGCTGGCGGTCGTCCATCCGCCCATTATCCAGCAGGGACGATCAATCCAACCGAGATCCTCCGTTGGACACGGATGATGGGGCGGAGCACTGTGGACACCGTGACCACCACCGAGCGCTCCCTCCCGTCCGTCCATCGCCGCGAGCTCCCGCACCGTCACGGCTTCTGGGTGATCGCCGTCGCCTTCCTCACGGTGATGGCGTTCTCGACCGTGCCGACACCGCTCTACGCGATCTACCAGCAGCGCGACGGGTTCCCGGCCTTCGTCGTCACCGTGGTCTTCGCCGCGTACGCGGTCGGAGTCGTGGCGAGCCTCTTCCTCGCCGGGCACGTCAGCGACTGGCTCGGCCGCCGCCGGATCCTGCTCGCGTCGATCCTCGTCGAGGTCCTGGCGGCCGCCGTGTTCCTGCTCTGGCCGGACGTGCCCGGGCTGATCCTCGCCCGCCTGCTGACCGGGCTCGGCGTCGGCGCGCTCACCGCGACGGCCACCGCCCACCTCTCGGAGCTGCGCGCCGTCGCCCGCCCGGAGGAGGGCCCCGGCACCTCCCGCGCCGTCTCCGCCCTCGTCAACATGGGCGGGCTGGCGCTCGGCCCGCTCGTCGGCGGGGTGTTCGCCGTGACGATGCGCGAGCCCCTGGTCGTCCCGTACGCCGTATTCCTCGTTTTCCTGGTCGTCCTCGGGATCGGCGTCGCGCTCGTCCCCGAGACGGTCGAGCGGCGCGAGGTCCTCCCGGCCTACCGTCCGCAGCGCCTGGCCGTGCCGGCCGCCTCCCGCGGCGTCTTCCTCTCGGCCGCGGTCGGCGCGTTCGCCGGGTTCGCCGTGCTCGGCCTCTTCACCTCGCTGGCGCCGACCTTCCTCGCCGGGCGCTTCGGCGAGACCTCCCACCTCGAGGCGGGCGCGGTCTCCTTCGGGGTCTTCGCCGCCGGAGCCGTCGCGCAGCTGGTCTCGATCCGGCTGTCCTCGCGGACGGCGCTCCGCCTCGCGGCCGTGGCGCTGACGGCCGGGCTGCTGCTGGTCGCGACCGGCGCCGTGATCGTCTCGGTGTCCGCCTTCATCGTCGGCGGGGTGCTCGCGGGAGCGGGCGTGGGGCTGCTCTTCCGCCTGGCGCTCGGAGTCGCCGGCTCGCTCGCCACCGACGAGACCCGCGGCGAGGTGCTCGCGGCCGTGTTCCTCGCCGCCTACCTCGGCCTCGCGGTGCCGGTCCTGGCGATCGGTGCCGCGCTCGCGCTCCTGCCGGCCGTCCCGGTCCTGCTCGGCTTCGTCGCCGTCGTGCTCGTCCTGGTGCTCGCGGCGATCGCCCGGATGCGGCGCACCGCCTGACGCGAGCGGGGGAGGGGCCGCGCGCTGGACAATGGGGGCATGAAGCTCTTCCCGTTCGGACGCGGCGACGCGAACCCCCTCCCCTCCGACGACCGCGGCTCGGGCAAGCTCGACGACTACGACTACGAGCTGCGCCCGAAGTCGCGGCGCGGCGACACCCTCCTCCGCCTCGCCGACTCCCGGCCGCACCAGGACGAGATCGCGCGGGTGCTCGCCCTCGGCGAAGACGAGGTCACGGCCGTGATCCCGCGCCGCACCGCGGAGGAGGAGCGCGTGGACGCTCCGATGCCGGTCCGCCTGTTCGCGGCCCAGCGCCCCTCGGGGCTCGTCGGCCAGGTGCCGCGCGGTCTCGAGAACGTGGTCGAGGCCGCCCTCGCCCGGCTCTCGGAGGCGGGGAGGTCGCCCCGCGTGCCGGCCCGCATCGTGACGGTGAGGGGCGGGCTGCGCGTCGAGCTGCTGATGCACGAGACGCGGGGCTGACGGGCGGAGGGCCGGCCGGGTCGGCGCGGTCCATGGAGGAACCGCACCGCGGCTGATAGCATGAACCGGTTCCGAATCCGAAAGCGACCGCCGGTCGACCCAGGATTCGAGCCACGGAGCAGGCCGGCAGGAAGCTGGTCCTCGGTGGTGGAGTCCCGGACGGCGGCAGCGTGCGACAGAGCACGGGCCGCCGCGGCACGAGTCGCAGGCGGCACGTCCCGCTCGCGGCACAGGTCGCGACAGCCCGGAGCTCTTCTACTGGTGGCCAGCACGAACGCCCTCCACACGACGGCACGGCGCGAAGCCCTGCCGTGGGATCGTCTCGATTCCTGACCGGACCGCTGCTCCGACGAACGCCGGCGCCCAGAAGGGGCGCCGCTGCAGACGTTAAGGAGACAGACCTCTTGGAAGGTCCTGAAATCACATTCGCCGAAGCCGTTCTCGACAACGGCTCGTACGGCACCCGCACCGTCCGCTTCGAGACCGGCCGCCTCGCGCAGCAGGCTCAGGGCGCCGTCGCCGCCTACCTCGACGAGGACACCATGCTCCTCTCGGCCACGTCGGCCTCGAAGAACCCGAAGGACAACTTCGACTTCTTCCCGCTGACCGTCGACGTCGAGGAGCGCTCCTACGCCGCCGGCAAGATCCCCGGCTCGTTCTTCCGCCGCGAGGGCCGCCCCTCCACCGAGGCGATCCTGGTCTGCCGTCTGATCGACCGGCCGCTGCGCCCCTCGTTCGTCGAGGGCCTGCGCAACGAGGTCCAGATCGTCATCACGGTCCTCAGCATCGCGCCGGACGAGTTCTACGACGCCCTCGCGATCAACGCCGCGAGCGCGTCCACGCAGATCTCCGGCCTGCCGTTCTCCGGCCCGGTCGCCGGCGTCCGCCTGGCGCTCATGTCCGACGGCTCCGGCAACGACCAGTGGGTCGCCTTCCCCAAGGCCTCCCAGCTGGAGAACGCCGTCTTCGACCTCACCGTCGCGGGCCGCGTCGTCACCAACGAGGACGGCTCCTCGGACGTCGCCATCATGATGGTCGAGGCCGAGGCCACGGAGTCCTCCTGGAACCTCATCAAGGCGGGTGCGACCAAGCCCAGCGAGGACGTCGTCGCCGAGGGCCTCGAGGCCGCCAAGCCCTTCCTCCGCGCACTCGTCGAGGCGCAGGCGAAGCTCGCCGCCGAGACCGCGAAGCCGGTCAAGGACTACCCGGTGTTCCTGCCCTACGCGCAGGAGACCTACGACAACGTCGCCGAGCTCAGCTACGACGAGCTCGTCCGCGTGTACCAGATCGCCGACAAGGTCGAGCGGCAGGACGCCGACGACGCCCTCAAGGCGCGCGTCAAGGAGCAGATCGCCGAGCGCATCGCCTCGGGCCAGCTCTCTGCCGAGGCCTACAACCAGGTCGGAGCGGCGTACAAGTCCGTCACGAAGGTGGTCGTCCGCGGCCGCATCCTCCGCGACGGCGTGCGCATCGACGGACGCGGCCTGGCCGACATCCGCCCGCTCGACGCCGAGGTGCAGGTCATCCCGCGCGTCCACGGCTCGGCCATCTTCCAGCGCGGCGAGACCCAGATCCTGGGCGTCACCACGCTGAACATGCTCAAGATGGAGCAGCAGATCGACTCGCTGTCGCCCGTCACCAAGAAGCGGTACCTGCACCACTACAACTTCCCGCCCTACTCGACCGGTGAGACCGGCCGCGTCGGATCGCCGAAGCGTCGCGAGATCGGGCACGGCTTCCTCGCCGAGCGCGCCCTCGTGCCGGTGCTGCCGAGCCGCGAGGAGTTCCCCTACGCGATCCGCCAGGTCTCCGAGGCGCTGAGCTCCAACGGCTCGACCTCGATGGGCTCGGTCTGCGCGTCGACCCTGTCGCTCCTCAACGCCGGAGTGCCGCTGCGCGCCCCGGTCGCGGGCATCGCGATGGGCCTCGTGTCCGACGTCGTCGACGGCCAGACCCGCTACGCGGCGCTGACCGACATCCTGGGCGCCGAGGACGCGCTCGGCGACATGGACTTCAAGGTCGCCGGAACCGCCGAGTTCGTCACGGCCATCCAGCTCGACACGAAGCTCGACGGCATCCCGTCGTCGGTGCTCGACGCCGCGCTCAAGCAGGCCAAGGACGCCCGCACCACGATCCTCGCGGTGCTCACGGCGGCCATCGACCAGCCCGACGAGATGGCCCCGACCGCGCCCCGCGTGATCTCGGTGCAGATCCCCGTCGACAAGATCGGCGAGCTGATCGGCCCCAAGGGCAAGACGATCAACGCGATCCAGGACGAGACCGGCGCCGACATCTCCATCGAGGAGGACGGCACCGTCTACATCGGAGCCGTCGACGGTCCGTCGGCCGAGGCCGCGCGTGCGCAGGTCAACGCCATCGCGAACCCGACCAACCCCGAGGTCGGCGAGCAGTTCCTCGGAACCGTCGTCAAGCTCGCGACCTTCGGCGCGTTCGTCTCGCTCCTCCCCGGCAAGGACGGACTGCTGCACATCAGCGAGGTCCGCAAGCTCGCCGGCGGCAAGCGCGTCGAGAACGTCGAGGACGTCCTCGGAGTCGGTCAGAAGCTGCTCGTCCAGATCACCAAGATCGACGACCGCGGCAAGCTGTCCCTCGCGCCCGTCGTGGCCGACGAGGCCGAGGTCGAGGCTCCCGCCGAGAGCTGATCCCTCCTGCACGACCGTGACGCCCGTCCCACTCCGGTGGGGCGGGCGTCCGTCGTCGGCGGGGGCATGGGGTACGGTGGCGGGACCGCGCCGCACCGCCCCGACCGGAGGACTCCGTGACCGACCCGACGCCCCTGGCCACCGAGCCGGAGACGCCCCTCCTCTCACGCACCCTGGGTCGGACCGGCCTCCCCGTGCATCCTCTCGCCCTCGACGGCTCCGTCTTCGGCTGGGCCGCCGGGATCGACGACACCACCGAGGTGCTCGACGCGTTCGGCCGTCTCGGCGGCACCCTGATCTCGACCGCGGACCACTACGCGACCGGTCGGAGCGAGTACATGATCGGCCGCTGGCTCGAGCAGAGCGGGCTGCGCGAGCGGATGCTGGTCGCGACGAAGGTCGGCCGGCACCCGGACGCGCCGGGCCTCGCCCCGGAGGACGTCCGCATCGCGATCGAGGGGAGCCTCGAGCGGCTCGGCACCCGGATCGACCTGCTCTCGTTCGACAGCGAGGACCCCGGGATCCCCATCGCCGACAGCCTGGCGGCGGTCGCGCCGTTCCTGGCGGACGGCTCGGTCGGCGCCCTGGGCGCCGCGCACTTCAGCGGAGCCGCGATCACGGCGCTGCACGAGACGGCGACCGCGTTCGCGCTGCCGTCGCTCTCGGCCGTCGTGTCGGAGTACAGCCTGATGGAGCGCCGGACCTACGAGACCGACGTCGCCCCCGAGGTGGTGCGGCTCGAGCTCGGCACCCTCGCGCGGCTGCCCCTGGCGAGCGGCTACCTCACCGGCGCCCTGCGCAGCCGCACGGACGAGCCGGAGTCGGCCCTGTTCGAGGCGGGCCTGGACTACGTCGGCCGCCACGGCTCCCGCGTGCTCGCGGCCCTCGACGAGATCGCCGGGGCCCACGGCACGGAGCCCGGCGTGGTCGCGCTCGCCTGGGTGCTCTCGCACCAGGAGGTCTCGGCGGCGATCGTCCGGGCGCGGAACGCCGCGGAGCTCGAGTCGCTGTTCGCGGCGGCCGCGCTCCCGCTGACCCGCAGCGACGTCGCTCAACTGGACCGCGTCTCCGCCTGAGGCCCTCGCCCGACTGTCCACCGCCGTCGGGCGCCGCGCCCCGCGCCGTGCTCGGAGTGGGGCGCGGCGAGGTTCAGCGGCGCAGGATGCGCGCCTCCCACGGGCCGAGCGTCGACCCGGTCGCACCGGCGACGTTGCCGAGGACCGTCTCGGCAGCCGCCCACTCCTCGAGCAGCGGCACCTCGAGCGGCTCACCGGACACGTTCCCGACGACGAGCAGCTCGCCCGGTCCGGTGCGCGTGAAGGCGAAGAGCGCGGGGTGCTCGGGCTCCAGCAGCGCGAAGCGGCCCAGCTGCACCGTCTCGTCGGCGTGCCGCAGCGCGATCAGCGCCCGGTAGTACTCGAAGACCGACCGCTCGGCGGCCCGATCGGCGGCGACGTTCACCTCGGCGGCGTTCGGGTTGACCGCGATCCACGGCTCGCCGGTCGTGAAGCCGGCCTGGAGGCTGTCGTCCCACTGCACCGGCGTGCGGGCGTTGTCGCGGCTCTGCGCGCGCAGCCCGGCGAGCACGGTCGCCGGGTCCTCGCCGCGCTCGCCGACGGCCTCGGCCCAGTAGTTCAGGGACTCGACGTCGCGGAAGTCCTCGATGCCGGCGAACGGGACGTTCGTCATCCCGATCTCGTCGCCCTGGTAGATGTACGGCGTGCCGCGCTGGAGGTGGAGGAGCGTCGCCCAGAGGGTCGCGGACTCGTAGCGGTGCGCGCCGTCGTCCCCGAAGCGCGAGACGAGACGCGGCTGGTCGTGGTTGCCGAGGTACAGGCTGTTCCAGCCGCGCTCGGCCAGGCCGTCCTGCCAGCGCGCGAGGTTGGCCTTCAAGGCGACCAGGTCCAGCGGCACCGGGTGGAACTTGTCGACTCCGTGGTCGATGCCGACGTGCTCGAACTGGAAGACCATGTCGAGCTCACGCCGCTCGGGATCGGTCACGAGCACCGCCTCCTCGAGGGTGACCCCGGGCATCTCGCCGACGGTGAGGAAGGAGCCCTCGCGGTGCGCGAACACGGCCTCGTGCATCTCGCGGAGGTACTCGTGGAGCCGCGGACCCACCCCTCCGACGATGCCCGCGCCGCCCTGCTCGCCGTCGACGGCTCCGACGTCCTTCGAGACGAGGTTGATCACGTCCATCCGGAAGCCGTCCACTCCGCGGTCGAGCCAGCGGTTCATCATCGCGTGCACCGCGTGCCGCACCTCGGGGTTCTCCCAGTTGAGGTCCGGCTGCTGCACCGCGAAGAGGTGGAGGAAGTACTCGTCCGTCGCCGGGTCGAGCGTCCAGGCCGGGCCGGAGAAGTAGGAGCGCCAGCCGTTCGGCTCGGCGACGTCGAGGCCGGCGCCGGCGGCCGCCTCGAGCTCGCGGCCGGGCTCGGCCGAGCGGCGCCCGCGGCGCCACCAGTACCAGTCGCGCTTCGGGTCCTCCTGCGAGGAGCGGGACTCGACGAACCAGGCGTGCTCGTCGCTCGTGTGGTTGACCACGAGGTCCATCACGATGCGGATGCCGCGCTCGTGGGCCTCCGCGAGGAGCAGGTCGAACTCCTCCAGCGTGCCGAACCGCGGGTCGATGTCCTCGTAGTCCGAGATGTCGTAGCCGTTGTCGTGCTGCGGCGACGGGTAGACCGGCGAGAGCCAGATCACGTCGACCCCCAGGTCGGCGAGGTGGTCGAGCTTCGAGCGGATGCCGCCCAGGTCGCCGATGCCGTCGCCGTTCGAGTCCGCGAACGAGCGCGGGTAGATCTGGTAGACGACGGCGCTCGTCCACCAGGGCGCTGACGTCTCCCGCTCGGGGGAGTCGGAGGTCGGGGCGGCGGTCTCGGAGGGGGTCGGGGCGGCGGAGTCCATGGTCGCGAATCTAGCCCGGACGGCCGACACGGAGGGGCCCGCCGCACCGCTCGCCGGCGCGAGTCGACCCCGCCGGCGGCGCCCGTGTAACGATCTGGTGAACCGTGCGCGACCCGGCGGAGTGGCGGCTCCGGCGCTCGGATACTCTCTCCCCTGGCGGGACCCGAGCCGCCGCAGGGAGAGTGGTGGCGTGCCCAGGGACAGGACCGGCGCCGTCGTGCGGGCTCCCCGTCACAGTGCCGTCCCGCTCCCGCCCGCGGTCTCCCGCGCAGCCGCCTCGAGCGGCGTCCTCGCCGAGACCGGCCCCGTCGAGCCGACCGCCGTCGCACCCTCGCGCCGCCGGCCGATGGGCGACTCCGGCCACGACCTCTTCCCCTTCGTGCTCGACGCGGCGGCCCTCGGCCGCGACGACGGTGCCGCGCTGCTCGAGCGCTACGCGGCGTGGGGCGGCAACGGCGTCGTCGTCACCGACTCGAGCCTCGCGGAGGGCGTCGGCGGCTGGCCCGCCGGACACCGCGACCGGGACCGCTTCCTCCTGATCGGCCGCTTCGCCGCTCCGGTCGGCGCGCCCGCGACGCCGCGTGCGCTGGTGGACCGTGTCGAGGGGGCGCTGCGCCGCCTCCGCACCGACCGCCTCGATGTGCTGGCGGTCCGCCCCGACGGGGCCGGACGCCTCGACGAGCTCCTCAGCGCCGTCGACGTGCTGCTGGCGCGCGGGCTGGTGCGGTCGGTGGTCGCCTCCGGGTTCTCCCCGGAGGAGCTGTTCGAGGCGCGCGTCCTGGCCGCCCACGGGCTGCCCCGCCTCGCCGGCGCGGAGGTCCGCTGGAACCTGCTCGAGCGGCCCGGCTCGGAGGGCGATCTCGGCCTCGTCGCCGCCGGCCAGGGACTCGCCCTGCTCGCGACCGTCCCCCTCGCCCACGGGTTCCTCCGCGGCGCCGAGCGCACCCGCCGCGAGCTCGGCCGCCTGCCCGACGGGGCACTCGCCGCCGCCCACCTCGGGCGCCGCGGACGCCGGGTCCTCGCCGTCCTCGACGCGATCGGTGCCGAGCTCTCGGCCGCTCCCGCCGCCGTCGCCCTGGCCTGGCTGCTCGGCCGGCCGCGGCTGACCGCCGCGACGGTCGCCCCGCGCTCACCCGCCGACGTGGACGCGCTGGTGCGCGCGGTCTCGCTCGAGCTCGACCCCGGACACCTGGCCGCGCTGGAGCGCGCGCGCCGCTGACCGCGCCCGTCCGCGACGCCCCCTGCACCTCTCCCGCCACGGCGCGACAGCCCGGCTCGGGCCGCCGTCGCGGTGGCCTAGGGTGGGCACGATGAATCACGGAGTCGCACTGCCCCTCGACCAGCCGGAGACGTCAGTCCGGGCCGCAGGCGGATCCACGGTCCGCCGCTCCGTCCTCCCGAGCGGTGTCCGCATCCTCAGCGAATCGGTGCCCGGCGCCCGCAGCGCCACGATCGGCTTCTGGGTCGCCGCGGGTTCTCGCGACGAGCGGCCCGGCCGCCCCGCGACCGCGGGCGAGCCCGCCGTGCCCTCCAACGTCGGCTCGACGCACTTCCTCGAGCACCTGCTGTTCAAGGGCACGCAGAAGCGGTCCGCCCTCGACATCGCCGTGTCCTTCGACTCCGTGGGCGGGGAGCACAACGCTCTCACCGCCAAGGAGTACACCTGCTACTACGCCAAGATCCAGGACCGCGACCTCCCGATGGCGGTCGAGGTGATCGCCGACATGGTGACCTCGAGCCTGATCGATCCGGACGAGTTCGAGACCGAGCGCGGGGTCATTCTCGAGGAGCTGGCGATGGCGGACGACGATCCGGCCGACGTGGCGGGCGAGAAGCTGTTCGAGGCCGTGTTCGGCGACCACCCGCTGGGCCGCCCGATCGGGGGCACCGCCGCGACCATCGGCGAGGCCACCCGGGACGCGGTCTGGGCGCACTACCGCGCCGCCTACCGCCCGCGAGACGTGGTGATCACCGTCGCCGGCGCCGTCGACCACGAGGCGCTCGTCGCGCTGCTCCAGCGGGTCCTCGTCGCCGACGGCTGGGACCTCGGCACGGCGGCCCCGCCCGTCGAGCGGCGCGTCGGCGGCCGTGCGTCCTACACCCGCGGCAGCGCCCTGTCGGTGGTGCACCGCCCCACCGAGCAGGCGAACCTGCTGGTCGGCTTCCCCGGTCTCGCCGCGGGCGACGAGCGGCGAATGACGATGGGCGTCCTCAACTCGATCCTCGGCGGCGGCATGTCCTCGCGGCTGTTCCAGGAGGTGCGCGAGAAGCGCGGCCTGGCCTACTCCGTCTACTCCTTCGCCCCGTCCTACTCGGACGCGGGCCTCTTCGGGCTCTACGCCGCGTGCACCCCGGCGAAGGCGGGGACGGTCGCCGAGCTCCTGCTCACCGAGTTCCACCGCCTCGCCGAGGACGGCGTCACCGACGACGAGCTCGCGCGCGCCCGCGGCCAGCTCTCGGGAGCGGCGGCGCTCGCGCTGGAGGACTCCGACACCCGGATGTCGCGCCTCGGACGCGCCGAGCTGACCTTCGGCGAGTTCGTCGACCTCGACGAGAGCCTGCGCCGACTCGCCCTCGTCGGCGCGGAGGACGTCCAGGCACTCGCGGCAGACTTGGCCCGGGGGCCGTCGTCGATCTCGGCCGTCGGCGCGGTCGACGAGTCGGCCTTCGCCGGGATCGCCGGGATCGAGAGCGCCTCCGCGATCTGATCCGATCGTCGAACGCCCGCTGACCGCGCACCGCCGCGCCGCACCAGGGAGGACCCCGTGTCCCACTACATCTACCTCGTCCGCCACGGCGAGCAGCAGGACGCCGAGCACGGCATGCCGGACGGCCCGCTCTCGGCCCGTGGTGAGCGCCAGGCGAGGCTCATCGCCGAGCGGCTCGGCGGAGTCCCCTTCACCGGAGCGTGGCACTCGCCGCTGCGCCGGGCCGAGGAGACGGCCGCGCGCTTCCAGACGCTTCTGCCGAGCCTGCCGCTCCAGCCGTCCTCGCTGCTGTTCGACTGCATCCCCTCGGGGCCGACCCCGGACATGCCCAAGGCGTTCGAGCCCTTCTTCGGCAGCGTCACCGCGGCCGAGATCGAGGCGGGGCACGCGCAGATGCAGGACGCGGTGGCCGAGTTCCTGGCGCCGTCGCGCGAGGACCGCCACGACCTCCTCATCACCCACAACTTCGTGATCGGCTGGTTCGTCCGCCACGTGTTCGACGCTCCCGACTGGCGGTGGCTGGGCCTCAACCAGGCCAACTGCGGGCTGACGATCATCCGCGTCCGCTCCCGCAAGCCGCCGGTGCTCGTCGTGCACAACGACCTCTCGCACCTGCCCGTGGAGCTGCGCACCGGCCTGCCCGAGGCCCAGCCGTACTGAGCCGCGGGCTACGCTGAGTCGGTGACTACCTCCGTCGCCGTGGTCGGCGCGTCCGGCCGACTCGGCTCGTTCACCTGCTCGCTCATCGAGGCGTCGAGCGAGTTCTCGCTCGTCGCGCGGCTCGGCTCGCGGAGCGATCCCGCCGAGATGCTCGCGGCCGACGTCGTCGTCGACATGACCGTGCCGGCCGTCAGCCAGCAGATCGTCGACTTCGCCGTGGCCAACGGGAGGAAGGTGCTCGTCGGCACCTCCGGCTGGACCGGCGACCGGATCGCGGCCCTCCGGCGCAGCGTCGCCGAGCAGCCGGAGGCCGGCGTCGTGATCATCCCCAACTTCTCGCTGGGCTCGGTGCTCGCGACCGCGCTGGCCACCGTGGCCGCGCGGTTCTTCGACGCCGCCGAGATCGTCGAGACCCACGGCGCCCGCAAGGTCGACTCGCCCTCCGGGACCGCGGTCCGCACGGCCGAGCTGCTGCTGCGCGCCCGGGCCGAGCTCGGTCCGGTGCAGGCTCCGCACACCGACCAGCGGGCCCGCGGCCAGCAGGTCGCGAGCGTCCCGGTCCACAGCCTCCGCCTGCCCGGAGTGGAGGCGCGCCAGGAGGTCGTCTTCGGCGGCACCGGCGAGACGGTCACCATCCGGCACGACACCACCTCGCAGGCCTCCTACGAGCAGGGCGTCCTGCGCGCTCTCGACGCGGTCCGGACGACCACGGGCGTGGTGGTGGGCCTCGACGCGCTGATCGACCTGCGCGCCGCCTTCGACGCCGCGCCTCTCGCCGAGCGGCCGGTCGACGAGCAGCCCGTCATCGACCGGGCTCCGTCCGGCCAGGCCGCCGCAGCGACGAGCACCCCGTGAGGACCCGCGTCGGTGTCGTCCTGATGGCGGTCCTGCTCGCCCTCTACCTGTTCGTCTGCCTGCAGTACTCCGTCGTCGCCTTCGCCGCGGCGACGGCGCCCGGCGTCGTGATGGGCGTCGGCCTGCTGATCCTCGGCGCCGTCGGCGTCTGGGGGCTCGTGCGCGAGCTGCTGTTCGGGCTCCGCGCCGAGAAGCTGGCCCGTCGGCTGGAGGGCGAGAACGCGCTGCCGCAGGAGGTCCTCGACTCGCGGGCCAGCGGGCGTCCGCTCCGGGAGGAGGCGGACGCGCTGTTCCCGCAGTACGCGGAGGAGGTCGACGCGCAGCCCGGGAGCTGGCGCGCCTGGTACCGCCTCGGCCTCGCCTACGACGCCAGCGGCGACCGCAAGCGCGCCCGAGGCGCCATCCGCAGGGCCATCGCGCTGGAGCACGAGGCTCCGGCCTGACCGCTCGGCCGCGACTCGAGCGCGGCTCTCCGGGCGAGGACCGCTCGGGCGGCCGGGATCAGGCGAGCACCCACTCCAGCGCCGCGCCGACCGTGCGGTGGCGGAACTCGAAGCCGTCGTCGAGCAGCCGCTGGGGGACCAGGCGCTGGCTCGAGAGCAGGAGCTCGTGCCCGGCGTCGCGCAGCGCGAGCTCGATGATCTTCTCGGGGACGGCCAGCTTGAACGGGCGGTGCAGCTGCTCGGCGAGGGTGCGCATCACGTCGTTCGCGGTCGCCGGCACCGGTCCGGCGAGGTTCACCGGGCCCGAGAGCGAGGACGTGAGCAGGTGGCGGATCGCCGCGGCCTCGTCGTAGAGGCTGATCCAGGGCCAGGCCTGATTGCCGCTGCCGAGGGGTCCGCTGAGACCGAGCTTCGTCAGGGGCAGGAGCGGCTTGAGCGCGCCGCCGTCGCCGAGGACGAGCCCGGTGCGAGCGGTGACCACCCGCGTGGCCTCGGGCGCGAGGTGGGCGGCCTTCTCCCAGCGGTCGACGACATCGGCGAGGAATCCGTCGCCACGCGAGGACTGCTCGGTGAGCTCCTCGCCCGGGCGGTCTCCGTAGTAGCCGACCGCGGAGGCATTGATCAGCGTCGTCGGCGGGGTCGAGGACATCCGCATCGCGTCGGTGAGGGTCTGCGTGGACTGGATCCGCGAGTCGAGGATCTCCCGCTTGTAGGACGCGGTCCACGGCAGGCGGCTGATCGAGGCGCCGGAGAGGTTGATCACGGCGTCGACGCGGTCGAGCACGCTGAAGTCGAGCATGTGCGAGGTGGGCGCCCAGTGGAACTCGTCCGGGCTCGACGGCGCGTGGCGCACCAGGCGCAGGATCTCGTGCCCCTCGGCGCGCAGCTGGCGGGTCAGCTCGGAGCCGATCATCCCGCTGGCGCCCGAGATCAGGACGCGGAGCCGGGGAGCGGACGCATCCGGCCGGGCCGAGGGCAGCTCGGACGGCGTCGACACGTGCTCGCCCGGCGTGCGCGCGGCGCGCCGCGGCGAGCCGGAGTCCGTGGTCCCGTCGTGGTCGGAGTGCCGTGCGGATGAGTCGCTCATGGTGCCTCCCGGAGCCGGTCGCGGGCCGCCCGCGAAGCGGACCCAGCCTAGAGCCTCACGCCCGGGAGCCGGCCGAGCGCCCGACCAGGCCGGCCCGCGCGAGCACGAGGTAGAGCTCGCAGCCCAGGCAGAGGCCGAACACGGCGTTGAGGAAGGCGGCGAGGAAGGCGACGGCCGCGGCGACCGGAACCGATCCCGGGACGCCGGCGACGTGCAGGAGGACGCCGGTGCCGGTCACCAACAGGCCGATCAGCTGGGCGAAGCGCGGCGGGCGGGCGTCCTCCCACTCGCGCGGCGGTGCCAGGTGCGGCCGGACCACCCGGCGGAACAGCACCGCCCAGGGGCCGGAGCCGACGCCGCGCGCGGCCGACCAGGCGAAGAGGGCGGCGAGCGCGAGCAGCAGGAGGAAGCCGGGCTGGGAGAGCCGGCCGTCGAGGTCGGCCCGGGCCGGGGCCGCGAGCCCGAGGCCCACGGCCGTGAGGAGGAGTGCGGCGGTGACTCCGGCGGCGACCCTCGGACCGCGGGGATCG
The DNA here is from genome assembly GCF_002932165.1 of Rathayibacter sp. AY1F8. Taxonomy (NCBI): domain Bacteria; kingdom Bacillati; phylum Actinomycetota; class Actinomycetes; order Micrococcales; family Microbacteriaceae; genus Rathayibacter; species Rathayibacter sp. AY1F8. Next base: position 168,729 of record NZ_PSVB01000004.1, read on the forward strand.
ACGGTGCCGGACGGGGGAGTGGCGCCGGTGGTGGAGGGGGAGCGGGTGCTCATCATGTCTCCTGGAGTCGGTCGAGCTCGATGGTCAGGGCGGCGCGGGTCGGAGCGCCGCCGATGCGGCTGCGCGGCACTCCGTCTCGATCGAGCAGGAGGAGCGTGGGCGTCTGCCGGACGCGGAAGCGCGCCGCGAGGTCGGGGCGGTGCGTCAGATCGACGTCGAGGTGCGCCAGCCCGGGCCGCTGCTGGGCGAGCTCCCCGACCATCCGTCGCACTGCAGGGCACCGCGTGCAGACGTCGGTCGAGAACTGCACGACTGTGGCCCGGGTCCCGAGCACTGCGCCGGGGACGAGCTCGCCGGGGTCGATCGCGGGGCCCTGGCGCGAGGGGACGCCCGCGACGCGCCCGGAGCGGGCCCGATGGACAGCCCCGAGGACGACGCCCAGCACGACGAGGCCGAGCAGTGCGGCGAGGATCGTCACGGGCTCCATCCGGGAAGCGTAGGTCGGCGCAGGCGCTGCGCGGACGACTGTTTCGGGATGTGACGACGGCCGCGGTCGGAGCGTGGTCTAGGTTCGATCCGTGACCGAACAGAGCAGCCTCAGCGCAGACCCGAGCAGTCCCGTCTTCCGCAGTGATGTCGTCGTCGAGCTGGTCCGCGCGAGCGCCCACGACTCGGACGTGCTGTTCGCGGCCCGCGTCTCGACCCAGGGCGAGAAGACGCTCGCCGAGGCGCTCGACGGCGAGGAGTCCGACGCCGAGCTGCAGCGCAAGCGCGACCGCGGACTGATCAACTACCTGATGCGCGACCGCCACGGCTCGCCGTTCGAGCACAACTCGATGACCTTCTACGTGCAGGCGCCGATCTTCGTCTTCCGCGAGTTCATGCGGCACCGCATCGCCTCCTACAACGAGGAATCGGGCCGCTACCGCGAGCTCCGCCCGGTCTTCTACGTGCCCGGCCCCCGGCGCAACCTCGTGCAGGTCGGCAAGCCCGGCGCCTACTCCTTCGAGCCGGGCACCGCGGAGCAGGCCGAGCTCGTCGCCGAGGAGACGCGCCGCGTCAGCACGCAGGCCTACGAGTCGTACCGGCGGATGCTCGGCGAGGGCGTCGCCCGCGAGGTCGCCCGGATCGTCCTCCCGCTGAACATCTACTCGTCGATGTACGTCACGCTCAACGCCCGCTCGCTGATGAACTTCCTCTCCCTGCGCACCAAGCGCGAGGACTCGACGTTCCCCTCCTTCCCGCAGCGCGAGATCGAGATGGCGGCCGAGCAGATGGAGACGCAGTTCCAGGAGCTGATGCCCCTCACGGCCGCCGCCTTCACAGCGAACGGCCGCGTCGCCCCGTAGCCCGCCGCCCGGCGAGGACGAGCGGGCCGTCCCGCCCGATCGCCTGCTGCCGTCCGCGCGGGCGGCTCCGGGAAGCTCCTCCCGGCGGCGCGGCGGCGACCCGCTACCCTGGCAGCGTGTCAACTCCGGAGAATCCCTTCGGCCAGGTCCTGGTCGCCCTGGTCACCCCGTTCACCGCCGACGGCGAGGTCGACTGGCCCGGTGTCGAGAAGCACATCGACGACTGCATCGCAGCGGGCGCGGACGGCATCGTGGTCACCGGGACCACGGGCGAGACCAGCACCCTGACCGACCCGGAGAAGATCCGCCTCGTCGAGGTCGGCCGCTCGGTCGCCGGGGGCCGCGCGAAGATCATCACGGGAGGCGGCTCGAACGAGACCGCCCACGCCATGCAGCTCGCCCGTCAGAGCGAGAAGGCCGGCGCCGACGGCAACATGATCGTCACCCCGTACTACAACAAGCCCACGCAGGCGGGCGTGCTCACCCACTTCCGGATGATCGCGGATGCGACGGACCTGCCGGTCATCCTCTACGACATCCCCGGCCGCACCGGCGTGCCGATCCGCTACGAGACGATCCTGCGGGCGGCCAAGCACCCGAACATCCTGGCCGTGAAGGACGCGAAGGGCGATCTCTCCGAGGTCAGCCGCGTGCTCAACCAGACCGACCTGATGTACTTCTGCGGCGACGACGCGAACGTGCTCCCCGAGCTCGCCATCGGCGCCACGGGGCTCATCGGCGTCACCGCGAACATCGCCGCCGCGCCGTACCGCACGATCGTCGACGCCGTGAACGCGGGCGACCTCCACGCGGCCACTCGTGCGCACCAGCAGCTCGAGCCGCTCGTGCGCGCCGTGATGACGCACGTCCCCGGGACCGTCGCCGCGAAGTACATCCTGCACGGCCTCGGCCGCATCTCCTCGCCGCGCGTGCGGCTGCCCCTGGTCGGCCCGGAGGAGTCGGAGGCGGCGCTCATCGAGGACGAGCTCGGCCTGGTCCGCGACATCCCGGGCGTCGACTTCCGCAACTTCCGGCCCGACCGCAACGCCGCGGCCGGCGGCGCCCTCCCGAAGGTCGCCGGCACCACCCGCTGAGCCCGAGCGGCACGTCCCGAGAAAGCACCGCTGGAGAAGGAGGGCGCATGCCCGGTCCCGTGATCATCCCCGCCCCGCTCGCTCCGGGAACGCTCCGGATCATCCCTCTCGGCGGCCTCGGCGAGATCGGCCGCAACATGACCGTCTTCGAGATCGACGGCAGGCTCCTGGTCGTCGACTGCGGCGTGCTCTTCCCGGAGGAGGACCAGCCGGGCGTCGACCTGATCCTCCCGGACTTCACGCCCATCCGGGACCGGCTCGACGACATCGTCGGAGTGGTCCTCACCCACGGCCACGAGGACCACATCGGCGCCGTCCCCTACCTGCTCCGGCTGAAGCGCGACATCCCGCTGATCGGCTCCACCCTCACGCTCGCCCTCGTCGAGGCGAAGCTCAAGGAGCACCGGATCACGCCGTACACGCTCACGGTGAAGGAGGGCGACGTCGAGAACCTCGGGCCCTTCGAGCTCGAGTTCGTCGCCGTGAACCACTCGATCCCGGACGCGCTGGCCGTGTCGATCGTCACCGACGCGGGCTCGGTGCTGCACACCGGCGACTTCAAGATGGACCAGCTGCCGCTCGACGGCCGGATCACCGACCTGCGCGCCTTCGCCCGCCTCGGCGAGGAGGGAGTCGACCTGTTCATGGTCGACTCCACCAACGCCGACGTCCCCGGCTTCACGCCGAGCGAGCGCGACATCGGCCCGGTCATCGAGAGCGTCATGGCCAGGGCGACCCGCCGCGTCATCGTCGCGAGCTTCTCCAGCCACGTGCACCGGGTGCAGCAGGTGCTCGACGCGGCCCACGCCACGGGCCGCCGCGTGGCGCTGCTCGGCCGCTCCATGGTCCGCAACATGCGCATCGCCGCGGATCTCGGCTACCTGCACGTCCCTCCGGGAGTCCTGGTCGACATGAAGAAGTCGGGCGACGTCCCCGAGGACAGGATCGTCTACATGTCCACCGGGTCGCAGGGCGAGCCGATGGCCGTCCTCAGCCGGATGGCCAACCTCGATCACCAGATCGAGCCGGGGGAGGGCGACACCGTGATCCTCGCCTCCAGTCTCATCCCCGGCAACGAGAACGCGGTGTACCGGGTCATCAACGGGCTCACCCGGCTCGGAGCGACCGTCGTGCACAAGGGCAACGCGAAGGTGCACGTGTCCGGGCACGCCGCGGCCGGCGAGCTCCTCTACTGCTACAACATCCTCAAGCCGCTGAACGTGATGCCGGTGCACGGCGAGTACCGGCACCTGGTCGCGAACGCGCAGCTCGCGCGCGAGACCGGGATCGCGGAGGAGAACACGATCATCGCCGAGGACGGCACCGTGATCGACCTGCTCGACGGCAGGGCGACCGTCGTCGGACGGCTCGACCTGGGGTTCGTCTACGTCGACGGATCGTCGGTGGGCGAGATCACCGACGCCGACCTCAAGGACCGGCGGATCCTCGGCGAGGAGGGCTTCATCTCGATCATCGTGGTGGTCGAGGCGGGCACGGGGCGGATCGTCGTCGGCCCCGAGATCCACGCGAAGGGCTTCGCGGAGGACGACAGCGTCTTCGACGAGGTCAAGCCGCGGATCGCGGCCGCGCTCGAGGAGGCGGTGCGGAACGGGGCGAGCGATCAGCACGCGCTCTCGCAGGCCGTCCGTCGCGTCGTCGGCCGCTGGGTCAACACCTCCTACCGCCGCCGGCCCATGATCGTGCCGCTCGTCATCGAGGCCTGAGCCTCCCGGCCGGCGGCGGATCGGCGCCTGCCGTCGCGGCGCGGGTCACCGGCCCTGACGGGGGCGGCGGGTACGGTGGCCTCATGGCGACCAGTACCAAGACGACCTCGCGCGGGCGCGGCAGCGCGACTCCGCGCTCCGGCGCGCCGCGATCCGGCCGGGGCTCGGGCAAGGCGGCCGCTGAGACGAAGACGGTGGCCTTCGAGTCCGCCCCGCGCACCAACCCCGCCGTGCGGCTCTGGATGGCGCTGGCCCACCTCGCGGGCGGCGCCGCCCGCGCCCTCGGTCCCGAGCGGCTGGCGAAGGAGGAGCGCCGCGACGGCGTCCCCTTCCTGCTGCTGCTGCTGGCCGTCGCGGGCGCGGTGGTCGAGTGGTTCCTCGCGACCGACCCGGTCGCCCTGGTGCTCGACGCGTGGAGCTTCGGCGGCTTCTTCGGCCGTGTCGCCTACGTGCTGCCGGTCGTCCTTCTCCTCTTCTCCCTCTGGCTCTTCCGGCACCCCCGGTCCGTCGACGACAACGGGCGGATCGGCGTGGGCGTCATCACGCTGCTCGTCGCCTCCGCCGGCATCTGCCACGCGCACCTCGGCCTGCCGCAGCCCGGCCAGGGAATCGAGACCATGGCGGCCGCGGGAGGCGTCCTCGGCTGGCTGGTGGGCGCCCCGCTCGCGGCGATCGCCACCGTCCCCGGCGCGACCGTGCTGCTGTCGCTCGTGATCCTGCTGTCGCTGTTCATCATCACCAAGACCCCGCCGAACCGCATCGGCGCGCGCTCGCGGGAGCTCTACGGCTACCTCTTCGGCGCCCCCGTGCTCGACGACGAGGAGCGCGCCCGCCTCAAGGCCGAGCGGGCCGCCGCCAAGGCCGCGGCGAAGGCGGAGGCCGAGCAGGAGGAGGACGCGCAGCAGGACGGCGGAGAGCTGCCCTGGTGGCGGCGCACCGAGTCCGGGCGCGAGGACGAGCCGACCGTGCAGACCGAGCTCCCGATCGACTCCTTCACCGAGGTGCTCGAGGGCGCCGCGCCCGCCCGCGGCCGCGCGAAGGGCTTCGACACCGCGCTCGAGGAGCGCGACGACGAGGCCCACCCGCCGACCCGCTCCTACGCCACCGAGGTGCTGGCCGAGGCCGAGACCGCCGAGGCGGCGCTCGCCCGCTTCGAGCAGACGGGCGCTCCCCGCGGCGCGACCGGCGTGGTCGACGACGACGCGACCGAGGTCATCCGGCTCGACCGCCTCGACGTGGCGCCCGCCGTCCCGGTCCCGCCCGTCATCGAGACCGGCCCGATCGCGCCCCTCGCCGAGGAGGACCCGACCGCCGGGTTCGACTCCTCGTTCGAGGACGACGCGCCGTACCGCCTCCCCTCGGCGGCCGCCCTCTCGACGGGCACGCCCTCCAAGGCGCGCTCGGCGGCCAACGACGAGATGGTCCGCGCCATCACCGAGGTGCTGCAGCAGTTCAACGTGGACGCGACGGTCACCGGCTTCTCCCGCGGCCCGACCGTCACCCGCTACGAGATCGAGCTCGGCCCCGGCGTCAAGGTCGAGCGCGTCACCGCGCTCAGCAAGAACCTGTCCTACGCCGTCGCCAGCAACGAGGTCCGGATCCTCTCCCCGATCCCGGGCAAGAGCGCGATCGGCGTCGAGATCCCCAACACGGACCGCGAGATCGTCTCCCTGGGCGACGTCCTCCGCTCGCCGGCCTCGACGACGTCCACGCACCCGATGACCATCGGCGTCGGCAAGGACGTCGAGGGCGGCTACGTCGTGGCGAACCTCGCCAAGATGCCGCACCTCCTGGTCGCCGGCTCCACCGGCTCCGGCAAGTCCAGCTTCGTCAACTCGATGATCACGAGCCTGCTGATGCGCGCGCGCCCGCAGGACGTGCGGATGGTCCTGATCGACCCCAAGCGCGTGGAGCTCACCATCTACGGCGGAGTGCCGCACCTGATCACTCCGATCATCACGAACCCCAAGAAGGCCGCCGAGGCGCTGCAGTGGGTCGTGAAGGAGATGGACATGCGCTACGACGACCTGGCGTCGTTCGGGTTCCGTCACATCGACGACTTCAACGCGGCCGTCCGCGCGGACGAGATCAAGCTCCCGGCGGGCAGCAGCCGCGTCCTCAAGCCGTACCCGTACCTCCTCGTGGTGGTCGACGAGCTCGCCGACCTGATGATGGTCGCCCCGCGCGACGTCGAGGACTCGATCGTGCGGATCACCCAGCTCGCGCGCGCCTCGGGCATCCACCTCGTGCTGGCCACGCAGCGGCCGAGCGTCGACGTGGTGACCGGCCTCATCAAGGCGAACGTGCCCAGCCGCCTCGCCTTCGCGGTGACCAGCGTGACCGACTCGCGGGTCATCCTCGACCAGCCGGGAGCCGACAAGCTCATCGGGCAGGGCGACGGCCTCTTCCTCCCCATGGGCACCAACAAGCCGATGCGCGTGCAGGGCGCCTGGGTCCGCGAGGACGAGATCGCGAAGGTCGTCGAGCACGTCACCCGTCAGGCGCAGCCCGAGTACCGCCAGGACATCACCGTGCAGGCGCAGCGCAAGGAGATCGACTCCGACATCGGGGACGACCTCGAGCTGCTGGTCGCGGCGGCCGAGCTCGTCGTCAGCACGCAGTTCGGCTCGACCTCGATGCTGCAGCGCAAGCTCCGCGTCGGCTTCGCCAAGGCCGGCCGACTGATGGACCTGCTCGAGTCGCGCGAGGTCGTCGGCCCCTCCGAGGGGTCGAAGGCCCGCGACGTGCTGGTCACCGCCGAGCAGCTGCCGGGCGTCCTCGCGCGGATGCGCGGCGAAGACCCGGGCGAGGGGCCGGCCGCGCCGTCCTCGGTCGCCCCGGACCCGTACGCGGATCCGCTGGCCGAGCCGACGGGGCCCGCCGCCACCGACTACCACGACGACGACGAGGGGTCCGGCGAGGACGCCTGGACGCTGACGGGACGCGAGTGACCGTCCCGGTCGCCCGCACTGCGAGGAACGGCGGAGCACGATGACCCACCCCACCGCACCGGCTCCGGCCGCGTCGGGCAACTGGAACCTGCCGAACGCGATCACGGTCGTCCGGATCCTGCTGGCGCCCGTCTTCTTCTGGCTCCTGCTGGCCGACGGGGGGCAGGACGGCGGGATCCGGATCGCCGCGGCGCTCCTCTTCATCGTCGCGATCGCCACGGACGGCATCGACGGGCACATCGCCCGGAGCCGGGGCCTCGTGACCGATCTCGGCAAGCTCCTGGATCCGATCGCCGACAAGGTGCTCACCGGCGCGGCGCTCGTCGGGCTCTCGATCCTCGCGGAGCTGCCGTGGTGGGTGACGATCGTCATCCTGGTGCGCGAGATCGGCATCACCGTGTTCCGGATGGCCGTGCTCTCGGACCGGGTGATCCCCGCGTCGCGGGGCGGCAAGCTCAAGACGATCGTGCAGTCGATCGCGATCTCCCTCGCTCTGCTGCCGCTCTGGGCCGTCCTCGGCGAGTGGGTCCACTGGCTGAACGGCATCACGATGACGGCGGCGGTGGTGCTCACGGTCGCCACCGGGATCGACTACCTCGCCGACGCCGCCCGCCAGAGCCGGGCCGCCCGGTCGACGCGGTGACGGCCGCGCAGCTGATCGCCGAGCTCCGGCGGCGGGGTGTCGACCTCGCCGTCGCGGAGTCCCTCACCGGCGGCGCGCTCAGCTCCGCCCTCGTGGAGGTGCCCGGCGCCTCCGCCGTGTACCGCGGGGGAGTGGTGAGCTATGCCACCGACCTCAAGGACCGGCTCCTCGGGGTCGACGCGCGCGTCCTCGGCGAGCGGGGTCCCGTCGATCCCGGAGTCGCCGTGCAGATGGCGCGCGGAGCGTCCTCGCGGCTCGCAGCCGACGGGCGTCCGACGCTCGGCCTGGCGACCACTGGGGTCGCCGGTCCGGATCCGCAGGGGGACACGGCCGTCGGCACCGTCTTCGTGGCGGCCGTCCTCGGCGAGGACGAGCTCGTCCGTGAGCACCGGTTCGACGGCGACCGCGCCGCGATCCGCGCCGCCTCGGTCGACGCGGCCCTCGCCCTCGGCGCGGAGCTGATCTCCCGGGGGGCATGAGGCGGATACCCAGCGAGGGCCCTCCGGGAATCGGAATGCGCCGCATTGCGGCCCGGTTACAACTGGTGTCGCTCACACGCAAAGTCCAGTCATCCGGTATTAGAGTCGACACCATACGAACCGGGTAGTGAACAGCTATCCGGTTCTCTCGTCCCAGCCCCCCGATCACCCGCTCCGGAATCTCCGGCGCTCGTGCTCGCGGTGCAGGTGCACGACATGCGGTTGACGTGGAGAAGGAGGGTCCAGTGGTTCTAGTTCGTCAGGAGATCGGCGATGTCCTCAGGGACTTTCGCCTGCAGAAAGGTCGTACGCTCCGTCAGGTGGCGAGCAAGGCGAGCGTTGCGCTCGGCTACCTGAGCGAGGTCGAACGCGGTCAGAAGGAGGCCTCCTCGGAGATCCTCGCCTCTGTCGCCGACGCCCTCGACACCCCCATCTCGGTGATCATGCGCGAGGTCGGCGATCGTCTCGCCGTCATCGAGGGCATCGACACCATCCCCGACACCATCCCGGCCGACATGGTCGCCGGCTTCGACGCGGACCTCGTCACGCAGTAGTCGGCCCCCGTCCCCTCCACTCACCGCACCCGCTCCACGCGAAGGGCGCCCAGGCTCCGGCCGGGCGCCCTTCGGCGTTCCCGGGGGAGTGCGGCCTCCGGGCAGCGGCTACCGTGGACGCATGCGCTTGAGCGAGTTCCGGCAGCTGGTGGACGACGAGTTCGGCGGCGCCTACGCCCGTGTCCTGGTCTCGGACCTCGTGCTGACCGAGCTCGGGGGCCGCACAGCCGAGCGCGCCCTCGCGGACGGAGCGGAGCCGCGCGAGGTCTGGCTCGCCCTCTGCCGCGCCAACGACGTCCCGGAGGCCCGGTGGCACGGCGTGGATCCGCGGAAGCGCCACCGCTGACGCTCCCGTCGCCGAAGCCGTGTTCGACACGCCGACGGCTCGTGCTCGAATCCGTGTTCGAACGGGTCTAGGCTCCTCCACAGAAGCAGGAACGGCCCCGTCTCCACGGAGTCGCTCTCGCTCGGCCCCGATGTCGGTGGTCGGGCGTACCGTCGGAGACACCTGAACGGACCTGCTTCACCGCCTTGTCGCAGCCGGCCGGCACTGTCACTCCGACAGCCACCGGCATGTCGCGACAGCCTGTAGGCGACACCACCACGAACACGAGAGCGAGACGGCCATGCCCAGTTCCTCCGACCGCGAGAAGTCCCTCGAGACCGCACTCGCCCAGATCGACCGCCAGTTCGGCAAGGGCGCCGTCATGCGCCTTGGAAGCGACGACCGCGCTCCCGTCGAGGTGATCCAGACCGGTTCGATCGCGCTCGACGTCGCGCTCGGGATCGGCGGGCTCCCCCGCGGCCGCATCGTCGAGATCTACGGCCCCGAGTCCTCCGGAAAGACAACCCTCACGCTGCACGCGATCGCGAACGCGCAGCGCAACGGCGGCATCGCCGCCTTCATCGACGCGGAGCACGCGCTCGACCCCGAGTACGCCAAGAAGCTCGGCGTCGACATCGACTCCCTCCTCGTGTCGCAGCCCGACACCGGAGAGCAGGCGCTCGAGATCGCCGACATGCTCGTGCGCTCGGGCTCGATCGACCTCATCGTGATCGACTCCGTCGCGGCCCTCGTGCCGCGTGCCGAGATCGAGGGCGAGATGGGCGACTCCCACGTCGGCCTGCAGGCGCGCCTCATGTCCCAGGCGCTGCGCAAGCTGACCGGCGGACTGAACACCACGAACACCACGATGATCTTCATCAACCAGCTGCGCGAGAAGATCGGCGTCTTCTTCGGAAGTCCCGAGACCACGGCGGGCGGCAAGGCGCTCAAGTTCTACGCGTCGGTCCGCCTCGACATCCGCCGCATCGAGACGCTGAAGGACGGCACCGACGCGGTCGGCAACCGCACCCGCGTCAAGGTCGTGAAGAACAAGATGGCCCCGCCCTTCAAGCAGGCCGAGTTCGACATCCTCTACGGCGTCGGCATCTCCCGCGAGGGCAGCCTGATCGACTTCGGTGTCGAGCACGAGATCGTCCGCAAGTCGGGCGCCTGGTACACCTACGACGGCGACCAGCTCGGCCAGGGCAAGGAGAAGGCGCGCCAGTTCCTCATCGACAACGCCGATGTTGCCGCTGAGATCGAGAAGCGCATCCTGGTGAAGCTCGGCGTGATCGTCGACCCGAACGCGGCCGTCGAGGCCGCGCCGGTCGCGATCGAGACCAAGCAGCCCGTGCGCAAGGGCGCCTAGCCCGTGGCGGAGAAGGCCGCGGAGGGGGCGAAGGGCCGCCCCGTGGCCTTCCTGCCCTGGGTCGACCGGGGTGCGGCGGGCGACAAGGGCTGGGCTCCGGCGGCGCCGGCCGCCGACGGGGCCGGGTCGCTTTCGGAGCCGTCCGGAGCCGGGACGCCGCGTACCAGTGCGCCCGGGACGGTCGGAGGAGAGTCGGGAGGCTCGGCCGTCGGCGGCGCCGCGTCTCCGGCCTCCGAGCGGATCGCCGAGCTCTCGGCTCATGTCGCCCGGCGCGCGCCGGCGTTCGTCGAGAACGCGGACGACGAGGACGACGACGACGCGATCGAGATCCCGGAGGAGATCGATCCCGAGCAGGTCGCGGATCGGATCGTACGGGGGCTCTCCCGCAAGAGCCTCTCGGTCGCCGAGGTCGAGGCGCGCCTCTACACGGAGGGCGTCGCCGAGAAGGACGCCCTCGAGATCCTCGAGCGCTTCACGCGCTTCGGCTACCTCGACGACCTCCGCATGGCGGAGCAGCTGGTCGTCTCGCTCCGTGACCGCAAGAAGCTCGGCCGCTCCTCCATCCAGCAGGAGCTGCGCGCGCGGAAGATCGACCCCGAGGCGATCGCGTCAGCGCTCGACGAGCTGGACGGCGACGACGAGTACCGCACGGCGCTCGAGCTCGCGCGCAAGCGCCTGCCGAGCCTGCGCTCGCTCTCCGACGAGGTCGCCGAGCGCCGGCTCACGGGATTCCTCGCGCGCCGCGGCTACGCCGGCGGACTCGTGCAGCGCGTCGTCCGCGAGACGATCCGCAAGCCGGGGTCGAGCGTCCGCTTCCGCTGACACGGCGAGCCGGGAGCGGTCCGACCGGAGCGTAGAATTCCACACCATGAGCACGCTCGGTACCGCCCCGTCGCCCGTCGCCGAGACCCGGCCGAGGACCTACGAGGTCCGTACGTTCGGATGCCAGATGAACGTGCACGACTCCGAGCGGCTGAGCGGTTCGCTCGAGGCGGCGGGCTACGTGTCCGCCGATGGAGCCGATGCCGACGTCGTCGTGATCAACACCTGCGCGGTGCGCGAGAACGCCGACAACAAGCTCTACGGCAACCTCGGCCACCTCGCGTCGGTGAAGCGCCGACACGAGGGGATGCAGATCGCGGTCGGCGGCTGTCTCGCGCAGAAGGACAAGAACGTCATCCTCGACCGTGCCCCGTGGGTCGACGTGGTCTTCGGCACGCACAACATGGGCGCCCTCCCGAGCCTGCTCGAGCGCGCCCGCCACAACGACGAGGCGCAGCTCGAGATCCTCGAATCGCTCGATGTCTTCCCCTCCACGCTCCCCACGAAGCGCGACTCGACCTACAGCGGCTGGGTCTCGATCTCGGTCGGCTGCAACAACACCTGCACCTTCTGCATCGTCCCCTCGCTCCGCGGCAAGGAGAAGGACCGGCGTCCCGGCGACGTGCTCGCCGAGATCCAGGCGCTCGTGGACGACGGCGCGATCGAGGTCACCCTTCTCGGCCAGAACGTGAACTCCTACGGCGTCGAGTTCGGCGACCGCCAGGCGTTCTCGAAGCTGCTCCGCGCGGCGGGCACCATCGACGGTCTCGAGCGGATCCGCTTCACGAGCCCCCATCCCGCGGCCTTCACCGACGACGTGATCGACGCCATGGCCGAGACGCCGGCGGTGATGCCGCAGCTGCACATGCCGCTCCAGTCCGGCTCCGACCGCGTCCTCAAAGCGATGCGCCGCTCCTACCGCTCCGAGAAGTTCCTCGGGATCCTCGACCGGGTGCGCGATCGCATCCCGCACGCGGCGATCAGCACCGACATCATCGTGGGCTTCCCCGGCGAGACGGAGGCCGACTTCCAGGAGACCCTGCGCGTGGTCGAGGCGGCCCGCTTCGCCTCCGCCTTCACCTTCCAGTACTCCATCCGGCCCGGCACCCCGGCCGCGACGCTGCCCGACCAGATCCCCAAGGCGGTCGTCCAGGAGCGTTACGAGCGGCTCGTCGCCCTGCAGGACGCGATCAGCGAGCAGGAGAACCGCGCAGTCGTCGGCCGAGAGGTCGAGGTCCTCGTCGCGACCGGCGAGGGCCGTCGCGACACGGAGACGCACCGGCTGAGCGGACGCGCCGAGGACAGCCGTCTGGTGCACTTCGACGTGCCCGAGGGCTCCGAGCAGCCGCGTCCCGGAGACGTGGTCTCCGTCCGGGTCACCCGTGCCGCCCCCTTCTACCTCCTGGCGGATTCGCCCGACGGCGCGCCGCTCCGCATCCGCCGCACCCGCGCGGGCGACGCCTGGGACCGGGCGCAGACCGAGTCCTGCGGAGTTCCGGCCGCCCCGGGCGGGAGCGGGGCGCCCCGGGTCTCGCTGGGCCTGCCGTCGCTGCGCGTGCGCGACGCCGGCACGCTGACGACGCCGATCTACGACGCCCTCGATGGCGAGCGCTGAGACCGGAGCCCCCGATACCGCGCCGGAGCTCATCGCGGTCGTCGGCGCGACCGGCACGGGCAAGTCCGACCTCTCGCTCGAGCTCGCCGAGGCGATCCGGCAGGACGGCGGCGCCGCTGAGATCGTGAACGCCGACGCGATGCAGCTCTACCGCGGGATGGACATCGGCACCGCGAAGCTGCCCGCCGACGAGCGTCGGGGCGTCCCACACCACCTGCTCGACGTCCTCGACGTGACGGAGGAGGCGTCGGTCGCCCGCTACCAGAGCGAGGCGCGGCGCGTGATCGAGAGCGTGCTGGCGCGCGGGGCGACGCCGATCCTCGTCGGGGGCTCCGGTCTGTACGTCTCCAGCGTCGTCTTCGAGTTCTCGTTCGCGGGCACCGACCCGGCCGTCCGGCGCCGGCTCGAGGAGACCGCCGAGCGGGAGGGCCTGGGCGCCCTCGTCGAGCGGTTGCGCCGGATCGACGCCGGAGTGGCCGAGCGGATCGGTCCGCACAACGCCCGGCGCATCGTCCGCGCGCTCGAGATCGCGGAGCTCACCGGCGGGAGCACGCACAGCGCGCTGATGTCCGACGAGCCGGTTCGGTGGCGCCCCGCCTCGATCCTGTTCCTCGAGGCTCCGCGGGAGGAGCTGGTGCAGCGCCTCGACCGGCGGGTGGAGCGGATGTGGGCGACCGGGATGCTCGACGAGGTCGAGCGGCTCGTCCCCTTCGGCCTGGAGCGCGGCGTCACAGCCGGGCGGGCCATCGGGTACGCCCAGGCGCTCGCCCAGCGTGCCGGCGTCCTCCGCGAGGAGGAGGCGATCGCGGCGACGCAGGCGCTCACGCGCCGCTACGCACGTCGGCAGAACAGCTGGTTCCGGCGCTACGCCGGCGCCCACCGGCTCCCGTACGACGCGCCGGACCTGGTGTCGCGGGCGCACGCCGCCGCCCAGGCCGCCGCTCCCGCTCCTCGCTAGGCTGTGCGCCATGACGATCGAGCTGCACTTCACCAAGGGCCAGGGCACCGGCAACGACTTCGTGCTCTTCAGCGACCCGGACGGTGAGGTCGACCTCTCGCCCGCGCAGATCGCGATGATCTGCGACCGCCACTTCGGCGTCGGCGCCGACGGTGTCATCCGTGCCGTCCGCTCCCGCGCGATCCCGGAGGGCGCCGCGGCTCTGGCCGAGGAGAGCGAGGCGGAGTGGTTCATGGACTACCGCAACGCCGACGGCTCGATCGCCGAGATGTGCGGCAACGGCATCCGCGTCTACGCCGCGTTCCTGCTCGCGGGCGGCCTCGCGGCGCTCGAGCCCGGCGACACCCTGCCGATCGGCACCCGCGCCGGCGTCCGCGACGTCACCCGCAGCGGTGCCGGGTTCCAGGTCGACCTCGGCCGCTGGGAGCTGGCGGGCGGCGAGCCCCTGGTGCGGGCGAAGGAGCTCAAGGTCGCGCGCCCCGGTCTCGGGATCGACCTCGGCAATCCGCACGTGGTCGTCGCCCTCAGCAACGACGAGGAGCTCGACTCCGCCGACCTCTCCTACATCCCGCAGCTCGACCCGGAGCTCGAGGACGGCGCGAACGTCGAGTTCGTGGTTCCCGGCGAGCCCCTGGTCCACGACGGGATCGGGCGGATCCGGATGCGCGTGCACGAGCGCGGCAGCGGCGAGACCCTGAGTTGCGGCACGGGTGCCGCGGCGGCGGCACTGGCGGTGCGCTACTGGGCGGGAGCGCGCGCTCCGCAGGCCTGGCGCGTGGAGGTCCCGGGCGGCACGCTCGGCGTGACGATGTTCGCGGCGGAGGAGGGCGAGCACGTCGGGCTCTCCGGCCCGGCCGACCTCGTCTTCACCGGGACGATCCGGATCGACTGAGGACCCGGTCAGGCCAGGCGGGTCGTCCGCAGCACGCGGAAGCCCTTCGCCGAGGAGACGCGCTCCACGTCGAGCCGCCCGGCGAACGCGGCGCCCAGCCAGGTCTGGAGCGAGTCTGAGCCGAGGTTGCGCTGCACGACGAGCCAGGCGTCCGCGCCCTCCTCGAGCCGCGGCAGCCAGCGTTCGAGCAGGAGATGCAGCTCCTCCTTGCCGATGCGGATCGGCGGGTTCGACCACACGGTGCGGAAGCGGACGTCGTCGGGAACATCCTCGGGCAGCACGGCGTTGACATTGAGGACGCCGAGTTCCTCGCAGTTGCGACGGACCAGCTCGAGCGCCCGCTGGTTGACGTCGACCGCCCACACCCGGGCGTCGGGGGAGGCGAGGGCGAGCGCGAGGGCGATCGGGCCCCAGCCGCAGCCGAGGTCCAGCAGGTCCCCGTCAGCGGGGGCGTCGGGCACCGCGTCCAGCAGGACGCGTGTGCCGAGATCGACGTGACCGGGGCTGAACACCCCTCCTGCCGTCGTGACCTCGAGGTCGCGGCCGGCCAGGCGGGCCTGGATCCTGCGGGGCCGGAGGTCGCCGTCGGGAGTACTCGAGAAGTAGTGCTCGGCGGCCATGAGAAGTGAACCTATCAAGACCTGAGGAGTTAGTGTTATCCGGATGACGGAAGACCTGAACGAGACCGACACGACCGAGGCCGTGGACGTCGTCTCGAGGGTCCTGGCGAACGCGCAGTCGCGTTCGGCAGGGTACTCGCGCTTCGTCGCGGGTGGAGCCCAGGCGCTGCAGAGCGCCGGCCACGAGGGCGAGAACAGCGACGGCGAGCAGTTCGACCGCGACGACCGGCAGGCGCTGCGACGCGTCGCCGGCCTCTCGACCGAGCTCGAGGACGTCACGGAGGTCGAGTACCGCCAGCTGCGCCTGGAGAACGTCGTGCTCATCGGCGTGTACTCGCAGAATTCGCTGGAGGACGCGGAGAACTCGTTGCACGAGCTCGCCGCGCTCGCGGAGACGGCGGGAGCGACGGTCCTCGACGGCCTGCTCCAGCGCCGCCCGCACCCCGATCCGAGCACCTACCTCGGCAAGGGCAAGGCCCAGGAGCTCGCGGGGCTCGTCGCGGCCCTCGGCGCGGACACGGTCGTCGCCGACACCGAGCTCGCACCGAGCCAGCGGCGTGCGCTGGAGGACGTGGTGAAGGTCAAGGTGATCGACCGCACCGCGGTGATCCTCGACATCTTCAGCCAGCACGCGAAGAGCCGTGAGGGCAAGGCGCAGGTCGAGCTCGCGCAGCTCGAGTACCTGCTCCCGCGACTGCGCGGCTGGGGCGAGTCCATGTCCCGCCAGGCCGGCGGCCAGGTGGGCGCGGGAGCCGGAATGGGCTCGCGCGGTCCGGGTGAGACGAAGATCGAGCTCGATCGTCGCCGCATCCACACCCGCATGGCGCGCCTGCGCAAGCAGATCACGGCGATGAAGCCCGCCCGCGAGGCCAAGCGCGCGAACCGCAAGCGCAACGCCGTCCCCTCGGTGGCGATCGCGGGATACACGAACGCCGGCAAGTCGAGCCTGCTGAACCGGATGACGCACGCGGGCGTCCTCGTCGAGAACTCGCTCTTCGCGACCCTCGACGCCACCGTCCGCAAGGCCCAGACGAAGGACGGGCGCCTCTACACGCTCGCCGACACGGTCGGCTTCGTGCGAGCGCTTCCGCACCAGCTCGTCGAGGCCTTCCGGTCGACGCTCGAGGAGGTCGCGGACTCCGATGTGATCGTCCACGTCGTGGACGCCTCCCACCCCGATCCGGCCGGGCAGATCGCCACCGTGCGCGACGTGATCGGCGAGGTGGGCGCCCGCAGCATCCCCGAGATCATCGCCTTCAACAAGGCCGATCTGGTGGACGAGGGCACGCGGCTGGTGCTGCGCGGTCTCGCTCCCGACGCGGTCTTCGTGTCGGCGCGCAGCGGCGAGGGCATCGACGAGCTGGAGGCGCGGATCGCCGAGATCCTGCCCGAGCCGGACGTCGAGATCGACCTGCTCGTGCCGTACGACCGGGGCGACGTGATCTCGCATCTGCACCGCAGCGGCCGGATCCTGTCGACGCAGTACGTCGAGGGCGGCACCCACGTGGTCGCCCTCGTGCACGCCGATCTGGCGGGCTCGCTCACCGAGTTCGCGGTTCCGCGCGCGGCCGTCCAGGCCTGATCGCCACCACCCGAGCGCCCGTCTCCCCGTCAGGGAGGCGGGCGCTCGGCGCATCCGGGAGGGGGTGCGGCGACCCGCACCACCGACCGGCGGCGGCCGGAGGGTTCGGCGACGGGGTTTCGGCGGCCCTCCTCCGCCTTCCCGTGACCGCGACGGAGGGGCGCGCGCCCCGATCGCCCGCGCCCGTCGAATGCAGGAGGGGCCCGACCGGCTGCACGCCGGTCGGGCCCCTCCTGCACGCCCGGTGTCAGACCGAGCGGAGGACCGCCACGATCTTCCCGAGCACCTCGGCCTCGTCGCCGAGGATCGGCTCGAAGTTGGAGTTGCGGGGCAGCAGCCAGGTGTGGCCGTCGCGCTGGCGCAGCACCTTGACGGTGGCCTCGCCGTCGAGCATGGCCGCTACGATCTCGCCGTTCTCGGCGGTGCGCTGCGAGCGGACCACGACCCAGTCGCCGTCGCAGATCGCGGCGTCGATCATCGACTCGCCGACGACCTTGAGCATGAAGAGCTCGCCCTTGCCGACGAGCTGCCGGGGAAGCGGGAACACCTCGTCGATCTGCTGGTCGGCCATGATCGGCACACCCGCCGCGATCCGGCCGACGAGGGGGACCATCGCCGCGTCGCCGACCGTCGCGGTCGACTCGAACGACCCGTCGTCCTCCGTCGAGCTGGGGACGTCGATGAGGATCTCGAGGGCGCGGGGCCGGTTCGGGTCACGGCGCAGGTAGCCGCTGAGCTCGAGCTGGTTGAGCTGGTGGGTGACGCTCGACAGCGAGGCGAGGCCGACCGCGTCGCCGATCTCGCGCATGCTCGGCGGGTAGCCGCGGCTCGACACCGAGCGCTGGATCGCGTCGAGGATCGCGAGCTGCTTGGCGCTCAGGCTCTTCCGGCGCCGGCCCGCGGCCGCCTTCGTCTTGGCGGCCGGGGTCCCGGCCCTCTGCGCGTCGCTCACGATGCTCCCTCTTCCCGGTGCGCACGCCGCGTGCGCGCCCGCCCGGTCGCGACCCGACAAGGAATGTCGGTGGTCGCTGCTGTACTACGACCAGGCTCTCGAAACTGTATCCGCCGGAACTCCCGACCCGGAACATTCGTTCGAGTGTGTCGCGCGCGTGTCTGCCCGCGGATCAGCCGAGCGGTCCCTTGACCGCTCCGTCGTTCGAAGATATGTTCGGTACAGGCGTTCGGGGCGGCCCTCCCGGCCGAGGGCCTCCCCGAATCCCTGTTGAAAGGAGCGATCCCATGACCGCACAGCTCACCTCCCGCCCGCTCCAGCGCTCGTCCGCGGCTCGGCCCGTCGAGGTCCTGCCGTCCGCTCCCGAGCCGATGAACGCGTTCGGCGAGGCGCGCATCGTCCGCACCCGTCTGCGCCTCACGCGCCGCGGCCGCGCCGTGGTGGCCGCTCTGGGGGCCCTGCCGATCGTGGCGGGCGCCTTCGCCTTCGGGCTCAACGGCGGTGGAGCGGTCGCGTCGAGCGACGCCGCTGCAGTCGAGTTCCAGTACGTCACCGTCCACGCGGGCGAGTCGCTCTGGTCGCTCGCCGAGGAGCTCGCCCCGCAGGCGGACCCGCGCGACGTGGTCGACGACATCCTCTCCCTCAACCAGCTCTCGAGCGCGGGCGTCGAGCCCGGGCAGCGCCTCGCCGTCCCGGCCGAGTACGACATCGCTCGCTGAGCCGGGCTGCCCGGTCGTCCGCGTCGGGCGCTTCGCTACCATTCCCTGGTGACGACTCTCGACGACCTGCCCCTCCGCGACGACCTCCGAGGCAAGCACCCGTACGGCGCACCCCAGGCGGTCGTGCCCGTCGCCCTCAACGTCAACGAGAACACCCACCCGGTCCCGGACGACGTGATCGCCGACATCGTCGGGCGGGTCACGGAGGCGCTGCGCACCGTCAACCGGTACCCCGACCGCGAGTTCCGAGAGCTGCGCGACTCCCTCGCCGGCTACCTCGGTCACGGGCTCACCGCGGACGGCGTGTGGGCTGCGAACGGATCGAACGAGGTGCTCCAGCACGTCCTTCAGGCGTTCGGCGGTCCCGGGCGCTCGCTGCTGGGGTTCGCGCCCACCTACTCGATGTACTCGATCCTCGCGTCGGGGAGCGGAACGGAGTGGATCCCCGCTCCGCGCGAGGCGGAGTTCGAGATCGGAGCCGAGCACGCCGCGGAGCAGGTGCGCCGGGCCCGGCCCGACATCGTCTTCCTCTGCGCGCCGAACAACCCGACCGGGACGCCGCTCGACCTCGCCGTGATCGAGGCGGTCTACGACGCGACCGACGGCATCGTCGTCGTCGACGAGGCGTACGCCGAGTTCGCCGGCAGGGGCGCTCCCACCGCGCTGAGCCTCCTCCCCGGGCGACCGCGCCTGCTCGTGTCCCGCACCATGAGCAAGGCCTTCGCCTTCGCCGGTGTCCGCCTGGGCTACCTCGCCGCCGACCCCGCGGTGATCGACGCGCTCCGCCTCGTCCGCCTCCCGTACCACCTGTCGGCCCTCACCCAGGCCGCCGCGACCGCCGCCCTCGCTCACGCCGACGAGATGCTCGCCATGGTCGGCGAGATCATCGTGCAGCGCGACCGGATGATCGACGGACTGCGCGCCCTCGGCTACCGCCCGTACGCGACCGGCAGCAACTTCGTCCTCTTCGGCGGTGTCGCGGATCCGGCCGCCGTGTTCGAGGGCCTGCTCGCCCGCGGCGTCCTCATCCGCGACGTCGGCATCCCGAACCACCTCCGTGTCAGCGCCGGCACCGAGGAGGAGACGACCGCGTTCCTCGAGGCGCTCGCCTCCCTCCCCGCACCGTCGGCCGACCCCACGGTGGCGCTCTCGCGCGAGTGAGCTCCGCCCGGGGGCGGCGACGCGGCGCGAATAGACTGGGAGGCATGACCTCCCCGAGCGCCGCACCCGGGCGCACCGCCTCCCTCAGCCGTGCCACCAGCGAGTCGAGCATCGAGCTCTCCCTCGACCTCGACGGCACGGGCGTCGCCGATCTCGAGACCGGCGTGCCCTTCTTCGACCACCTGCTGACGGCGTTCGCGAAGCATTCGCTCACGGACCTGCGCGTCCGGGCCCGCGGCGACATCGAGATCGACATCCACCACACCGCGGAGGACATCGGCATCGTACTGGGCACGGCCATCCGACAGGCTCTCGGCGACAAGGCCGGGATCTCACGCTTCGGCGACGCGCTCGTCCCCCTCGACGAGGCGCTCGTGCAGGCGGTCGTCGACATCTCGGGGCGCCCCTACCTCGTGCACACCGGCGAGCCGGAGGGCTTCGCGCTGCACCTGATCGGCGGCCACTTCACCGGGTCGATGGTGCGCCACGTCTTCGAGGCGATCGCGTTCAACGCCGGCCTCACCGTGCACGTCACGGTGCTCGGCGGCAGGGACCCGCACCACATCGCCGAAGCGGAGTTCAAGGCGTTCGCCCGCGCCTTCCGTCAGGCCAAGGCCCTCGATCCGCTCGTCTCCGGCGTGCCGTCGACGAAGGGCGCGCTGTGAGCTCGGCCCGCCCCTCCGTCGTGGTCTACGACTACGGCTCGGGGAACGTGCACTCCGCCGTCAAGGCGCTCGAGCTCGCCGGGGCCGACGTCGAGCTGACGGGGGACCGGCAGCGGGCGCTGGAGGCGGACGGCCTCCTCGTGCCCGGCGTCGGCGCCTTCGACGCCGTGATGTCGGCGCTGACCCGCGCCCGCGGCGGCGAGATCATCGAGAAGCGCCTCGCCGGCGGGCGCCCCGTCCTGGGCATCTGCGTCGGGATGCAGGTGCTCTTCGAGCGCGGCGTCGAGCGCGGGGTCGAGAGCGAGGGCCTGGGCGAGTGGCCGGGGACGGTGGACCTCCTCCCGGCCGAGGTCGTCCCGCACATGGGCTGGAACACCGTCTCCGCTCCCGAGGGCTCGGTGCTCTTCGACGGCATCGCCGAGGAGCGCTTCTACTTCGTGCACTCCTACGGCGCCCGCGAGTGGTCGCTCGACGTGATGCCCCCGTTCCCGCGTCCCGCGGTCACCTGGGCCGATCACGGAGGCCCCTTCATCGCCGCGGTCGAGAACGGGCCGCTCTCGGCCACGCAGTTCCACCCCGAGAAGTCGGGGGCCGCCGGGCTCCGGCTGCTGGCCAATTGGCTGGGCACCCTCCGCACGAACTAGGATCGGCCGGTGGTCGGCGCCTCCAGGGGCCGGCACCGGCTCCGAGACTGAGGATGACGATGAGCGAGTTCACCAAGGCCCCGGGCCTGGTCCTCCTGCCTGCGATCGACGTGGCGGGCGGCAGGGCCGTGCGGCTCACGCAGGGCGAGGCCGGGACCGAGACCAACTACGGCGACCCGATCGACGCCGCGGGCGATTGGGCCGACCAGGGCGCGGAGTGGATCCACCTCGTCGACCTCGACGCCGCCTTCGGCCGCGGCGACAACCACGGCATCATGAAGAAGGTCATCCGGCAGGTGAAGGGCGTGAACGTCGAGCTCTCCGGCGGGATCCGCGACGACCGCAGCCTCGAGTCCGCGCTGAGCGCCGGCGCGAAGCGCATCAACCTCGGCACCGCGGCGCTCGAGAACCCCGAGTGGGCCGCGAGCGTCATCGCGCAGTACGGTGACCAGATCGCCGTCGGGCTCGACGTCCGGGGCACCACGCTCGCCGCGCGCGGCTGGACCAAGGAGGGCGGCGACCTCTGGCAGGTCCTCGACCGCCTGGAGGAGGCCGGCTGCACCCGCTACGTCGTCACCGACGTCACGAAGGACGGCACGCTCAAGGGCCCGAACCTCGAGCTCCTCGAGCAGGTCATGGCCCGCACCCACCGCCCCGTGATCGCCTCGGGCGGCATCTCGAACCTCGACGACATCGCCGCTCTGCGCGACCTCGTGCCCCAGGGGCTCGAGGGCGCGATCGTCGGCAAGGCGCTGTACGCGGGCGCGTTCACGCTCGCGGAGGCCCTGGATGTCGCATCCGAGTGAGCCCCGCCCGCTCCCGGCGCATCTGACCGACTCCGCCGGCACTCCCTGGGCGGGCCGGCACTTCGAGCCGAGCGCAGCACCGGAGGACGACGGGAGCGCCCCGGAGGCGCTGGTCGCCGCGCTCGAGTCCTTCACCCGCGGCATTCGCGGCCCGGAGGCCGTGGTCGACGCGCTCCGCACGTCCCGCCTGCTCATCCCTCTGGTCGCCCGCCTCGGCGAGGAGGCCGAGGGGGTCGGGGGACTCCGGGCGGACAAGACGCAGGAGCTCGCGATCGTCACGGTCGCCGGACCCGACGGCCGCACGGTGCTCCCCGTCTTCAGCGGCGTCGAGAGCATGCGCCGGTGGGACCCGGCCGCCCGTCCCGTCCCTGTCGACGGGCGCCGCGCGGCCCTGGCGGCCGTCGCGGAGGGCACCGAGGTGATGGTCCTCGACCCCGCGTCCGAGCGGGCGTTCGCGGTCCGGCGCCCGGCGCTCTGGGCGATCGCGGAGGGCGGCGACTGGCGGCCGGCCCCCGCCGATGCGGAGGTGCTCCGGGCTCTGCGCGCGGCTGCGGAGGGGGAGCGGGCGGTCGTCTCGCTCGAGGTGCGCGCGGGAGATCCGGAGCAGCGCCTGGCGGGGCCCGAGCTCGTGGTGGTCCTGAGCCTGCGCCCGGGGCTCGATCAGGACGCGCTCGGCGCCCTCGTCGCGCGCCTGGGGGAGCGGTGGGCGGCGGACGAGACCGTCGCGCAGCGCGTCGACTCGATGACGCTGCAGCTCGCCGCCGCCCGCTGACTCCCGATCAGGTGACCGGGCCGGTCCACTTCTCGCCCGGGCCCTTGCCGATCGGGTCGGCGATCGGGGACGCCTCACGGAACGCGAGCTGGAGGGTGCGGAGGCCGTCGCGCAGGCTCCGGGCGTGCATGTCGCTGATGTCGGGCGCCCCGGCCGTGACCAGGCCCGCGAGCGCGTTGATGAGCTTGCGCGCCTCGTCGAGGTCGACCTGCGCTCCGGGCTCGTCGGCGAGCCCGCACTTGACGGCGGCCGCGCTCATCAGGTGCACGGCGGCGGTGGTGATGATCTCCACCGCCGGGACCTCCGCGATGTCGCGCGCGGCCTCCACGTCGGAGGCTCCGCCGTCCTCGCCGAATCGTCGCGTGTAGTCGTCGTCGTACTGGGCCATGGGTCCTTCGTTCGTCGTCCGTGGTGGAGGGGCGCGGCTGCCGCAGCAGAGGATCGAGGGGCGGCCGGATCCGCTCTGTCGGGCGGGCCGCCGGTCTGCTATGGTTGTCCGGGCTCCGAGGCATGTCCTCGGTTCGAAAGTGGAGATTCTCCCACCCGCGCTTGACCGCTTCACAAGGTTACCGGGTCAGAAGCACTCCGCCCCCGAGGGTCGTCAGACCACCGGAGGCAGGGCTGCGGCTCTCGAGGTCGGCCTCGGGAACCGCGTCACAGGGTGCGAGCGCCGTGCTGCAGGCACGACGTGGACGGGACGATCACCTCTCTCGGGTGCGCTGGAGAAGACTCCGGCAGCGCAGCTGCACTCACCGAGATCAGAGGAGAAACGCAATCAGCGATCCCCGTACCAACGACCGTATCCGCGTCCCCGAGGTCCGCCTCGTGGGTCCCGCAGGAGAACAGGTCGGCGTCGTCAAGATCGAGGTCGCCCTGCGACTCGCGCAGGACGCAGACCTGGACCTGGTCGAGGTCGCCCCCAACTCCAAGCCGCCCGTGGCCAAGATCATGGACTACGGGAAGTTCAAGTACGAGCAGGCTCAGAAGCTCAAGGAAGCCCGTCGCAACCAGGCGAACACGATCCTCAAGGAGGTCCGTTTCCGCCTGAAGATCGACAAGCACGACTACGAGACCAAGCGCAAGCGCGCCGAGGGCTTCCTCAAGGCCGGCGACAAGGTCAAGGCGATGATCCTCTTCCGCGGTCGCGAGCAGTCGCGCCCCGAGATGGGCGTCCGCCTGCTCCAGCGCTTCGCGGAGGACGTCGCCGAGTTCGGCCAGGTCGAGTCCACCCCGACCATCGACGGTCGCAACATGGTGATGGTCATCGGCCCGCTGAAGAACAAGTCCGAGGCGAAGGCCGAGGCCAATGCGGTCCGCGCCGCTCGTCGCGAGGCCAACACCCCCGAGGACACGGCCGAGGCCGAGTCCGTCTAGTACTTCGCCGCCCCGGCCTCGGGGCCGGTGGACGCCCCGCTCGCGGGGCACCGGTTTCGCCCCGCCGAGCGCGGAGTGACGTTCACAAGGAGAGAACATGCCCAAGATGAAGACCCACTCGGGTGCCAAGAAGCGCTTCAAGGTGACCGGCTCCGGCAAGGTCATGAAGCAGCAGGCCGGCATGCGTCACAACCTGGAGTCCAAGTCCAGCGTTCGCACGCGCCGCCTCAACCAGGACCAGGTCCTCGCCCCGCAGGACGCCAAGGTCGCCAAGAAGCTTCTCGGTCTGTAGCCCACCGCCGGCGCAGCCCGCTGCGCCGCGTGGTCGCTACTCAGCCGACACGGATCGATAGGAAGAAACAGCAATGGCAAGAGTGAAGAGGGCCGTCAACGCCCACAAGAAGCGTCGCGTCATCCTCGAGCGCGCCTCGGGCTACCGCGGCCAGCGGTCGCGCCTCTACCGCAAGGCGAAGGAGCAGGTCACCCACTCCCTCGTCTACTCGTACCGCGACCGCCGCGCCAAGAAGGGCGAGTTCCGTCGTCTCTGGATCCAGCGCATCAACGCCGCGTCCCGCGCGAACGGCCTGACCTACAACCGCTTCATCCAGGGCCTCGCCCTGGCCGGCGTCCAGGTCGACCGCCGCATCCTCGCGGACCTCGCGATCACCGAGCCGGCCACGTTCGCCTCGCTCGTCGCGACCGCGAAGAGCGCGCTGCCCGCCGACACCTCGGCGCCCAAGGCCGCAGCGTAGTCAGCACGGCTTCCCGGAGGGGGTCGCGACCGAGAGGTCGCGGCCCCCTCCGTCGTTCGAGGGCCCTCCCGCGCCGTGTCTGCGGGGGCGGCGATCACCGCGCCGATAGGCTCGCCGCATGCTCGACAACCCCCGCTCTCCCCGTGTCCGCTCCGTGGCGAAGCTCACCCGCCGCCCGGCCCGGCTCGAGACGGGGCTCTTCCTCCTCGAGGGCCCGCAGGCACTCTCCGAGGCTCTGCAGTACCGCCCGGAGCTGATCGTCGAGTCGTTCGCGACTCCGACCGCTCTGGAGCGGCACCCCGAGATCGTCGCCGCGGCCGCCGAGGCGGAGGTGGAGATCGAGTACGTGACCGAGGACGTCCTCGACGCGATGGCCGACACCGTCACTCCGCAGGGCTTCGTCGCGGTCTGCCGTCAGTTCCCCACGTCGCTCAAGGACGTCGTCGCCTCCGAGCCGCGCCTCGTGGCGGTGCTCGAGGAGGTCCGCGATCCGGGCAATCTTGGCACGATCATCCGCGCCGCCGACGCCGCCGGCGCTGACGCGGTCGTGCTGTCCGGCCGCTCGGTCGACCTCTACAACCCCAAGGTCGTGCGCTCCACGACCGGCTCGCTCTTCCACCTCCCGGTCGCGGTCGGCGCCGACCTCGCCGACGTGCTGGGCCGGCTCCGCGGCGTGGGACTGCGCTCCGTCGCGGCCGACGTGAAGGGGGAGGACCTGCTCGACGTCCGCGCCCGCGGGGACCTCGCCCAGCCGACCGTCTGGGTCTTCGGCAACGAGGCGCGCGGCCTCGAGGAGGAGTCGCTCGCCCTCGTCGACGGCGTGGTCGCGGTGCCCATCTACGGGGCGGCGGAGTCGCTCAACCTCGCGACCGCGGCCTCCGTCTGCCTGTACGAGAGCGCCTTCGCGCTGCGTTCCTGAGAGGAACCGGGCCGAGGGTGCCGCGAACCTGGAGAACAGGGCGCGTTGTTACCCTTCGGTTAAGAATTCCCTCATGATTTGACCGGCCCATCCCCGTGTGCTTCTCTGACGGCATGGTCACAGCCCCGCAAGACGAGCGCGCCGCCGCTCCCGCCGGTGAACCCCTCGTCGTCCTCTCCGGGGTGCAGAAGCACTACGGCGACTTCCAGGCTCTGAAGGACATCGATCTGACGGTGCACCGGGGCGAGGTCGTCGTGGTCCTCGGCCCCTCCGGATCCGGCAAGTCGACGCTCTGCCGCACGGTCAACCGGCTCGAGACGATCTCGGGCGGCACCATCACCATCGACGGTCAGAAGCTCCCGGAGGAGGGCAAGGGCCTCGCCGCGCTGCGCGCCGACGTCGGGATGGTCTTCCAGTCGTTCAACCTCTTCGCGCACAAGACGATCCTCGAGAACGTCACCCTCGGCCCGATCAAGGTCCGCGGGCTCTCCCGCAAGGACGCGGAGGCCCAGGCCACGGCGCTGCTCGACCGGGTCGGCGTCGGCCACCAGGCCGCCAAGACCCCGGCCCAGCTCTCCGGCGGGCAGCAGCAGCGCGTCGCGATCGCGCGGGCGCTGGCGATGAAGCCCAAGGTGATGCTGTTCGACGAGCCGACCTCGGCGCTCGACCCCGAGATGATCAACGAGGTCCTGGACGTGATGGTCGGGCTCGCCAAGGACGGGATGACGATGATCGTCGTCACCCACGAGATGGGCTTCGCCCGGAAGGCCGCCGATCGCGTCGTGTTCATGGCCGACGGCGAGATCCTCGAGGACACCGACCCTGAGTCGTTCTTCACCGCGCCCCGCACCGACCGGGCCAAGGACTTCCTCTCCAAGCTCATCACGCACTAGAAGCGCGATCAGCAGCCACCAGGCAGGTCGGACCCGTGACCCGGGAGCCGACCCGACATCGCCCGCTCCGGCGGGCCGAACCCCAGGAAGGACGATCATGCGCACCAGGCTCATGTTCATGACCGCGGGACTCGCGGCAGCGACCCTCGCCCTCGCCGGCTGCTCCGGCGACGCCGGAACCGCCGGCGGCGGCGCCGGTGGAGGCTCCGAGGGAGGGACCTCCGCGTACGAGGTCGCCTCCGACGTCACTCTCGAGGGCAGCCCGACCTTCGACGCGATGACCGCGGACGGCAAGGTCGTCATCGGCGTCAAGGAGGATCAGCCCGGGCTGGGCTACCTCGACGCGGCGACCGGCGAGCGCTCCGGCTTCGACATCGAGATCGCCAAGTGGACCGCCGCCTCGCTCGGCTTCGCGGCCGACGCCATCGAGTTCCAGGCGATCCCGTCGGCCAACCGCGAGGCGTCGATCGTGAACGGCGACATCGACTACTACGTCGGCACCTACTCGATCACCGACAAGCGCAAGGAGCAGGTCGGCTTCGCCGGACCCTACTTCGAGACCGGCCAGCAGCTGCTCGTCGCGGCCGACAACGACACGATCACCGGACCGGACGACCTCACCGCCGACACCACCGTGTGCTCGGCCACCGGCTCCACCCCGATCCAGAACATCCGCACCAACTACCCCGAGGTGAAGACCGAGGAGTTCGACACGTACTCGCAGTGCGTGGACGCCCTCTCCGACGGCACCGTCGACGCCGTCACCACCGACGGCGCGATCCTGATCGGTTACGCCGCTCAGAAGCCCGACGAGCTCAAGGTCGTCGGAGAGCCCTTCAGCACCGAGCTCTACGGCATCGGCCTGCCGAAGGACGACGACGCCCTGCGCCACTTCGTCAACGGCATGCTGACCGACGGCGGCGAGACCTGGAGCGCCATCTACGACGAGACGCTCGGCCAGTCCGGCACGACCGTCACCCAGCCGGCGGTGAACGACTACTAGGAGGCGCCCCGGGCGGCCCGACCGCCGCCCGGGGGTCCCCTCTCCTCGACCACCACCACCGCTCCGACAGAAGGGCCAGCCGCATGGATGTCCTGTTGAACAACCTCGACGTCTACGTCCCGGCCTTCGGCAACACCCTGATCCTCTTCAGCGTCTCGCTCGTGTTCGCCCTGCTGATCGGCACGGTGGTCGGCGCGATGCGCGTCTCGCCCGTCCCGATCGCCCGCGCGGTCGGTACGGTGTACGTGAACACCATCCGGAACACCCCGCTCACGCTGGTGATGTTCTTCTTCGCCTTCGGCTACCCCAAGCTCGACCTGCCGCAGGTGGACTACACGAACCTGGCGATCTGCGCCCTCAGCCTCTACACCGCGACCTACGTCGCGGAGGTACTGCGGTCGGGCATCAACACCGTGCCGATCGGCCAGGCCGAGGAGGCCCGCGCGATCGGCCTCGACTTCGGCCTCACGATGACGCAGGTCGTCCTGCCCCAGGCCTTCCGCTCCGTGATCCCGCCGCTCATGAGCGTCCTGATCGCGCTGCTGAAGAACACCACCGTCGCCGCCGGCTTCTCGGTCGCGGAGGCGGGCACCATCGTCCGCGTGCTCAACGAGCGCGGCGAGAACAGCCTCATCGTCGTCCTCTGGGTGGCCCTGGTCTTCGTGGTCCTGGTCACCCTGCTCTCGCTCGTCCAACGTCAGCTCGAGAAGAAGTGGAGGGTCGCCCGATGAGCTCCGTCCTCTTCGACAACCCCGGCCCCCGGGCCGTCGTGCGCAACCGCGTCATCGGCGTCGTCGTCGTCCTGCTGATCGCGGCCTTCCTCGGCTTCGTGGTCTGGCGCTTCGCGGAGTCCGGCCAGTTCGACGCCTCCAAGTGGCGCGCGTTCGGCTACCCGCTGGTCTGGCAGAGCATCGGCGGCGCCCTCGGCCGCACGCTCGCGGCCTTCGCCACGGCGGGCGTCGCCAGCCTCGTCCTCGGCCTCCTCCTGGCGATCGGCCGGCTCTCGGACCGGCGCTGGATCAACGTCCCCGTCACGCTCTTCATCGAGCTGTTCCGGGCGATCCCCGTCCTGATCCTGATGATGCTGATGTACTACGGCCTGCCGTTCGCGGGCCTCAAGCTCAGCCCCTACCTCGCCGTCGTCATCGCCCTGACCCTCTACAACGGCTCCGTCTTCTCCGAGATCTTCCGCGCCGGCATCGAAGCCCTCCCGCGAGGACAGAAGGAGGCGGGCTACGCGATCGGCCTGCGCAAGTCCGGCGTGATGCGGCTCATCCTGTTCCCCCAGGCGATCCGCTCGATGCTGCCCGTGATCATCGCCCAGCTCGTCGTCGCCCTCAAGGACACGGCGCTCGGCTCGATCATCACCTACAACGAGCTTCTGTACTACGCGCGCTACCTGGGCAACCAGTCGAGCCTCGACAGCCCGATCATCCCGGCGGCGATCGTCATCGGAGCGATCTACATCGGCATCTGCCTCCTCCTCTCGGGGCTGGCGAAGTGGATCGAGATCCGCACCAAGAGCGGCGGACGCGGCGGCCGCACCATCGGCGGCCACCCCGCAGCCCGCGCGCAGACGGACACGCAGCTCATCGCTGTGCAGGACTGAACTGTGAGGATCGCCCGAGGGCGATCCTCACCGCGGTCGGCTTCCTGACGGGGTCGGGTTCCGCAGAGCGTCCTGCGTCCGGCTACGGAGAATCGCTGACACGCGATTCTCCTGTTCGCCTCGAGGGTCCGGCGATCGCTCAGCGCATCGAGCGGTGGTGCTCCGCTCCGGCGTCGTCGACGCGGAGGCGGTGGTGATCGGGGAGTCGCGATCGGTCCGGGCGTCTTCTCGTCCTCCCGCCCGGCGGTGCCCCCCCTCCTGCCGGTCGAGCAGCCTCCGACCCCGGCGTAGCGAGAACCCGCCCCTGCTGGTCGAGCAGCGCCGGTGGCGGGGCTTCGAGAGCCGTCGGCGCAGACGGGGGCCTGGCCGCGGGCGAGCGCGACGAGCACCGCGCGCGGGCGGCGGGAGGGGGCGGAGGCCCTCGCCTACACTGGGGGATCGTGTCAGACAGCAACCCGATCACCGACGAGGCCGTCTCCGCGGCGGTCGCCGACGCCCTCGCCGCCATCGGCGCGGCGGGCGACTCCGCCGCTCTGAAGTCCGCCCGAGCCGCCCACCTCGGCGAGGGGTCCGCCCTCGCCCGCCTCAACGCGCAGATGCGCTCCGTCCCGCCCGAGCACAAGGCGGCGTCCGGCAAGCTCGTCGGCGGTGCCCGCAAGCAGGTGGGCGACGCCTACGCGGCCCGCGAGGCCGAGCTCGTCGAGGCCGAGGACGCGGCCGCGCTCGAGGCCGAGCGCGTGGACGTCACCGCCGGCGCCAGCTTCGTGCGCCGCGGCGCCCGCCACCCCCTCTCGCTCCTCCAGGAGTCGATCGCCGACGTGTTCGTCGGGATGGGCTGGGAGATCGCGGAGGGGCCGGAGCTCGAGAACGAGTGGTTCAACTTCGACGCCCTGAACTTCGACGAGGACCACCCGGCCCGCGCCATGCAGGACACCTTCTTCGTCGACCCCGTCGACTCGCACCTGGTGCTGCGCACGCACACCTCGCCGGTGCAGATCCGCTCGATGCTCGAGCGCCCGCTGCCGCTCTACGTGATCGCTCCCGGACGGGTGTACCGCACCGACGAGCTCGACGCGACGCACACGCCCGTGTTCACGCAGTTCGAGGGTCTCGCCGTCGACCGCGGCCTGACCATGGCGCACCTGCGGGGCACCCTCGAGCACGTCGCGCGGATCCTCTTCGGCGACGACGCGCGCATCCGCCTGCGCCCGAACTACTTCCCCTTCACCGAGCCCAGCGCCGAGCTGGACGTCTGGCACCCGACCTTCGTCGGCGGTGCCCGCTGGATCGAGTGGGGCGGCTGCGGCATGGTCAATCCGAACGTGCTGCGCGCGGCCGGGATCGACCCGGAGGAGTACTCCGGGTTCGCCTTCGGCATGGGGATCGAGCGGACCCTGATGTTCCGCAACGACGTGAAGGACATGCGCGACATGGTCGAGGGCGACGTCCGCTTCAGCGAGCAGTACGGGATGGTGATCTGATGCGAATCCCGCTGAGCTGGCTGGGGGAGTACGTCGACCTCGAGCAGGACGTCACGACGGAGTCCGTGCACGCGGCCCTGGTGTCGGTCGGCCTGGAGGAGGAGGACGTCCACCGGTTCGAGGTGACCGGGCCCGTCGTCGTCGGTGAGGTGCTCGACCTCGCTCCGGAGCCGCAGAAGAACGGCAAGACCATCAACTGGTGCCACGTCCGCGTGGCCCCGGAGGGCGCGCGTGCCGCCGACGGCGGAGAGGACGTCCGCGGCATCGTCTGCGGAGCCCACAACTTCGCGGCCGGCGACAAGGTCGTCGTGTCACTGCCGGGCGCGGTCCTGCCCGGGCCGTTCCCGATCTCCGCGCGGAAGACCTACGGGCACGTGTCCGACGGGATGATCGCCTCGAGCCGCGAGCTCGGCCTCGGGGACGACCACGACGGCATCCTCCGCCTCGCCTCACTCGGGCTCGACCCGGAGCCGGGCACGGACGCCGTCGCGCTCCTCGGTCTCGACGACGCCGCGGTCGAGGTCAACGTGACGCCCGACCGCGGCTACGCCTTCTCGATCCGCGGCATCGCCCGCGAGTACGCCCACGCCACCGGAGCCGCCTTCCGCGACCCCGCTCGGGCGCTCCCTCCGCACGAGCGCACGGAGACGGCGCCCGTCTTCCCCGTGTCCGTGGCCGACGAGGCGCCGATCCGCGGCCGTGTCGGCGCCTCCGTGTTCGTCACGCGCGTCGTCCGGGGCGTCGACGTCTCGCGACCGACGCCGCCGTGGATGCTCGCGCGACTGCGCCTGGCCGGCGTCCGCTCGATCTCGCTCGTCGTGGACATCACCAACTACGTGATGTTCGAGCTGGGCCAGCCGCTGCACGGCTACGACCTGGCGACCCTGCAGGGCGGCATCGTGGTGCGCCGCGCCGCACCGGGGGAGACCCTCGAGACGCTCGACGGCCAGACCCGGCGCCTGCACGTGGAGGACCTCGTCATCGCCGACGACGGCGGGGCGATCGGCCTCGCCGGAGTGATGGGGGGCGCGCGCACCGAGATCTCGGACGCCACGTCCGACGTCCTGCTCGAGGCGGCGAACTTCGACCCGGTCTCGATCGCCCGGACGGCTCGCCGGCACAAGCTGCCGAGCGAGGCGTCGCGGCGCTTCGAGCGCGGCGTCGACCCCGAGGTGGCCTCGGTCGCCGCGGCCCGCGCGGTGCAGCTGCTCGTGGAGCTCGCCGGCGGCACGGCGGACGAGCTCGGCTCGGTCCTGGCCGACCCGCGCACGGCGGAGCCGGTCGAGCTGCCGGACGGCTACGTCGCAGGCCTCATCGGCGTGGAGTACACCCCGGAGGAGATCCGCGGCGCGCTCGTCGAGATCGGCGCCTCCGTCGAGGCCGGCGGAGCGGGCCTGCTGGTGACTCCGCCGAGCTGGCGCCCCGACCTCGTCGACCGCGCCTCGCTCGCGGAGGAGGTCGCCCGCATCACCGGGTACGACCGCATCCCGGCGATCCTGCCCGTGGCGCCTCCCGGCCGCGGGCTGACCCCGGGCCAGCGGCTGCGCCGCACCCTCGCCCAGGCGCTCGCCGCCGCGGGTCTGACCGAGGTGCTCTCGTACCCGTTCCTCTCGCGCTCGATCAACGACCGGCTCGGCTCGGTCGTCGGGGAGCCGCAGGAGCAGATCACGCTCGCCAACCCGCTCGACGCGACCGCGGGCCAGCTGCGGATCTCTCTGCTGCCGGGTCTCGTGCAGGTCGCGGCCCGCAACCGCTCGCGCGGCCTGACGGATCTCGCGGTCTACGAGCTCGGCTCCGTCTTCCTCCCGGTTGCCGGCCGCCCGTTCGGCTCGGGGGCGCTCCCTGCGGGCGGGACGCGTCCGTCCGCGGAGGTCGAGGCCGAGCTGAACGCGGGCATTCCGCCGCAGCCGCGGCACCTCGCGGCGCTGCTCACGGGTGCCGCCGTCGTGCGCCAGCCCGGTGTCGCCGGGCGTGACGTCGACTGGCGCGACGCCCTCGACGTGGTCCGCGAGGTCGCCGCAGCGACCGGCACCGAGCTCGTGCTGCGCCAGGGGGCCCACGCCGCGCTGCACCCGGGCCGCACCGCCGAGGTCGTGCTCGACGGCGCGGTCATCGGGCACGCGGGGGAGCTGCTCCCGGCGCTCGCCGAGGAGCTCGACCTCCCGCGCCGCGTCGCCGTGGTCGAGCTCGACCTCGAGCCGCTGCTCGCGCGGGCCGGGAGGGTCGTCGTGGCCCGTCCGGTGGGCGCGCTGCCCGCCGCGACCCAGGACCTCTCGCTCGTCGTGCCGGTCGGCATCGCGGCAGCCGACGTGCGCGCCGCCGTCGCCGAGGGGGCGGGCGAGCTGCTCGAGGCGATCCGCCTGGTCGACGACTACCGCGGCACCGGGCTCGCCGAGGGGACGAAGTCGCTGACGTTCGCGCTGCGCTTCCGCGCGCCGGACCGCACGCTCACCGCGGCCGAGGCGACGGCCGCGAAGGAGAACGGCGTGGCCGTGGCGGCGGAGCGCTTCGGCGTCCGACTCCGCGAGTGAGGCCGGGGGTCCCGTCCGGCTCGGCCGGGCGGGGCCCCGCACCCGCACCGGCTAGGCTCTCGGGCATGACTTTCTCCGTGGCGGTGGCCGGTGCGAGCGGCTACGCGGGCGGCGAGCTGCTGCGACTGCTCGCCGACCACCCCGAGTTCGAGGTGCGCACGGTGACGGCGCACGCCAACGCGGGTCAGCCCCTCATCGCCGTGCACCCGCACCTCCGCTCGCTCCGCGACCTCGTCCTCGTCGACACGACGACCGGGAACCTCGCCGGGCACGACGTCGTCTTCCTCGCCCTCCCGCACGGGAAGTCGGGCGAGATCACCGCGACCCTCCCCGAGGACGTCCTCGTCGTCGACTGCGGCGCCGACCACCGCCTGACCGACCCGCAGGACTGGGCCGACTTCTACGGGGGCGACTTCGCCGGGGCCTGGCCCTACGGGCTCCCGGAGCTGCTGATCGGCGGCGGCGGACGCAAGCAGCGCGAGGCGCTCGCCGGAGTGCGGCGCATCGCCGTCCCCGGCTGCAACGTCACGGCGATCACGCTCGGCCTGGCCCCCGGTCTGCACGCCGGAGTGATCGAGTCGTCGGACCTCGTCGCGGTCCTCGCCGTCGGCCCCTCGGGTGCGGGCAAGAGCCTGCGGACCGACCTCCTCGCCAGCGAGCTCCTCGGCTCCGCGCACGCCTACGGCCTCGGCGGAGCGCACCGTCACAATCCCGAGATCCGGCAGAACCTCCTGCTCGCCGGAGCCGGACCCGTCTCGATCTCGTTCACGCCGGTCCTCGTGCCGATGTCCCGGGGCATCCTGGCGACCTCGACCGCGCGCCTCGCTCCCGGCGTCTCGGCGCAGGACGTGCGCGCGGCGTGGGAGACCGCCTACGGCGACGAGACCTTCGTCCAGCTGCTCCCGGAGGGCTCCTTCCCCCGGACGGCCGACGTGGTAGGGGCGAACACCGCTCTGATCGGACTCGCCGTGGACGAGCGGGCCCGCCGCGTCGTGGTCGTCTCGGCCATCGACAACCTCGTCAAGGGCACCGCGGGCGCAGCCGTCCAGTCCACCAACATCGCCCTGGGACTCCCGGAGTCCCTCGGCCTGAGCGTGAACGGAGTCGCGCCGTGAGCGTCACCGCAGCAGCAGGGTTCCGGGCGGCGGGAGTCGTCGCCGGGCTGAAGTCGACCGGAGCGCGCGACGTCGCGCTCGTGCAGAACCTCGGCCCGCTGCAGAGCGCCGCCGCGGTCTTCACGAGCAACCGCTGCAAGGCGAACCCCGTCCTCTGGAGCGAGCAGGTGATGCGCGACGGCGTCGTCTCGGCGATCGTCCTCAACTCCGGCGGCGCCAACTGCTACACGGGTGCTCAGGGCTTCCAGGTCACCCACCGCACCGCGGAGCTCGTGGGCGAGAGCCTCGAGGTGTCCGCCGGCGACGTGCTGGTGTGCTCCACCGGGCTGATCGGCGACCAGCTCGACCTCGCGAAGCTCGCCCCCGGCGTGACCGGCGCCTCCGCCGAGCTCGCCGGGGGACCCGAGGCGGGCGAGGCGGCCGCCCGCGCGATCATGACCACCGACACGGTCCCGAAGCAGGCGGTTATCCGCTCCGAGCAGGGCTGGAGCATCGGCGGCATGGCCAAGGGCGCCGGGATGCTCGCGCCGGGTCTGGCGACGATGCTGGTCGTGATCACGACCGACGCGGCCCTCGAGTCCGCCGCTCTCGACACCGCCCTGCGTGCCGCGACCCGCGTCACCTTCGACCGCCTCGACTCGGACGGCTGCATGTCGACGAACGACACCGTCGCACTGCTCGCGAGCGGCGCCAGCGGCGTCGAGGCCGACGCCGACGAGTTCACCGAGGCCCTGACCGCGGTCTGCCGCGACCTCACCCTGCAGCTGCAGGCCGACGCGGAGGGCGCCGCCCACGACGTCGCGATCCGCGTGCTGAACGCCGCGACCGAGGACGAGGCCGTGGTCGTCGCCCGCGCCGTCTCCCGCAGCAACCTGTTCAAGGCCGCGATCTTCGGCAAGGACCCCAACTGGGGCCGCGTCCTCGCCGCCGTGGGCACGACCGATGCGCAGTTCGACCCGTACGGCATCGACGTCGCGATGAACGGGGTGCAGGTCTGCCTCGCGGGCGAGCCGCACGAGAGCCGCGACCTCGTCGACCTCGCCCCTCGGCAGGTCGCCGTCGACATCGACCTGCACGCCGGCGACGCGACGGCCACGATCTGGACCAACGACCTCACGCACGACTACGTGCACGAGAACTCCGCGTACTCGAGCTGAGGCGGCCATGAGCGACGACACCACCCTCTCGGCCGAGAGCCGCGCCGAGCGCGACGCCGCACCCGGGAAGGCCGCGACGCTCATCGAGTCGCTGCCCTGGCTGCAGAGCTTCCACGGGCGCACGATGGTGATCAAGTTCGGCGGCAACGCGATGGTGTCGGAGGAGCTGCGGCGCTCCTTCGCCCAGGACATGGTCTACCTGCGCTACGCCGGGATCCGCCCCGTGGTCGTCCACGGCGGTGGGCCCCAGATCTCGCGGATGCTCGACCGGCTCGGGATCGAGAGCGAGTTCCGGGGCGGCTACCGGGTCACGAGCCCCGAGGCGATGGAGGTGGTGCGGATGGTGCTCACCGGCAGCATCAGCCGCGACATCGTCCGCCGGATCAACGAGCACGGCCCCCTCGCCGCCGGCATCTCCGGTGAGGACGCGGGCCTCTTCGTCGGCCGCCGCCGCGGTGTCGTGATCGACGGCGAGGAGCACGACCTCGGACTCGTCGGAGACGTGATCGCCGTGGATCCCGCCGCCGTCCTCGCTCAGCTCGAGGCCGGCCGGATCCCGGTCGTGTCCTCGATCGCCCCCGACTCGGACGACCCCACGCAGTCGCTGAACGTCAACGCCGACGCCGCCGCCGCCGCGCTGGCCGTCGCGCTCGGCGCCGAGAAGCTCGTCGTCCTCACCGATGTGGCCGGCCTCTACTCCGACTGGCCCGACCGCGAGTCGCTCGTCTCGCACATCCGCTCGGACGACCTCGCGGCTCTGCTGCCCTCGCTCGAATCGGGCATGATCCCCAAGATGACCGCCTGCCTCGACGCCGTGCGCGGGGGAGTGCCCAAGGCCGCCATCATCGACGGCCGCATCCCGCACTCGATCCTGCTCGAGGTGTTCACCTCGGAGGGCATCGGCACCGAGGTCGTCGCCTCGCTCGACCCCCGCGACCGGGAGCGAATGTCGGGCCGCTGATCCTCAGCGGCCCCGGCTCCGAGCGTCCGTCCCGTCCGGGACGCGCGCACCGTCGGCCCTCGCGGCCGGACCGCTCCGATCGAAAGGCCACCATGTCCATCCCCACGACCGCGTCCCGCACCGGCTCGGCGCGCGACCGCTACTCCGCCGCGATGATGCAGACCTTCGCGCCGCCGCTCGCCGTGCTCGAGCGCGGCGAGGGCTGCCGGGTCTGGGACGTCGACGGGCGGGAGTACCTCGACTTCCTCGGCGGCATCGCCGTCAACTCGCTCGGCCATGCGCATCCCGTGTTCGTCGAGGCCGTGACGCGCCAGGCCGGTGCGCTCGCCCACGTCTCCAACTACTTCGCGACCGCCCCGCAGATCGAGCTCGCCGAGACCCTGCGCCGCCTGACCGGGGCCGGGGAGACGGGCCGCGTCTACTTCGCCAACTCGGGCACCGAGGCCAACGAGGCGGCCTTCAAGCTGGCGCGGCTGAATGCGGCCGGCGGCCGGCACCGCGTCCTGGCGCTGCAGAACGCGTTCCATGGGCGGACGATGGGCGCGCTCGCGCTGACCGGCAAAGCGGCCATGCGCGCGCCGTTCGAGCCGATGCCGGGAGGGGTCGAGCACCTCGAGGCGAGCATCGAGGCCCTCGAGGCGGCTCTCGACGAGTCCGTCGCCGCGCTGATCGTCGAGCCCATCCAGGGGGAGGCGGGCGTCATCCCGCTGCCGGCCGGCTACCTCGAGCGCGCGCGTGAGCTCACCCGCGAGCACAGCGCGCTGCTCATCGTCGACGAGATCCAGACCGGGGTCGGGCGGACCGGACGCTGGTTCGCGTACCAGGAGGCGGGGATCCTGCCCGACGCCGTCACCCTGGCCAAGGGGCTCGGCGGAGGCTTCCCCGTCGGAGCGCTGGTGACCTTCGGCGAGGCGTCCGACCTCCTGCAGAAGGGCCACCACGGCAGCACCTTCGGCGGCAATCCGCTCGCGACCGCCGTGGCCGGAGCCGTGCTCGCCGAGATCGAGCGCGCCGACCTTCTCGGCAACGCGCGGGAGCGCGGGGCGCAGATCGTCGACGCGCTGACCGCTCTCGACTCGCCCCTGATCGGAGGGGTTCGCGGCGCGGGCCTCCTCCTGGGCATCGCCCTGACCCGGCCGGTCGCCGCCGAGCTCGCCGCCGCCTGCCTCGACGCCGGCCTGATCGTGAACGCGGCGAACGACTCGAGCATCCGGCTCGCGCCTCCGCTCGTGGTGACCGCCGCCGACGTCGCCGAGTTCGCCGAGCGCTTCGGCCGCGCACTGCAGACCCTCTGACCCCGTACCTCCACCGAAAGCGACCAGCACCGTGACCCGCCACTTCCTCCGCGACGACGACATCACTCCCGCCGAGCAGGCCGAGATCCTCGACCTCGCCCTCGAGCTCAAGCGCGACCGCTTCTCCCGGAAGCCCCTCGCCGGGCCGCAGACCGTCGCCGTGATCTTCGACAAGTCCTCCACGCGCACCCGCGTCTCCTTCGCGGTCGGCATCGCCGATCTCGGCGGAAGCCCCCTGATCATCTCGACCGCGAGCAGCCAGCTCGGCGGCAAGGAGACCGCCTCCGACACGGCGCGGGTCCTGGAGCGCCAGGTCGCCGCCATCGTGTGGCGCACCTACGCGCAGTCGGGCCTGGAGGAGATGGCGCGCAGCACGCGCGTGCCGGTCGTCAACGCGCTGTCGGACGAGTTCCACCCGTGCCAGCTCCTCGCCGACCTGCTGACCATCCGCGAGCACCGCGGTCGCCTCGCCGGACTCACGCTCACGTTCTTCGGCGACGGAGCGAGCAACATGGCGCACTCGTACCTCCTGGCGGGGGCCACGGCCGGCATGCACGTCCGCATCGTCTCCCCGGAGTCGTACTCGCCGGACGCGGCGGTCCTGGCCGATGCGCAGCGCATCGCCGCGACCACCGGCGGATCGGCGATCACCACGACCGACCCCGACGAGGGCGCGGCCGGCTCCGACATCGTGATCACGGACACGTGGGTGTCGATGGGCAAGGAGGACGAGAAGGCGGCGCGCGTCGCGACCTTCGGCGCCTACCGGGTCGACGCCGCCACGATGGCCGCTGCCGCTCCCGACGCGCTGTTCCTGCACTGCCTGCCCGCGGACCGCGGCTACGAGGTGACCGCCGACGTGATCGACGGCCCGCAGAGCGTGATCTGGGACGAGGCGGAGAACCGCCTGCACGCGCAGAAGGCCCTGCTCGTGTGGCTCCTGGAGCGCGCCGGCACCGCCGACGCCGCTCAGTAGACTCGACAGCCGAACCCGAGGAGAACCATGACGGAACGACCCTCCGCCCGCGCGGGCGAGGCCGGAGCCCTCTGGGGCGGCCGCTTCGCCGGCGGCCCCTCGCCCGAGCTCGCCGCGCTCTCGAGGTCGACCCACTTCGACTGGCAGCTCGCCCCCTACGACCTCGCCGGCTCCCGCGCCCACGCCCGGGCGCTCGCCGGAGCGGGCTACCTCGACGACGCCGAGCTCACCGCGATGCTCGCGGCGCTCGACCGGCTCGAGGCTGCCGTCGCCGATGGGAGCTTCGCCGCCGACGAATCCGACGAGGACGTGCACGGCGCCCTGGAGCGCGGCCTGATGCTCGAAGCCGGTCCCGAGCTCGGCGGCAAGCTCCGCGCGGGGCGCTCGCGCAACGACCAGATCGCCACCTTCGTCCGGATGTACCTCCGCGACCACGCGGCGCTCGTCTCGGAGCTGGTGGTGCAGCTCATCGACGCCCTCGCCGCGCAGGCGTCGGCGCACCCGACGGCGATCATGCCCGGGCGCACACACCTCCAGCACGCTCAGCCCGTGCTCCTCGCGCACCATCTGCTCGCCCACGGCTGGGCGCTGCTGCGCGATCTGGAGCGCCTGCGGGACTGGGCCGTCCGGGCGGACGTCTCGCCCTACGGCTCGGGCGCCCTCGCCGGCTCGACCCTCGGCCTGGACGCCGAGGCCGTCGCCCGCGATCTCGGCTTCGCGTCGAGCGTGCCGAACTCGATCGACGGGACGGCCAGCCGCGACCTCGTTGCCGAGTTCGCCTTCGTCACCGCCATGATCGGGATCGACGTCTCGCGCATCGCGGAGGAGGTCATCCTCTGGAACACGCGGGAGTTCGCCTTCGTCACGCTCGACGACGGCTACTCGACCGGGTCCTCGATCATGCCGCAGAAGAAGAACCCCGACATCGCCGAGCTCGCCCGGGGGAAGTCCGGCCGCTTGATCGGCAACCTCACCGGGCTGCTCGCGACCCTCAAGGCGCTGCCGCTCGCCTACAACCGCGACCTGCAGGAGGACAAGGAGCCGGTCTTCGACTCGGTGACGACCCTCGAGGTGCTGCTGCCCGCGTTCAGCGGCATGATCGCGACCCTCACCTTCCACACCGACCGGATGGCGGAGCTCGCGCCCCAGGGCTTCTCCCTCGCGACCGACGTGGCCGAGTGGCTCGTGAAGAAGCACGTGCCCTTCCGGGACGCCCACGAGATCACCGGTGAGCTGGTCAAGCTGGCGGAGTCGCAGGGGAGGGGGCTCGAGGATCTCGACGCCGCCGCGCTCGCCTCGGTGTCGCCGCTGCTCACTCCAGACGTGCGGTCCGTCCTCAGCATCGAGGGATCGGTGGCGAGCCGGGACGGTGTCGGCGGCACGGCTCCCGACCGCGTCGCGGAGCAGCTCGCCCGGCTGACCGAGCGCGTCCGGGTCGTGCGCGGATCCCTCCGAGGGGAACGCCCGTGACTCTTCGAGGAGCGCCGGGCGACGACGGCCGTCCGCCGCTGCGCCCCTGGCAGCAGCGGACTCTGGTGCTCGTCGCCGCAGTCGTCATCGTCGCGGTGATCGTGATCACCCTCGTGTCGGGCCAGAGCTTCTTCTGAGCGCCGACCTCCCCGACCTCGCGCGCTCGGCCCTCGAGGTGGCACCGGAGCTGCTCGGCCGCGTCCTCCTGCACCGCACGCCGGAGGGCGTGGTCGGCGTCCGGCTGACCGAGGTCGAGGCGTACCTCGGAACCGGTGAGGATCCGGGCTCGCATGCGCACCGCGGACCGACACCCCGGACGGCTCCCATGTTCGGTCCGCCCGGGTCCGTGTACGCGTACTTCACCTACGGGATGCACACCTGCGTGAACATCGTCTGCTCCCCGGCGGGCACGGCGTCGGCGGTGCTGCTGCGCGCCGGCGAGGTCGTATCGGGGGAGGATCTCGCGATGATCCGGCGCGGACCCGTTCGCAGCCGGGATCTGGCCCGCGGACCCGCACGGCTGGCGAAGGCCCTCGGAGTCCGTCTCACCGAGTCGGGCGACCCGCTCGAGGCGGCGTTCGAGCTGCTGCCGGGGGAGAGGCCGTCCTCCGTGGCGGCGGGCCCGCGCACCGGAGTCTCGGGCCCGGGCGGCGGGGACGACTTCCCGTGGCGCTTCAGCATCCCGGGCGACCCCACCGTCTCGCCCTACCGGAGAGCAGTGCCCCGGCGGCGGCCCGGAGCTCAGCCCGCGAGGTAGAGCCGGGCGAGAACGCCGAGAGCCGCCGCCCAGGCGAGGCTCGCCAGCGTGCCGATGATGAACCGCTCGCGCGCCTCCGGGGAGGCGAGCTCGCTGAAGCGGCCGACGCCCTTGATCGCCACCACGACCGCGATCCCCTCGGGGAGACCGCTCATCAGTGCGCCGGCCGTCGCGATCCGCTCGAGGACCCCGATCGTCGTCCCCCCGCGCAGCACCTCGATCGGCTGGCCGATCGCCGAGGGCGCGCTCCCGGCGGCGGGGCGGGAGGTTCCGGCGACCATGATGCCGCCGTGGCTGCCGCTGCGGGAGTCGGCCGTCGCGAGCCGGAGGGTGAGCAGCACGACCGGCCCGCCGCCCGCGATCGCCAGCGCGAAGGCCAGCACCGCCACCAGGACGGAGTGGATCGGGGGCGCGGACGGTCCGGCGACCGCCGTGAGCAGGAAGGCGGCGGCCGCCGCCACGAGGGGGATCCAGGCGAGCTGCGGACGGCGAAGGCGCACGGCGAGCACCGCACCGGCGAGTCCGGCGAGCAGCACGAGCACCACGCCCGTCCACGAGGCGGACTGCAGCGCGGAGGCGAGGAGCAGGGCGGGGGATCCGGGGGGTGCCGTCATCGGGGTGTCCTCTCGTCGGTGGGGTCGAGCGTACGGTCGACCACTGTCAGCAGGCGCGCGAGCGCGTCACGGGCGGGAGCGTCGACTCGAGCACTCGCCGCGCGGACCCGGAGGCTGACCGCCTGCGGGCTGACGGCGAGGCGCTCGGCCGCATCCTTCTGGGAGAGGCCGCTCTCGAGCAGGTCGACGATCTGCCAGCCGGCCTCGGAGCGCGCGTCGCGCAGCAGGAGGAGCGGATCGATCAGCGACTGGACGTCCGCCGGTGCCGGCGCCGCCGTTCCCGGTGCGTCCGGATCGAGGGAGAAGCGCGTCGGCCGGCCCTTCGCCGCCTCGACCGCCCGGCGCGCCGCGAAGTACGCCTCCCCGGTCGCCGCTCTCGTGGTCGCGGGGAGTGGCCGGTCGACCGGGCCGATCCCGAGGCCGATGCTCCAGTGGCCGGTCCGGTGCAGCTCGAGCACGAGCGCGACGACGGCATCGGCCCGGTCGAGCACGCACTGGAACTCGTCGCCCGCCGTCCGCTCCGGGGGCAGGACGAACGACGCCCGACCGTCGTCGATCAGGCTCGCGATCGCCTGGTCCACGCGGTCGTGGTCGTGCCTGCTGTCGCGCTGATCCGCGGTGATGACGAACATCGGACCTCCTCGATCAAGTATCGGCACTTGATCGCCCCGGATCAAGCCTGTGCACTTGACTCCCGGAGACCGGCTCCTTCCCGCCGCGGTAGCCTGGTCGGGTGATCGACCAGCACCTCCCCGGGTCCGCGACGAGCCCGCGGCTCGACCCCGCCTTCGACTCCGTGTGGGACGAGCTGGTCTGGCGAGGCTCGGTGCACGTGTCGACCGATGCGGGAGCGTTGCGCGAGCTGCTGTCGGGGGAGCCGATCACCTACTACTGCGGGTTCGACCCGACCGCGCCCAGCCTCCACCTCGGGAACCTGGTGCAGCTGATCGTCATGCGCCGGCTCCAGCTGGCCGGGCATCGGCCGCTCGGGCTCGTCGGCGGCTCGACCGGGCTGATCGGGGATCCGCGTCCGACGGCCGAGCGGACGCTGAACTCGCGCGAGACGGTGACGGCGTGGGTCGAGCGCCTCCAGGCGCAGGTGTCCCGGTTCGTTCCCGCGGGCGGCGACAACGGGCTGCGCCTGGTCAACAACCTCGACTGGACCGCTCCGCTGTCGGCGATCGACTTCCTGCGGGAGATCGGGAAGCACTTTCGTGTGGGGACGATGCTCAAGAAGGACGCGGTCAGCGCCCGCCTCAACTCCGACGCGGGGATCAGCTACACCGAGTTCAGCTACCAGATCCTGCAGGGACTCGACTACCTGGAGCTCTACCGGCAGTACGGGTGCGTCCTGCAGACCGGCGGCAGCGACCAGT
Source organism: Rathayibacter sp. AY1F8 (assembly GCF_002932165.1). NCBI lineage: Bacteria > Bacillati > Actinomycetota > Actinomycetes > Micrococcales > Microbacteriaceae > Rathayibacter > Rathayibacter sp. AY1F8. The sequence continues at coordinate 211,708 of NZ_PSVB01000004.1, forward strand.
GGGGCAACCTGACGAGCGGGACCGACCTGATCCATCGCACGGAGGGCGTGTCGGTCCACGCGATCGGCACACCGCTGGTGATGAACTCCGACGGCACCAAGTTCGGCAAGAGCGAGGGCAACGCCGTCTGGCTCGACTCCGAGCTCACCAGCCCGTACGCGTTCTACCAGTTCTGGGTCAACACGGACGACCGTGACGTCGCCGACCGCCTGCGGATCTTCACCTTCCTGCCGCGCACGGAGATCGAGCGCCTGGAGAAGGCCGCTGCCGACGAGCCGTTCCGCCGGGAGGCGCAGCGCGCGCTCGCCTGGGAGGTCACGTCGCTGGTGCACGGAGCGGAGGCGACGCGCTCGGTGATCGACGCCTCGGCCGCGCTCTTCGGCAAGGGCTCGCTCGAGGGGATCGACCCGGTCATCCTCCGCGGCGCACTCGAGGCGGTGCCCTCGATGGAGGCGACCCCGGAGACGCCGGCGCTGCAGGCGTTCGTCGAGACCGGACTCGTCGCCAGCACGGGGGAGGCGCGGCGGGCTCTCGCCCAGGGCGGGCTCTCGGTGAACAACACCGCCCTCCCGTCCGAGACCGTCACGCTCGGCGAGCTCCCGTTGATCGATGGGATCGCCGTCCTCCGTCGCGGCAAGAAGAGCTTCGCCGGGGCCTTCGTCCGCTGACCGCGTGCCCGCTCTCCTCGAGCGGACGCGGACGATGACGGCGTCGGCGGTCTCATCAGCTCGGTGTCCGGTAGCCGGTAGCCGGTAGCCGGTAGCCGGTAGCCGGTAGCCGGTAGCCGGTAGCCGGTAGCCGGTAGCCGGTAGCCGGTAGCCGGTAGCCGGATGTCCGGCGTCGGGTACCGAGTCGGACACTCAGCGACGCAGAGCCCTTAAATCGCGACACGCCCGGGACGCAGGCGATTTGCCGCTCGGCCGAGGCCCGACGTAATGTAACTCCTCGTCACCCCAAAGGAGCGGCAAGCGGGAGTCAGGCGCAGAGCGTCGAGACCAGCTGGCCCACCTCAAGCGGGGACCATCCCCTCGCTCCCAGGCCTGTTAGAGATTCGTCTCTTGAAGACTGCGGGATCGCGAGCGTAAGATGCAAAGCCTCCACGGGACACGGTCCCGGCTTCGTTGCAAGGCCTCACGGCCGAGCCCGGTGCAGCGGTGCGGTCCTCGATCGCGCAGCGAACACCACGAAGAAGCCGGACTTGACACGGCCTGCGGATGTGCTAAGTTAGTCGAGTTGCCACGGAGGCGATCGGGACTTCGATTCCGACAAGCCTAACCGGTCTCGGCAAGCAAGACAAATCGAGTGGCTCACGCCCTCGTACAGCAATCTTCGATCACTTTCGTTGTGAAGCACCGTTCTGGTGTGGAGGCGGGATGTGTCCGATTCTTGAGAACTCAACAGCGTGCACTATGTTCAATGCCAATTTTATACCCCGGCCTCGATCTTCGGATCGGGTTGGGATTCCTTTGGAAATTGATGTCAGCTTCCGACTTTCGGGTCGGAGAGATGTCTTATTTGCTAGAGGTCAAACTTGACTCCCCTTCTCTTCGGGGTTGGGGGTCGTAATTTTTTTACGGAGAGTTTGATCCTGGCTCAGGACGAACGCTGGCGGCGTGCTTAACACATGCAAGTCGAACG